>WTCM01000042.1 GCA_013138595.1 Methyloprofundus sp. | reverse complement strand
CATATCGTCTTTAGAGACAGCATTGATTAATTTTGCTCTAGCGGCAGAAACCTTTGCTTCGGTTAGGTCTATTTTATCGACTAAATCGAACATTCTGCCTTGAATTAAGTAGCGTCCATCTTCGGATGCGTAATAAATATCTGCACCCATGATGACTTCATAGAGACCTTTGATTTCAGATTCTTTAATACTTTCTATGCTCAGCGAAGGCATTCTTTGTTCTAGGGTCTTTTTTAAATTGCTGGTATCCGTTAATTCAGCGTGTGCAAGAGGGGATAACAATAAGCTAGCAACTAATAAAGGCTGTAAAAATTTTTTCATAATTAATCCATAAAATAATGAAGAACACAGTTGTTCTAGGTTATTGAAATAAACGTTCTATATCTAAGAAAACAGCAAGCCCCATTAAGGCTAATAAGGCAATCATACCCATTTGTTGGAACATAATTTGCAGTTTGTCCGACACAGGGCTACCTTTGATTGCCTCAACAGCAAACATCAATAAATGTCCGCCATCTAAAACAGGAATGGGTAGTAAATTTAGCACACCAAGGCTAACGCTGACAATGGCTAAAAACTTTAGAAAGGAGACTAAGCCCATTTCGGCAGATTTACCCGCATATTGTGCAATGCTAATCGGACCACTTAAATTTTCTACCGAAGCTTTACCAATAAACATTTTACCGATCATTTTGACCGTTGCGAGTGAATAATAGCCCGTTCGTTTAAATGCCGCAACCAGTGCGTCAATAGGGGATAGGGAGTATTCAACCATAATAGAGTCTCGTAAACCCTCTGGTACTTGTACGCCTACACCAATTCTACCCGTAATTTGTTCGTTTTTAATCTTGCTTTCTGGAGTGAGTGATACTGAGATAAGCTGTCCATCACGCTCAATCTCAACCTGCATCATTTTTCCAGCATGACTTTGTACATATTTTACCCAGACGATCCAGTCATTAAACTCAACACCATCGGCACTAAGAATTAAATCACCTAATTGGATACCTGCTTGTTCAGCGGCGCTATTTGCAAGTACTTTACCTACGACAGGTGGGATTTTAGGCTGCCATGCTTTTAAGCCTAGTTCAGTAAAAAGCAGTTTAGGATCTTGGCTGATAGCGAGCGGAATCACTAAGGTATGTGTGATTAATATGCCGTCAGCTGTTTTAACTTGTATCGGTAAGCCTTCTTCTGCATCCATTGCAGAGGTAAATAAAGTTTCCATGGTTTCTTGCCATGTCGGCGTTTTAATACCATTAACAGAGACAACCTCTTCGCCTTCGACAAAGCCTGCTTGTGCCGCTAAGGTACTTTCGGCAACCGTCCCTACAATGGGGCGCATGCCTGTTTCACCGAGCATAAAAACAGCCCAGTACAGCAGTACAGCTAGCATTAAGTTAAATAAAGGCCCGGCGGCAACAATAGCAGTACGTGCCCATAAAGATTTTTGTGTAAAGGCGTGAGGTAAATCAGCAGAGCTAACATTACCTTCACGTTCATCGACCATTTTGACATAGCCGCCTAAAGGAATCAGTGCGAAAACATATTCAGTAGAGTCGCTATTTTTTTGGTATTTCCAGAGTACCTTGCCAAAGCCGATAGAAAAACGTAAGACTTTTACGCCTGTTTTTCTTGCCACCCAAAAGTGTCCAAATTCATGGATAGCAACTAATAAACCCAGTGCGACAATAAAGTAAAAAACTGTATGTAAAGTATCCATTAAACTTAAAGTGCTTTAATCGCTTGGTGAGCTTGTTCGCGCGCTTGTTGATCAGCGTCCAAAATATGTTCTATCGTGTCCGCTTGCGTCGCGCTAAATTTAGCCATGCTTTGCTCAATCACCACAGGAATATCAGTAAAGCGTATTTGCTCATTTAAAAAAGCTTCAACCGCAATTTCATTCGCTGCATTTAAGACGGTAGGCATAATGCCACCCGCTGAAATCGCTTCCATTGCAAGACGTAAACAAGGAAAACGCTGTAAATCAGCAGGTTCAAAATCCATCTGTTGTACGCCGAAAATATCCAGCGGTGCAACGCCTGAGTCAAAACGCTCCGGCCAGGCCATTGCATGCGCAATAGGAATACGCATATCAGGGTTACCCATTTGCGCTAAGACACTGCCATCGACATAATCGACCATGGAGTGAATAATACTTTGTGGATGAATCACGACTTGAATTTGTTCAGGTGTCATATTGAATAAGAGGCAAGCTTCAATTAGCTCTAACCCTTTATTCATCATAGTCGCTGAATCGACCGAAATCTTACGCCCCATACTCCATTTAGGATGAGCAACGGCTTGATCTACAGTTACATCATCTAATTGGTCGATAGGCGTGGTTCTAAACGGACCGCCTGAAGCAGTTAATAGAATACGCCTAGCCGTCGGGGCATCATGCCCAGCGGTGTAATTAGCAGGCATACATTGAAAAATAGCATTATGCTCACTATCAATCGGTAATAAAACAGCACCTGCATCTGTGACGGCTTGCATAAAAATATCACCTGACATCACCAGTGATTCCTTATTGGCAAGTAAGATAGTTTTACCTGCTTTAGCGGCGGCTAGTGCCGATAATAAACCTGCCGCACCGACAATCGCTGCCATGACAGAGTCTACTTGCTCTAAAGTTGCAACGGTTATCAATGCATCGGCACCCGATAAGACCGTCATATTACTTATTGCCGTGCCTGCAATTTTAGCTTTAAATTCTTCTGCTTTGTCAGCCTTAACAACAACCGCATATTCAGGTTTGAATTCTAGGCATTGCTCAAACAGCACATCAATATTGCTATTAGCGGTTAAAGCGGTGACTTGATATTTATCTGCGTGACGTTTGACGACATCTAATGTGCTAACCCCAATAGAGCCTGTTGCACCAAGTATTGTTATATTTTTCATGAGTACATCCAACGTATAAACCAAATGCCCGCGTAAAAAACGGGAATGCCTGCAATGATACTGTCTAAACGATCTAATAAACCGCCATGTCCTGGAAGTAAAGAGCTGCTGTCTTTTACACCCCGTAAACGTTTTGCGGCACTAAAAAATAAGTCGCCGTAAATAGACACCAGTACAGTGATAATCGATAGTAAAATAAAGTCGATAATACTAAGGATTGAAAAGCCAAAGTACAGGGTGAAAACTAGCCCCATAAGTGCGGCTGAAGCCAGTGCGCCATACATACCTTCAACGGTTTTTCCTGGGCTTATTTCAATGGCTAACTTAGTGACTCCCCACTTTTTCCCAGAAAAATAAGCAGCAATATCGGCAGCCCAAATTAATAGAAAGAAATATAAGGTCATCGCTGGTTCTTCAAGTACCATTAAGCGTGATAAGAAAAGCCAAGCCGCTAAAATAACACTGCCACCCATGACAAGCTTTTTCATTTGACTGACTTCAACGCTTTGTATATTGCCACTGAATTTACGAATTCTAAGCATCATCCAAACCCAGAATAAAACGGCAGGAATCATCAGTAGTTCTATGACTCCTGAATAATTTCTAATTTCTGGCCAGTTAGTGAGTTGTGCTAGAGCTTCAAGTAATTGTGTCCAAAAATGCAGTAGTAACATAGGCGCAATCAAGACGAGTAAAAATAAAATTTTAGCTACGATTGATTTTACATTCGCTAGATTTGTCCATTCCCAAGCCGCTGCTAATAAAATAATAGCCCAGAGTAAGGAGAAATATGAATGCGGGAGAAAGAATATCGCCAACACCACTAAAGGTGCTAGTACCGAAGCTGTCATTACACGTTGAAGTAACATTTTTTATTGTTTTTTTGTGGGTTAGAAAAGGGGATATGTGTAGGGTGGGTAGAGCGTTTTTTGTGCAATTCGTGAGAGCGCGAAGAGAACCCCATCATTTTATCCAGCTTATGATGGGGTTCTCCTGCGCGCCTAAAAAGACATGCCGTTCTACCCATCCTACATGGATTTATTCGGGCTTATTTTGCACTTGTGCACTGGTACGCCCAAAGCGGCGCTCACGGGTTAAAAAATCATCAATCGCTTCTTGCATCGTTGCCGCATTAAAATCAGGCCATAACTTTTGCGTAAAATGAAATTCTGCATACGCTAATTGCCATAACAGGAAATTACTAATACGTTTTTCACCACCAGTACGAATAAATAAATCAGGGTCAGGTAAGTCGGGAATAGATAAAGTATTGGCAATCATAGCTTCATCTATTTCTTCAGGAGCCACTTTTCCTTCTTTAACTTGCTGGGCTATCGTTTGCATGGCTAAAGTTAAGTCCCTATGACCACCATAGTTAGCAGCAATCACCAATGTTAAGCCAGTATTATTTTCGGTCTGCTGTTCACTGTCTGCCATTTTCTGTTGTAGCTTTTCAGAAAATTCGTGACGTTCACCAATAAAGCGTAAACGTATATTGTTTTTATCTAAGCGGTTGACTTCTTTTTGCATGGTAGCCATAAAAAGCCCCATTAATTTAGAGACTTCTTCTTGTGGTCTGCGCCAATTTTCACTACTAAATGCGAATAAAGTCAGCACTTGTATGTCTTCTTCCGCGCAAAACTTAACCACACGTTTAACGGCTTTAACGCCCGCAGGGTGACCCATTACGCGTGGTAAATGACGTTTTTGCGCCCAGCGACCATTGCCATCCATAATAATGGCAATATGTTTGGGGTAATGTGATTTGTCGATTGTTTGTTGCTCTGATAAGTCAGCCTGCATAGCGCTCCGCCTTATATCGATAGTAAGTCAGCCTCTTTTTCTTCTAAAAGTGCTTCTACTTGCTTGATGTATTGATCAGTAATTTTTTGTATTTTTTCTTCACCAGCGTGTGCTTCATCTTTAGAGACCATTTTTTCTTTTAAGGCTTCTTTGATTTCAGAATTGGCATCACGACGGATACTACGAATAGAAACACGTCCACTTTCTGCTTCCGCTTTAACAATTTTGACTAAATCGCGGCGACGCTCTTCTGTTAACATCGGTAGAGGCACACGAATCACATTACCATTAGTCACAGGATTTAAACCTAAATCCGAAGACATAATCGCTTTTTCAATCGCTTGCATTAGGGTTTTTTCCCAAGGTGTGACAGATAGAGTTCTTGAGTCATCGACAGCGACATTTGCCACCTGAGATAAAGGTGTGTCAGAACCATAATAAGAGACCATGACTTGATCTAATAAGCTAGGATGAGCACGACCTGTTCTAATTTTAATAAAACCTTTTTTCAGGGCTTCAATACTTTTGCCCATTTTACCAGCAGCATCTTGTTGAATATCATTAATCATTTTATTATCCTTGCTCTATTAGCGAGCCTATTTCTTCGCCTTGCATCAAACGCATGACTGCACCTGATTCAAAAATATTCATTACACGCATGGGTAAATTATTATCACGGCAGAGTACTAATGCTGTGGTATCCATGACGTTTAAGCGTTGATCTAGTGCTTCGTTATACGTTAATTTGGGGTAAAATTTTGCATCGGCAACTTTTTCAGGGTCGGCTGAATAAACGCCTTTAACCTTAGTTGCTTTAATCATTAGGTCGGCATTAATTTCAATAGCGCGTAAACTTGCCGCTGAATCGGTGGTAAAAAAAGGGTTACCTGTACCTGCGGCAAAAATAACTACACGCCCTTTTTCTAAGTGCCTGACCGCTTTTCGGCGTACATAGTCTTCACAGACTTGGTTGATTTTTAGTGAGCTCATGACGCGTACGGGCTGACCTAAAAATTCTAATGAATCTTGCATGGCGAGGGCATTCATTACCGTAGCAAGCATGCCCATTTGGTCAGCCGTGACACGGTTTAAACCTTCGGTAGCCTGTTCTGCACCGCGTAAAATATTTCCTCCACCTATGACTAAACCAACTTGTAGACCTGCATCACAGAGTTCTTTGATTTCTGTCGCTAAGCGATTGACGATGCTAGGGTCGATACTTTTTCCTTGTTCGCCCATTAATGCTTCGCCACTTAGCTTAAGCATAATGCGTTGGCAAATAAGTTTAGTCATAACTGTTTTTCCT
>WTCM01000173.1 GCA_013138595.1 Methyloprofundus sp. | reverse complement strand
GGACTTGCTGTAGCCGTTGTATTACTCTCTGTTGCAGCCGTATTAGTTTCTGCTATCGTGTCACGTTTGGTGTAACGCACCATACAAGGTGAGCCAGGTTGTACCACCATTTGCTTATAATCGTCTTGATAGCTATCTGGTTCACCCACTAATTCAAAGTTATAGCGGCGCAATAGAATCGCATAAATCGCTTTTAGCTGTAACATCGCAAAGGCATTACCACTGCATTTGTGGCGGCCACCACCAAAAGCAACCCAGCTAAAGGGCGTAGCATCTTCTTGACGCTCTTCGGTAAAACGGTCTGGGTCAAATTTTTCAGGATCTGGGAAGATTTCAGGAATACGGTGCGAAACACGCGGTGAGACACACACGTATTTACCCGCTTTAATAATATAATCTTTAAATTTTAGATCCTTAGCCACTTTACGAATCAGAAAAATCAGCGGCGGATGTAAACGTAATACCTCTTTAATGACTCGTTCAAAGACAGGGATTTCACGTAATGACTGAAAAGTCACTTCGCCATCATGCCCGTATAAAGTGTCAAATTCTGCTAATACTCGCTCCATTTCTTTAGGGTTACGTGCGAGTTCTAAAGTAATCCAAGTCGCTGTACCTGCGGTGGTGTGATGCCCTGCAAACAAGGTACCAATTAACATACCTGTGATTTCATGGGGAGACAGCGGAGTGCCATCGTCATAGCGAACATCAATCAGCATTTGGAAAGCATCTTCGCTTTTTTTATCGCTTTTTGCACGCTTTTCTATAATTTCTGTGACTAGCTCTTGCAAGCGTACACGCGCTCTATCGCGGCGACGTAAAATAGGAATCGGCAGGTAAGGAAAGATAAAAGCAAGCGGGTGCATCCCATTTTCTAAATCATGGTAAAGATGTGCGAATTCTTCATTCAGTTCATAACGGAATTCATCGCCTAATAAACAATGACTGGAGGTATAAATGGTCAATTGCTTCATAAAGGCGAGTAAATCTACTTCGCCCGTGTCGCCCCAATCTTTAACCGCTTCTTCTACTTCTTGAACAATAATTTTTGAATAGGTGCGCATGGGTTTATCGCGCAACATAGGCATTAGCATTTTTAATTGCTGATCTTTAATATGAGGCTCTGCATCAAATACCACGCCTTTACCAAAAATTGGAGTCATCACCTTATATGCTTCATTTTGATCTAGCTGATCATCAGGGGCGCGAAAAAAGGCTTCATTGCCTTCAGGCCCTGTGAGTAACACCATTTCTTGATGAAACATGCGGAATTCGCCAATTTCTCCCAAGGTTTTTCTGAGTAGAGTCATATACTCAAAAGGGTTTTTACCAAACTGGATCATATGTCCAATTAGCGGTAATCCGCCGGGCATTTTTTGGGGGGCTTTACTTGCTGAATCTTGCTGTGTCGTCATAAGGAATGCGCTATTTTGATTTTACGGTAGCCCAGAGTGCTGGGTCACTTTATAATTGTATTGATTTTACGCTGTGCCTGCTAAATGTACAAATGATAAAGCAAGCAAAAAACGCTATTTCTGGTAATGTACCTAAAATTTGTAAGGTTTTACTATTTCAATTAATCATCAGGAGACTCGATGGATAAGCAAGAGTTTGAAGCAAAACGCAAAAAGAAATTTTTAATGCAATCGACTATATGGTTTGCATTTTTAGCCCTAGTGACTTATTTCTTGCCCGAAGCGATTTTGTTCTATGTTTTATGTGGGGCTTATGATGTGAGTCGTAACAGCCATATTGATGGGCGCATGTTATACCGTTACTTTTTTGGTAATGGCGTACCGACCTGGGCTTTATCGCCGTTTAATATCTTAATGGATATTTTAGCACTGCCGTATATTAATAAAAAAATCTACCAATTAGAGGATTTACCCGAAGATTGCCAAGCGGAAATTCAAGAATTATTAGCGGCGGTTGAAGAAGAAAAGATTGTAGATGCGATTTCCAGCCGTGCTAAAAAAATCCGTAGAAGTATGATTTTCTTTCAATGGTATGGCAAAAATATTGATAATTTCTTAACCGTGCCTGCTTTCCATAAAAAGTATAAATATGTGAGAACCATTGGCGTGTCTGTATTCAATAAAAAAGAATCCACCGATGAGCATTATGGCCCTTTAAGAACCACCATTAGAGTGCTTTACAATATTAATGATATTAAAAGCCCTGATACCTATATAAAAGTACGTGACGTAGAGAATCACTGGAATAACAGTAAAATGTTTATTTTTGATGACACTTTATCGCATCAATCATTTAATCAAACGGACGAAGCGCGCTACTGTTTATTTGTGGATATAGTCAGACCGAGCAAGATTCATTTTGTGATGGATGGCTTTGTTAAATTAGTGGCTTTGATTATGCAAAAAATGAATCATATTTTTTATAGTAGTTGGGTTCCGTTGAAATAAACTAAATTAGAGAGGGTAAGACAATATGCTAGGTGCGACAATCTGTCGCGTGACAATATGTCACATTTTCAGCAGAGCTTTATTTCGATAGAATAGCGGCAACTTTTGAATAAAGCACTCTTACCTCCAAGTTCAGACTGTTATAAAGTTTTTTATGCTCTTAGTTGCCAAACCAACTTAAGGGCATTTTTTTTGCCTGTCAGAAATGTAACGCTAGCTTAGCGTCATTACGAAAAAAACCAATAAGCAATAAAAATAGCTGCAATAATCCCCGCAAAATCTGCAATCAAGCCACAGGCCAGCGCATGACGGATATTTTTAATCCCCACAGAACCAAAGTAAACCGCTAACACATAAAAAGTTGTTTCCGTGCTGCCTTGCACGATAGAGGATAAACGTCCTGCAAAGGAATCTGCGCCATACGTTTGCATGGTATCTACCATCATCGCGCGTGCGCCACTGCCACTAAAGGGCTTCATTAAAGCGGTTGGCATGGCATCAATAAAACGTGGATCCAAATGAGCTAAGTTGACCGCATAGCGTAAGCCATCCATTAATAGATCCAAAGCCCCACTCGCACGAAAAACACCAATAGCGACTAACATGGCAACCAGATAAGGAATAATGCCTATCGCTGTTTGAAAGCCTTCCTTTGCACCCACGATAAAAGCCTCATAAGCATCTATTTTTTGATAGGCCGCGCTGCTAATAAAGACAATAATCAAGCTAAATAAAATTAGGTTACTAATAAGTGCTGATTGAAATAGCATATCCGCTTGATTTAGCTGAGAAAAATAAACAATGATGCTAGCAACGAATGCGGTAAAGCCTGATAAATACGCTAAGATGGTTTTATCCAATAAGTTGATTTTTTGTACCCAAGCAACTGCCAGCAGCCCGCAAAGTGTCGAAAAATAGGTGGCTAATAAAATAGGGATAAACACATCGGTAGGGTGAGTCGCTCCCATTTGTGCGCGGTAAGTAAAAATGGTCACAGGGAACAGCGTGACTGCGGAGGTATTAATCACTAAAAATAGAATTTGTGCATTGCTAGCCGTCTCTTTATTCGGGTTTAAAGATTGCAATTCTTGCATCGCTTTAATACCCAAGGGGGTCGCCGCATTATCTAGCCCCAGTGCATTCGCCGAGATATTCATTACCATTGCGCCCAGGGCAGGGTGATTGGCTGGAATATCGGGCATTAATTTTCCAAATAAAGGGGTTAAACCACGGGTTAATAAAGCAATAAAACCACTGCGCTCGCCTATTTGCATAATACCCAGCCATAAGGCTAAGACCCCAGTTAAGCCTATGGATATTTCAAAAGCTGTTTTAGACATGGCAAATAATGCTGTCATTATTTCACCAAATATTAATTGATCACCCAAAAAAATTAATTTAAAAAGTGCTGTGATAAAAGCGCTCATAAAGAAGAAAATCCAAATAATATTAAGCATATTAGAGTTTTTAGGTGAATTTAGAAAAGTGCAGGGCGGATGGTGTTTAGACTGAGGGCTTTATATGACAAGCTGATGACAATTATTGCATTAATTGTTTTCTTATAGGAAACAAACTAGATATATAAGTGGGTATTGTTAGTTTTTTATGCTTCTGTATACTGAACCTCAAGTTATTAAACTGTTTTTTAAACCACTTGATAGGATATATAAATGACCGATTTTCAACAAGATATTTTAGTAGGCATTGTTTTTGTTACTGGAATGCTTAGTTTTATTTCAGGTGCTTTTATTATTTCAGCCATTGCTTT
>WTCM01000054.1 GCA_013138595.1 Methyloprofundus sp. | reverse complement strand
AGAAAAATTAGCTCCACAAGACCTCTAGTGACTCCCCCATTTTCTAGTGTGAAACCAACTTCTCCATTTAAATTTGCTACAATTTCATGTGCGCTGGTGCCCACAGTTGTTGTGTCAACAACAAAATCAAGTTTACCTTCAATTGGAGCTGAGCTAGCTTGTTGTCCAAAAAGCTTACTGAGCTGCATGTTATCAGTGTGTATATTCAATGACCATTCAGGTTTTTCCTTGGCATCAATGTCTATATTCATTAATATATGCCCCTCGGAAAAAATAAATTTAACCGGGTTAGCTGTTAATTTACCGTTTTGTAATAACAAATCAATATTAACTCTGTCTAGCTTATACTTTATACCCGTTATTTTGTATATCCTGAGCTGTAAATCCAGATCTACTTTGTGCAAAGATTGTAATGGTAAAGGAGCACGACTGAATAGCACTGCTTTTTCCGCTTTAGTAGTTTGAGTTTGTGCAGCAGAAAGACCAAAATCTTCGACAAATAAATTCGGGCTATTGATTATTCCTGAAATTTTAACTTTCTTATTAAGAAGAGAAAATACAAGCTCGCTGTTAAACCTTGTTCTACCAACAAAGCTATTACCTTTAAAGGTTACTCTGTCTTTGTTACCACTAATTAGCCCAGAAGCAGAAATAAGACTGATGCCGGATAAATCGGCAGAAAATAATTTGCCAAATAAAGTTGGGTTTTCAATAGAAATATCCGCATTTAAACGGAAGTCATCCGTCTTACTAACGTCATTACTCACAGCCGTGTTGATGTTGACATTTATAAGCGCTGAATTTTCTGACTCTAGTTTTAGATCTTTTATAGCAAAACTTCCCCCTGCATTTGAGAGCAACACACTTCCTTTTAATTTTCCTAATTCCGGAAGCGGATGTAAATCAAATAATTTAAGCAGTGTTTTTTCATCAAACATAAGTCTCATTTGCAAGCTGTTTTTGGAAAGCACATCTTCGATTGAGCCATTAATACTAACAGCGGTTTGGTTCTGATTGCCAGCAGTCATAATAAGCTCTTTGATGGCAAAAACCCCCTTATAATCCATCAATCGACCCTTAATTTCTAAGCGTCCTAAATCAGGTACTTCAGTCCCTAGTGCCACTGATAAATCTGTCGTATTAGGTGCAGTGACAGCCAGCGCTATATCTACCCCGCTAGCTGGGGCCTGTGTGCGTAGCGGTATTTCAGCTACTTTTCCTGATGCTGATAACATCAGTTGTTTTTTGCGCCCCGCAGAAAGTGTAAGCTGTGGAATGCGTAAGGTATTTGAATCGCCTTTAATCATAAACTTCCCAGATAAGAGACCAATATCAGGGATTTCATTATTTTCTAACAGTTTAGATAGCTGACTAGTACTTTTAGCACTCAAATTAGCTGTGAGAGAAATACCTTTATAAAATAAATCAGTCATAAAGATTTGTGCGACCTTCCCCTGAACTTTTAATAATAAGCTGTCCTTAGTTCCTATTTGCATAGCCATATCGTCCCCTTTCAGTACCATGCCTTTGCCATGTATACGCATAGAGGCTTTAGTAGCACCAAAATCCGGTAAATATTCACCATATAAATATGCTGCCTCTTTAATCGAAGGAGTATGCGTTCGAATTGTAAAGTCAGTTGTTTGCTGTGGGGAGTCTGACGCTAATTTATCCCAGGCTATCCAGCCGTCAGCCTGAAGCGATAAAGTACTTGGGTTACCCGCTCTAAGTTTAACACCTTGCAATTTTAACTTATCAGCTGAACCATTCAGACTTGCACTCATGGCAACTGGTCCAATTTCCGGATGTTTTATGTTTAATAGAGAGCTCAGTTCTGATGATTTCTCAGCCTTTAGCTTTAGCGCCAAGGCTATTTCCATTGCATCACTATGCCCCATGGAGAGAGGTCCTACCTGCCCTTTGGCCGTTAATTGTATTTTTTCACCCACCCCAGCCAGAAGGTTAATATTGCTCAGGATAAAACTCTGATCTTGTGCTGTAATTTTAGCTGAGCCTTTTACTGCTCCCATCTCGGGCAAAATATTTCCCAGATACGGCTTTACCGTTGCAGTATCTTTTGAACTAATTTCAGCTTGTAGTGCTAAGGATTTGAAAGCCTGTTGTTCCAGAATAAAGTGGCTATTGCCAGTCAAATCAATCTCTAGGCCCTGCTCACCGGATAGATTGATATTAATGTTTTGTAAAATATAATCTTCAACACCTTTGCTAATATCGGTTGCAAAATTGAAACGCTGGAAAGATGGCGTATCATCTGGCATAAGCCACTTTAATAATGCCACATCATGAATAAAACCTGAAAGATGCAGGTTTGTCTTCTCTTGGGGCAGTGCATCATTATCAGTAGCTCCTGTTAGCTGTAAGAGAATATTCTGTTTATCCTCTAAGACCAACTTCATTTCAGCTAACATAGGCTCAGCAACACTTCCTGTTATATTAACACTGCCATGCAAATGACCTTTCACAGGGATTATTGCCGTAGATATATCGGCAATTTCTGGGATATTTATGTTACCAATAAGCCCTACTCCCTCCCCATCGGCGGGATCTGCAATAGTGCCATTGATGGACAGTTGAACTTGCCTCCAGTTGGCTCGTAAGTTGACCGGGTAAGGTTTATCTTGTAGCGAAATATCTGCCAGGGGCCCTAGCTGGCCTTCAATAGCAAAGACATCCCCTCTGACCATGCCAGTACCGCGTAGTTCTAGCGGAGCCTCCCGGTTTTCTGCCTCAATAACCAGACTATCTATGACATGCGCTTGATCCTCATTATCAAATATCAACTGAATATTCTTCAATACTGCATGTTCAATAATGGGAACAAAAAGATAACTGCTCTGTTTTTCGGGGCTTTTTTTGGTCTCCTCACCGCTCGGTATTTCAGCCCGTACATTTTCCAATAACAGGTCATTGATCAATAAGGTGTTATGTAACAGCGGAACTAAAGCAAGCTGAATTTTGAAGTTATCTATATAAATATAACGGCTGTCAGTTTTAGAACGCAGTTCAATTTTAGAGGCTGATAAAACGGGCGTAAATGAACGACTCAGTTCAAATGTCCCCTGGATAGACAGAGTGTAATCAGTAAGCTGATCAACTGTTTTAATTAATAATTGCTGATAATCCTGATTATTATAACTACTCAAGATGAAGGTCAATAATACTAAAAAAGTAGTTATTATTCCTATCAAAGAAAGTAGAATAATTTTTATTTTACGCATTTTATATTTTTTTTCTAGCTGAGATTAAAAACTTTATTGCTGCAATTGTTTTCTAATCTCGTCTGCAATTTCCTGACTGAGTTTTGCCAGTAGCCTGCTTTGTGTGGCCACATAGGCTTGATAATCAGCCCCTCTGGTATGTTCATGAAGCACTGATTTTCTGGCCATCACTGTTTTTTCTTTACCTTTACGAGCCACAGTCCAGTCCGCATTCAATATCACAATATCGCCTAATTTACCATCAAACTTGCGCACATTAACAATCACTTGAAAATCGACGGGGAATAGTATTATTTCCTGACTCAAAGTAACCTGATTTGTGGGCAGCAATATTGAAATATTTTCTCCCAGAATGCGTTGTATATCATATTGAAAGTCACCAGCCCAACGGTTAAATTCATCCGCAAGTAAAGTATTCTTCCCTGTGCGGCTAACAACCTGCGGCTGATCCAGTGCATCAGGAATAGAAACCGGCCCGATTTTGACAGTAATACTATGACCTTCCACAATTAATGCTGGTACTGAAGTCTCTTGATCTATTGCATTTAAAATATAAAATCTGGCATTGGGAGAGCCGCCGCAGCCAGAAAATAATAAAGTTATTGAGATCAGCGGTAAAAATAAAACAGTATGCTTATTCATAATTAGTCTCTTTTTTTGCCTTGAATTAAAGATTCCGGATGTCTCTCCAGATAATCAGCTAGGGTCTTTATGGAGCGTGCTGCTTTGCTAAATTCGCGTAATGCAATATGCAGGTCCTGCTGCAAAGCTGAATCACTTTCTAAAGTACCCTGAATAGTAAGCAGCGTATTTTCAGCTTGTCTTAACGTACCGGATAATTCAGGCTCTAATTTATGATTCAGTTTATAACTTAGTTCATTGACCTGGGTCATCATGCTATCCACTTTTTTCAAAATACTGTTGATATGGATTTTAAGCCCCCCCATTGTTCCAGGTACTGATGGAAATTCGGGAGTATCTACCTGCCAGTTCATTGTAAAAGGCGCAGCATCCGGAAAAAAATCAAGAGCAATATATAATTGACCAGTGAGCAGATTCCCCGTTTCAAGCTGAGCCCTAAGCCCTTGATTTATAAAAAATTCAGTTCGTCTCATACTGTTAACAGCAAGCTGGGCTAATTTCCCAGGTTTTTCTTTAAGTGCAATCCTGGCATAATCTATTGTCATTGTTACTGGTACGCTAATTTTTTTAGCCTCAGTATCAAACAGTAACTGAATATCTGTGACTTCACCCATTTGTATCCCTCTAAACTCAACAGGTGCACCAATTGTCAAGCCACGCACAGATTCAGAAAAATTGATGACAAATTTTCTCTCAGCCTGATAATCAATTTTTAATGACTCTACCCGGTTTGGGTATAATTTAAACCCGCTATTATTTTCTGCCGGCTTAATACCATTACTAATATCGGCCGACTCAAAAGCAATTCCACCGATTAAGATAGACACCAGTGACTCGCTATCCACATTAATACCACTTGTATTCATCGAAAAATCAATACCACTGGCATTCCAGAACTTGGTGCTGGCATTAACCCATTTATCATACGGTGCATTGATAAATATACGTATTGTGACTGATTCACCGTCGGGCTTGAGTTTAACCTCTTCAACCCGGCCAACAATAAATTTTCGATAATAAACCGGCACATCTCTTTCTATTGATCCCAGATTTCTGGTATGTAAAACAAAATGCCTACCCGGTATATTTCCAGTAATCACAGGCGGAATCTCCAAGCCTGTAAATTTACGTAATTGACGGCCTTCCGAACTAGTATCAATACCAATATAAGCACCTGATAACAGAGTATCCAGCCCCGATGCACCGCTGGCATTGATACGTGCTCTAATAACCCAGAAACGACTTTTATCAGTCAGAAAAGGCTTTATATCCTTGGTCATTTCGGCGACCACTTCAACATTCATAGAGTCATGGTTCACATGAATAGATTTAACCTCGCCAATTTCGACATTTTTATATTTTATTTTAGTTTTACCCGCTTCCAGCCCATCTGCTGTCGCAAAAGTAATGATAACCGTTGGCCCTATTTCAGACCAGGCTTTATATCCTATCCATGCTCCTACTAAAACAGCGACAATAGGCACTAGCCAGATAATAGAAATTTTTGCCCGGGGTTGAATATTACTCTCCGGTAAATGATTCATATACTCATCCTGCACAGGATCACTCATTGACTTTCTCCATATTATCCCAGATTAGCCGGGGGTCAAATGCCATCGCGGCAAACATTGTTAAAACCACGACAGAACCAAATGCAAGTGCCCCAAAGCCGACATCTATAACCATTAGCCCCTGAATCTGAATCAAGGCAGCCATTAATGTGGCAACAAAAATATCCACCATCGACCAGCGTCCAATCAACTCAGTCAGACGATATAAACGAGTGCGTTCCTTTGCTCGCCATTGGGACTTAAAGTGTACTGTTAATAACAACATTAATAAAATAACTAATTTAAGAGAGGGAACAAATATGCTCGCAATAAAAAGAATAATGGCTAAAGGCCAGTCTCCGTAAGCTGCCAGATAAATAACGCCACTCATAATAGTATCTCCCTCGGTTTTACCCATGCTAGTGATAACCATGACGGGCAATAAATTAGCAGGAATATACATCACAATTGCCGCAAGAAGTAATGCGCTACATCGTGTTAGACTTTCATGCTTTCTTAAATGTACTTTTGTCCCACAGCGGAGACACCGAGATTTATACTGCCCTCGCCTTTCAGTCACAGCGCATAGTAAATGGCAGTTGTGACAATTCGTTAATTGATCTCCAGATTTAATGTTTTGCACTCTTAGCGTTTGGGCATTAGGACTCATCTGCTCCCATAGCATTTCCGTATCCAGATTACTTAAAATTGCCGCAATAAAAAAAATCAACAACCCGAAAGTCCATAAAGCAATGCCCGGAATCACTGTTGCCAGCGCAGATAGTTTCACGACAGAAACCAAAATACCCAGCATTAGAACTTCTAACATACTCCATGAGGTAATAAGCTTTACGCTACGATACACCTGTGGGGCATAAGGAGGAATGCGCTTAAAATGCACGGGGAGTAGAATATATAACAGACCGGATAATTGTATCAGAGGCGCACCGATACTCGTTATAAAGACGAGTCCACCCAACAACAGCATTTCATGCGTTAATAAATAATTTACGCAGGACAATAAAGTTGTGGCCATTTCACGCCCTTCTGCCTGTAACTGAATAATCGGATACACATTAGCGATAATAAATAAAACAAGCGCCGAAATAACCAATGCCAGTGTATATTCAATACTTTTAGCGGGTTTGATATGCTGACGTTTGCGTAATGTCGCATCACAGCGACAACATTTTGCTGCTCCGTCTTCTGGCATATGAGTTATTTGCTGCAATAATCCACAATCATGGCAAGAAATTATAAAAGCATTTCGACTCATAAAATATGACAAATGTTTAGAGAGATTTCATTGTACCTATATTGCTATAGGTATTGAATAGGAATGTTAATAGAGGATGGAGTATGACACACTTCGATAATCTATATGAATCAAGAATATAAACGTAGCCCGTATCGAGCTTGCAGAATACGGGACATTCGAAGCGTTGGTTTTCCCGTATTACGCTGAAGCTTCATACGAGCTACGCCTGTTAAATAAAAAAGTGTCATCCGAAAAATGAAGGATGCCTTATATTCTATAGATTCCTTACCTATTGTAAGTTTCCTTTGTCGCCTGTCAAGTACAGTGATTTTTTTCTAAAATCAGCCTAAAATCCGTTCAACCAGCTTAACCCAGTAACTAGCCCCCACCGGTAAAATCTTATCATTAAAATCATAATGAGGATTATGTAATAGGCAGTCGCCAGCAGATGAGCCATTTCCTAACCAGACATAACAGCCTGGTTTCTCTTGTAACATAAAAGAAAAATCCTCTGAGCCCATGCTAGGTACGGGCTGTAAATTCACATTTTCAACTCCCACTAGCTCTTGCGCAACGGCTATGGCAATAGCTGTTTCTGCATCTGTATTGCTAGTAACAGGATATCCGGCATTCTCAGG
>WTCM01000031.1 GCA_013138595.1 Methyloprofundus sp. | reverse complement strand
GAACGCCCACTTGCTGCCCAAGGAAATGCACCTTTATCATAGGCAATGCCTTGTTCTTTGGCTTGGTTTTCAGTTAAGCCCATCCACGCGATTTCTGGATCGGTATAAGCGACTGATGGAATGGTTAGCGCATCAAAACCTGATTTATGTCCTGCACTGACTTCAGCGGCAATTTTACCTTCGTAAACGGCTTTATGCGCGAGCATAGGATTACCAACAATATCGCCAATAGCAAAAATATGTGGGACATTGGTTTTTTGCTGTTTATCTACCGCAATAAAACCACGCTCATCCACATTAACCCCAGCCTTATCAGCACCGATTAATAAGCCATTCGGTTTACGCCCTACGGCAACTAAGACTTTATCAAATACTTCTGATTCTGGTGCTTTATCGCCTTCAAAGCTGACTTTTAAGCCGTCTTCCTGTGGCTCGATACTTGCCACTTTGGTTTTTAACCAGATGTTTTTATATTGCTTTTTAATACGACGCTGTAAAGGCGTGACTAAATCTTTATCACAACCTGGAATAATCTGATCCATTAGCTCTACTACGCTAATTTCAGACCCTAGCGCGTGATAAACCGTTGCCATTTCTAAACCGATAATACCGCCACCAACAATCAATAACTTTTTAGGCACACTTTCTAGGTTTAACGCATCGGTAGAATCCATTAAACGCGGGTCATCATTCGGGAATACAGGAATTTTATTCACCTGTGAACCTGCGGCAATAATGGCATTTTCAAACGTAATTTTCTGCGTCCCAGCTGCGCCGATAACATCCATGCTATTCGCGCCCGTAAATTGCCCTAAGCCTTGTACCACTTGCACTTTACGTTGCTTTGCTAATTTACCTAAACCGCCTGTTAAGCTATTGGTAATGCTTTCTTTCCATGACCTGATTTTATCTAAATCAATCTCTGGTTGTCCAAAGCTTAAACCGTGACTTTCAAATTCTTGTGCTTCATGGATAAGCTGTGCGACATGTAATAATGCCTTAGAGGGAATGCAACCGACATTCAAACAAACACCGCCTAACACGGGGTATTTTTCCACTAAAACGACTTGCTTACCTAAATCTGCGGCACGAAACGCGGCGGTATAACCACCAGGTCCGCCCCCTAATACGACTACTTCCGCCTGTATAACATCTGTCATTCTGCTAACTCCTAAAGTAATAAGCGGCGAATATCGCTTAAGTATTTAATTAAGGTAGACACAAAACGTGCCGCTTCTGCACCGTCTAAAACACGGTGATCGTAGGTTAAATCTAATGGCAACATGAGTTTAGGCTCGAACTCTGAGCCATTCCAAACAGGCTGCATAGAGGAACGCGTCACGCCTAAAATAGCCACTTCGGGTGCATTAACAATCGGGGTAAAGGATTTTCCACCAATGCCACCTAAACTAGAAATAGTAATACAACCCCCACGCATATCAGCAGGCAGTAATTTACCCGTACGGGCTTTTTCACTCAGTGCTGATAAATCACGCGTCAGTTCGGCAATGCCTTTTTTATCCACATCTTTTAACACGGGGACGACTAAACCATTCGGTGTATCCACCGCGATCCCGACATTAAAGTATTTTTTCAGAATTAAAGACTCGCCGTCAGGCGATAGTGAACTATTCACGGTAGGAAATTGTTGCATCGCGGCAACTAATGCCTTAACAATGAAAATCAAACCAGTGACTTTAATATCCGCTTTTTTATCTGAATTTAAAGCCTTACGGAAAGCTTCCATTTCAGTAATATCTGCTTCGTCATGGTAAGTAACCATCGGTAAGTTCAACCAAACACGGGTTAAATTCTGCCCTGTTAAACGTTGAATTTTACTCAGCTTGCGTTCTTCTATATCACCAAATTGGCTAAAGTCTACCGCTGGAATTGGCGGAATACCTGCACCTGCTGGAGCGGCAGATGCCGTGCCTGATGCCATCACTTGTTTAACAAAGTTTTTAACATCGTCTTTTAAAATACGCCCTTTACGCCCGCTACCTTGGGTGATTAGGCTAACATCGACACCTAATTCACGTGCAAATAAACGTACACTAGGACTGGCATGAGCCGCTTTTCCTGATGTATTTACGGGTGCAGCAGTCGCTGGCGCAGGGCTTGCCGCTGCAACTTTAGCTGCTGGTTTTTCTGCTACAGCAGTGGCTTTAGGTGTTTCTGCTGGTGCTACTGCAATTTCTTGCACTGACTCCACCTCTAAAGAGATAATCACCGCACCTTCTGAGACTTTATCACCGACTTTAATCGCCACAGATTTAACAATACCTGCTTCGGTAGACGGTAAATCCATACTCGCTTTATCAGTTTCTAAAACCGCTAAGGTTTGCTCTTTAGTAACCGAATCGCCTGCTTGGATTAAGACTTCAATCACATCAATATCACTGACATCACCGACATCAGGGACGAGTACATCAATCACGCTGACACTGCTAGTGGTCGCCGCTGGTTTGTCAGGCTCTGCTAATTTATGATCTTCATCAGCACTGGCAAGTTCAGGTGCTGCAGCTCTAGCGGCTTCAACCACAATCAATAAAGCCCCTTCCGAGACTTTATCACCGACATTCACATGCACCGATTTAACGATACCTGCCGCCGTTGAGGGTAAATCCATACTTGCCTTATCGGTTTCTAATACGGCAAGTGTTTGCTCGATTTCAACAGTATCACCGACTTGTACCGTCACTTCAATAACATCAATATCCGCAACATCACCGACATCAGGAACTTTTACTTCTGTTAATAGCGTCATAATAAATTCTTCTGTTAGGTTAACCAAGGGGCAATAATATCTGCATTGATCTGATATTTTTTAATCGCTGCATCGACTTGAGCCGCATCAATCTCGCCTTTATCGGCTAAGCTTTTCAGTGCCGCAATCGTCACATGGTAGCGATCCACTTCAAAGAAGCCACGTAGTTTTTCACGCGTATCTGAACGTCCAAAACCATCCGTCCCTAATACGGTGTAATCCGCTTTAATATAAGGGCGAACTTGCTCGGCGAATGCACGAACATAATCCGTTGCTGCAATCACAGGAATGTCAGTTTTGCTAATACACTTTGCGACATGCGAAACACGAGCTTTTTCGGTAGGGTGTAAACGGTTCCAACGCTCACAAGACTGACCATCACGTGCTAATTCAGTAAAACTAGGGCAACTCCAAAGATCGGCTTCTACGCCCCAATCGTCTTTTAATAAAGTCGCGGCTTGCATCACTTCACAGAAAATCGTACCTGAACCTAAGAGTTGTACTTTGGGTACTTTTTTACGACTAATCCCTGATTGAAATAAGTACATACCTTTGAGTATGTCTTGTTCTGACCCTTCTGGTATCGCAGGTTGGTCGTAGTTCTCATTCATCACGGTTAGATAATAGAAAATATCTTCCTGATCAGTGAACATACGGCGCATACCGTCTTGAATAATGACCGCTAATTCATAACCAAAAGTAGGATCATAAGAAATACAGTTAGGGATAGTCGCAGACATCATATGGCTATGCCCATCTTCATGCTGTAGCCCTTCACCATTTAAGGTCGTACGCCCAGCCGTTCCACCTAATAAGAAACCACGTGTATGTTGATCTGCGGCAGCCCAGATTAAATCACCCACACGTTGAAAACCAAACATAGAGTAATATATAAAGAATGGAATCATTGGTACATTATGCGTTGAATAAGAAGTACCAGCGGCAATCCAATCACATAAACCACCCGCTTCGTTAATCCCTTCCTGTAGAACCTGCCCTGCTTTGTCTTCTTTGTAGTACATCAATTGTTCCGCATCTTGTGGCGTGTACAATTGTCCTACTTGTGACCAAATACCTAATTGACGGAACATCCCTTCCATACCGAAAGTACGTGACTCATCAGGCACGATAGGCACGATACGTTTACCGATATTTTTATCTTTAACTAAGATATTAAGAATTCTGACAAAAGCCATCGTAGTAGAAATACCACTGCCTGCTTTTGTGCCTTTTAAAATACTTTGGAAAGCACTTAAAGGCGGAATTTCTAAAGACTCAGATTTTTCTCTACGGGATGGAATCATGCCGCCTAAATCTGCACGGCGTTTTGCCATGTATTTGTATTCTTCTGAATCTTCTGAAAATTTGATATACGGCAGATTTTCTATTTCTGCATCAGTCACAGGCAGCTGCCAACGATCACGAATATCCGTAATCGATTTAATACTCATTTTCTTTTGCTGATGGCTGGTATTCTGCGCTTCACCTGAATCACCCATGCCGTAACCTTTAATGGTTTTAGCTAAAATAACCGTAGGCTGACCTTTGTGTTTATTCGCCGCATTATAAGCTGCAAACACTTTCATTTGATCATGTCCGCCACGATTCAGCGTCCAAATATCTCTATCAGTATAGTCAATGACTAAAGCTTGTAACTCAGGGGTATTAAAGAAATGCTCACGTACATACGCGCCATCTTTTGATTTGTAGGTCTGATATTCACCATCCACACATTCCATCATGCGCTTCATTAAAATACCGTCTTTATCTTTAGCTAATAAAGCATCCCAGTAACGCCCCCAGATGACTTTAATCACATTCCAACCCGCGCCACGGAAGCTCGCTTCTAGCTCTTGGATAATTTTTCCGTTACCACGTACAGGCCCGTCTAAACGCTGTAAATTACAATTGACCACAAAAATTAGATTATCTAATTTTTCACGCCCCGCCATGGTAATTGCGCCTAAAGTTTCAGGTTCGTCTGTTTCACCATCACCTAAGAAAGCCCAAACTTTACGGTCTTCCGTTTTAGCCAAATCACGCGCTTGCATATAACGCATAAAACGCGCTTGGTAAATCGCCATAATCGGGCCTAAACCCATAGAAACCGTAGGAAACTGCCAGAAATCAGGCATTAACCAAGGATGTGGGTAAGAAGACAAACCATTTCCGCCCACTTCTTGACGAAATTGATCCATTTTCTCTTCATCAAAGCGACCTAATAGATACGCGCGTGCATAGTCACCAGGACATGAATGTCCTTGTACAAACACCATATCCGCGCCGCGCTCTTCAGTCGCCGCGTGCCAGAAGTGGTTATGACCCACATCATATAGAGTCGCTGCAGAAGCAAAGCTGGCAATATGGCCACCCACATTAGTATGCTTATTCGCTCTAAGTACCATCATCATCGCATTCCAGCGCACATAAGCGCGGATTTTGCGTTCAATAGTCGTCATACCAGGGTATTTGGGCTGATCATCCACAAGAATGGTATTGATATAAGCGGTATTTGCGCTAAAAGGAATCCCCGCGCCTGACTGCCTAGCCATTTCAACTAATTGACCAATGATAAATTGGACACGCTCATTCCCGTCTTGCTCTTGAATCGCGCCCAGTGCTTCTAGCCATTCTTTGGTTTCATCTGGATCTATATCAAGTTGATCTAACATATTGGCATTCAAACCATTACTCATCCCATACTCCTGCTATTTTGTCTCGTGTGACGCTTTACGCGAAAAATGCTTCTGTGGACGCTATGCGTCTCGTGTTCTGCAATTTAATCGCGCTATTATACAGTATGCGGGGGAACAACAAAATCGCTGTTATATTGCTACAAAAATCAAGCTGACTGTCTCTTGATTTTTTGGTTTTGGTGATGAAATGAAATGTTGAAATAAGGGGAAAAAACGAGGATGATATTAAAAATTTTGAGTAAATCGCGATGTATCAAGAAAAATTAGATAAATTTAAAAATGTTGAAAATCTTGCTGGCAAAGCGTGGGGACACGCCATGGCAATTGATTTGTTATCAAAAGCTGATATTAATGACTGCTCCATAGAGTGCTTTCATTACCAGCAAATGATGGAATTATTTTTCAAACATTTACTAGAAACACAAAGTCAATTTGGCTCATATAGCAGGTCTCATAAGTTACAAAAATTATTGGAAGAGCTTATTTCAAGCACTAAATTCACAACAGATAAAACTAAATATTTTATGGCACTTCAAGTCATTACGGTTTGCGCAGAAGAATATAGAGTTAATTTTTTAATCGATTGTGAAGGTTACAAACAAAGTGTCAGTGTTTGTGATCATCTTTTGGCAGAATTAATCGAGTTTAATGAAGCCTCTGTATCCCCTTATTTTTTATTTTTTTAACTTTAAATCGCGATAAAAATTTTCATGAGAACCATATTCAATAAAGGTCAAAACCAGCTTTTGCTCGTGATAGCTATAAGCCAAAAGATATAGCTGGGAATTAAGCCTATACTTAAAAACTTGAATGCCTGACAAATCACCTATTTTCATCTCACCTAAAGAAGGGTCGGCAATTATTTCTTTAACCGCTCTATCTAATGCAACCTTTTCAGACTTATGCATCCTCTTCACTCGACGTTTAAAAACGTTTGTTTGTTGAATAATCATCCAAATTGATACTCGGATACATCTCCAGCTTCATATTCTTCGATGCCTAATAAAATTCCACGGATAAAAATCAAAGGTAGATCAGGGTTTTCATCCGCTATTTTACCGATTTTTGCCCAATATTCGATTTGTTTGGGTGCGCTGCGATGCTGCGCCTTACCATTGATTGCTGCATCATGAACAAGTTCATCGGATAGTTTAATTGCCTTTGCCATAAAAACACCTCTAGGAGTCAATAAATAACGTAGGTTTTATTATACTTAAAAGGTTTCTTAGTACAACCTTGGGTATATAAAACGCACCCTGCTAGGCCACCTAAAAGCAAAGCGGGGAAATTCAATCGAGTCTGACCCCTTTGGTTTCGACCCTTTGGTTCGACCCTTTGGTTATTTTATGGGAGTTCATAAATCTTCATAACCTTTAAGCTCTCGTGATGTAGAATCGATAACCACAGTCAACTTGGGATTGACTACCTACTTTTCTATTAAGTCTGACCCACTAGTTATTCCCTAAGTAATTAGAAACCGTAAAAGGAATGTTTGCATTGAAACAATCACGTATTTTCAAAGTATTTCTGCTGGGCATATCTGTATTTTTCATTTTTAGCTGCAGATCATCAACAATTACACTGGAACCATTTTGTGAAATATTAATTGATGAAACAGATGGTATTGTAAATTTACGTAAGGAAGCTGATTTTTCAGCTAAAGCCATTACTCGGATTCCCCTCAAAAATAAAGTGATAAAAAAGCTGGGTATTTCAAATGACGAAAAATGGATAAATTTGCAATATGGTGATCATACAGGGTGGGGGAATGTGTCATATGTAAGTTGTCGTTATGTACCTGCAGATGCACAGTCAATTGTTGCAGAACCAGCCCTTCATGTTATGAA
Organism: Methyloprofundus sp.; assembly: GCA_013138595.1. Lineage (GTDB taxonomy): Bacteria > Pseudomonadota > Gammaproteobacteria > Methylococcales > Methylomonadaceae > Methyloprofundus. The sequence goes on along the minus strand of WTCM01000031.1, from coordinate 5,355 downwards.
TGCAATCAGGAAAAATAACTGGGCTGCAGTTAGCAAGTTTGTACATCCTATCAAGGGCGTCCGGTTTTCACCGTATGCATTTGTTAGTATTGAAACAGATCAGGTATATAAAAGTAATGAGTTGGGTCAGGCAATTGGTAATAAAGACAAACGTGTTTGGGGAGTCAATGATGGAAGTGGTGACCCAATATCACTCAGTTTTGGTGAGTATGTAGAACGCTATATCCGTAAGCATAACTACTGGGAGAGCAAAGCTGTTACATACAATCAATTTGCTGATGGTGAGACAGCTAATAATAATATAATTGAAACTTACCCTCATACGATAGTCGTTGAGTATAGTCTTGCAGACCTTGATACTGCTGTTCATGCAACAAGCTGGTCGAAGCTGCGCCTAGTATTTGAAAAATCAAACAATACATGGTTTGTGGTCGGTATTATGCATTCGAGTTGGACGATATAGCTCTGCATTGTAGTTAATGTTTTTATGGAGAAATTGATATGACATGGGTAAAAGTTGGAAACCTGCATATGCCTAATGACCCCGCTATAGGGGCAACTGTTGGAGTTTATCCGATTACAGCCAATGCAGCGGCTCTTGTTTCAGGTAATACCGGGCGTTGGGGAACAGTTAACCTTAATTTAACAGACATCAATAATGGAGCGTATATACTTAGAATTACTCCTGCGAATACAACTACAGAAGGTGTTGGTCCTGCAGTTGCGAGTACGGGGCCAATACCCGCCCGAATATTTCGTTCTATTGATATCATTATTTATATTACGCAACATGATATTACTGATGTCAATGTTACGGTAGCACAAATGGTTAATGGTAGTGCCAGCAGGGGAGGACCAGAGATACGTGTCATAGTAAATTTAATGCCTGTCTGGATGCAATCAGGCAACCATAATAGCAGAGGGAGTACCACTATTGATACTATTGTTATTCATCATACTGGTATAAAGGTAACTTCTTCAGCTGTTAATACATTTATGTCGGGAGGTACGAGTGCTCATTATATTATTGACACTCAAGGGCGCATAATTAAAATGGTTCAGGACACACGACGCGCTTGGCATGCGGGCAGCTCACTGTGGCGTGGAACTTCAGGTATCAATAGTAGCTCTATTGGCATTGAGATAGTGCATACTGGTCAGACAGACAGCTATCCTGCGGTACAACTTACATCACTTATTGCTCTTATCGGACGGTTAAGAGTAGCATACGACACTATTGAGACGCGTAATATTATTGGTCATAGTGATATTGCAACTAGCAATAATGTTTTGAGTAGAAAATCAGGCGACCCAGGTACACAGTTTAATTGGCAGCAACTCGAAAATAATTGTTACGGCATGATTCCAGGTGCTGCCACGAATGTTGCCGCAACTAAATATGATAACTACTTTACTACGTTTACAGGGGATTCTTTACGTAATGATGATAATGATGCACAGCACCGACTGGGTGGTACAGTACGCGCTAACTATACGGGCAATCCAGTAACAGAAGTACAGCAGGATTTGGCGACTATAGGCTATTCGGTGGGCGTTGCTAATGGTCAATATGGTCGTAGGACAGCCAATGCTGTTAAAATGTTTCAGCAACATTTTTTTGCAGACGGGCGTGGAGGGCAGGCTAATGGTCGGGTTGACAATGCTACAGCAATAATGATCAAACGGGTATTAGCGGGTGTTGATTAATAATTTCAAGACTTTCGCTAATAACTAAAATAACCAAAAAGGATCAGACTCTAACACTGCTTACTTAAGAAAAACTCATTATGCATTAAGGACTTAACAAGCCTGCTTGCGTGGCTAATTAAGCAATGAATAAGGTTTGGGGCGACGCTTTACAGCACGAGGTTGTGGCTCTCTTTTCTGTTGGGCAATGGGTATAGAAGTCATTGCACTCAATAAGCCATCAATAGCATGTTTCAATATCTTTTCTGAAAGAACGGTCAGCGATAATATACCTTCATTAAAAATTTGTACAGTCGTCATAAAACTAATTCTTCTGGGAATTTGTTTTTTACCTTTGCCGCCCTGGCAATACTGGCTCGAATAAGATTGTAAGCTAAGAAATATACCGCTATTTCTTTTCTGACCATATCGGGAGATTTGCAGCGTAACATATCCATTTGCATATTAGTCTTGAGGCTACGAAAATCAAGTTCTACCACCCATCTCTGCTTGTAAAGTTCCACTAGCTCTTGTTTATGATACTTTTTTTCATCCACTAACGTTGTTACATAAACACGACCTTTTGCATAAAACTCCCTAAACACAATTTTGTTAGGTAAGGCATCGTAGTCACTTTGAGTAATCCAATCTGGCTTTCGTTTAGGCTTACCCCATTCAATAAGGTGATCTTTGGCTCCCAGTTTTTTTCCAAGGCTAAAATCTGGTTTTCTCTGGGCGTGGTTGTGCATCAATACATGCGAATCTTGCTGCATGATCAGTGCGATAATCGCCCATGTGCAGTAATATTTATCGGCTAATAAGAGGTCATTTTTAGCAATTGCACCAATCACTTGACTGAATAAGGAGGTCTCTCCGCTTCCTTTACCTTGATAAGGTCCCATGGCATAAGAAACAACGGAATCCACACTCAATGAAACCAGTCCAACAATTCGTGCAATTGGAAAACCTAAGCCAGGTTTTTGGTTGGACTGTTGAGGATAATCAACCTGATTTTTCAGTGTGTCAGGCATAAGCACAGTCGTTCCATCGGTAAGTAAAGTATTATGCCCTTTCCATTTCCATGATTTATGCGCTTGTTGGTGCAATGCTTGTCCAGACGACTCAACAGCCTGTTTTAGCTGCTTTTGAGGCAGCCGCTTTCTCGATCTACAATAAGCCCCTGTCTTAATTGAGTTAGCAGGCTTGCCTTTGTATAGTCGTTCAGAAAGAAGATGAGTAACCGCTTGTCTGCAAGACCCATCAGTACTGAGCACTTGAAAAATAAAGGCTTTGAGTGAAAACCAAAGGGGTCAGACTCGATAAAACCAAAGGGGTCAGACTCGATTGATAAAGGAATTTCCTTTAAATATCTCGTAAAAAACATTTCCTACAGAAATGCTATGCAATAGAAAATTGAAACAATCAAGCTAGCTGCGCACTTGACCTTAAAAATAAGACATTTTTACGAAAACCCTGAATTTTTTTGAATCCTTGACTTAAATCAGTGACGACACCTCTTTATATTGCTATATTAACCCTTCATTATATATTTTTATACTAAGGAAATTAGCAATGTTTTGTTATCAATGTGAACAAACTACCCGTTCTGACGAAAATGGCGATGGCTGTCAAACTGTCGCAGGTATTTGTGGTAAAGATGAAAATACATCAGATTTACAAGATTTATTGATTTATGCGATTAAAGGCGTTGCACAATATGCAAAACGCGCTCGTGAACTCGGTGCCACGGATATTGAAGCAGATCGTTTTATATTACACGGCTTGTTTACCACGCTGACGAATGTTAATTTTTCTACCACTCGCTTTGTTAATTTAATTCAACAAGCCATTGCAACTCGCGACCGCGTTAAAGCCCTTTATGAAAAAGCCGCAACGGACAAAGGCGTGTCTATTGAAACCTTAGACGGTGCTGCAACATGGTTGCCTGCCACTAATCAAGCTGAATTATTAGCCCAAGTCCCTGTAGCTGCCATTGATAAAGACCTTGAAACGGTGGGTGAAGATATTATCGGTTTACGCGCTATGGCTATTTATGGCTTAAAAGGCGTTGCCGCTTATGCACATCATGCTTATGTTTTAGGGTCTGAAAGTGATGATGCCTATGCACGTATTGAAGTCGTGCTGGATTTATTGGCGAGCGAACCTACCGACGCAGACATACTCTTAAATTGTAGCTTAGAAGTCGGGGCAATTAATGTCGTCGTAATGGCTTTATTAGATGAAGCCAATACAGGAAATTTTGGTAATCAATCGCCCGCTCAAGTACGCTTAGAACCTAAAGCAGGTAAAGCGATTTTAATCAGTGGACATGATTTTAAAGATTTAAAAGATTTACTAGAACAAACTAAAGACACAGGTATTAATATCTATACACATGGGGAGATGCTGCCTGCTCATGCGTATCCTAAACTGCGTGAATACACGCATCTAGTCGGTAACTACGGTGGTGCATGGCAAAATCAACATAAAGAATTTGCAGATTTTCCAGGGGCTATTTTAATGACCTCTAACTGCTTAATTGAACCCACACCTGCTTACCGTTCACGTATTTTTACAGTGGGACCTGTAGGCTGGTCAGGCGTACGCCATATTAACAACGGTGATTACAGCCCATTAATCCAAGTGGCTAAAGGCACAGCAGGCTTCAAAGAAGACGGCGGTGATAAACAAGTGACCGTGGGCTTTGGTCGTCATGCTGTCTTAGGTGTGGCTGATAAAGTCATTGCGGCGGTTAAAAGTGGTGATATTAAACATTTCTTCCTAGTAGGTGGCTGTGATGGTGCGGCACCGGGACGTAATTATTATTCAGATGTCGCTGAACAAGTGCCTCAAGATACAATCATTATGACCTTAGGCTGTGGTAAATACCGTTTTCATGAGCAAGATTTTGGTGATATTGGTGGCATTCCACGTCTATTAGATATTGGTCAATGCAATGATGCTTATTCAGCCGTTAAAATTGCAGAAGCATTAGCAGATGCCTTTGAATGTGACATTAATGAACTGCCGCTTACCATGATGATTTCATGGTTTGAACAAAAAGCAATTGCGGTATTATTAAGCCTATTATCCTTAAATATAAAAGGCATTCATTTAGGGCCGACACTGCCCGCCTTCTTAACGCCTAATTTGTTAAATATCTTAGTTGAAAAATTTGATATTAAACCCAATGGTGATGCAAAAGATGATATTGCAATGGCATTAAAACAAGCAGCGTAACCGCTCTACACGTCACACAATTTATAATGGGTGTTACCTCTCAAGGTAACACCCTTTTTTAATGGAGCTAATATGCCTTACAAAATAACGCTTTCCACCCGCGACAATCAAGATTTTAGTTTTGATTGTGAACCCAATCAAACCGTACAAGAAGCTGCTGAAGCCGCTCATTTATTTCCCCCTTTTGGCTGTAAATCAGGTGCTTGTGGCACTTGCTTAGGAACTTGCGATAAAGGTGAGTATCAATTAGGCGAATACAACGAAACCACCTTATCTAAAGATGCGTTTAATTCAGGGGATATTTTACTCTGTCGCACCACGGCACAATCGGATTTACATATTAACGTGCCTTATAACGCAGACTCGATTCAACAAACCCTCATGCCACCTCGCGAAGCAGAAATTATCTCTCTTGACAACATTGCTGAA
>WTCM01000122.1 GCA_013138595.1 Methyloprofundus sp. | reverse complement strand
TAAAGTGATTTTATCTTTACGTGCATTAGTTCAAACCAAAGGAAGGTGGCAACAATTTTGGGATAACATTGATCAATTTGGAGCACAAGCTTATGCATAATTGACATTATTAAAAATCAACACCCACCCCGTGTTACTGCAAGTGCATTAAACTGATGCTGTTTAATTAAGCTATAGAATAACTAGCAAATGATGGATTTTCTAAAGCAAAGCTTTCTCATGATGCTCTTTATAAAGTGCAATACTAATGACTACAACTGTGGCTCACATTTACAAAAAATTTTATTCTGATTCATAGCCCTTCTGGATATCCAGCATTTTTGCATAATCAAACTCTGCCAGAAGCTGTTTAACAGTTTCATAACGAACACCTGTTAAGTTAGCCTTCTTAAGCCCCTTACCGAACGCAATATAGGTTTTTGAATTACTTTCCCAGTGAATAACTCCATGCCGAATCGCAATTTCGCTGATAGCATTTTGGAATGACTCATATTCACTCTGTACAGGTGCAAATTTCACGTATGCATAGGTCAAATCAGAAATATCTTTAACATATTCGTCATTAAATGCTTTACCGGAACTATTGGAAACCGAGTCCATTGAGCCTGAAACACTTGCCGAGCTTCCTGAAGACACAGAAGAAACAGACACAGAACCTAAGGAAGCGGATGAAGCAGAAGAGGCAAAAAATTCTTTTATTTCTGTACAGGCACTGAGATTGAGAAAGCTAATCAAAGCTATAGCGATAAGGGTCACATTAACCGGCAACTTACACATTTATTATTTCCTTGAACTGTTCTGGTTCAAATCAAGTCAAAGTATCAATACGGTAACGAAGTATAATAACGAAACTTATTGAACTCGATAAAATCCTAAACTTAATGCTCGTACCTTTCCATGCTACAAAGAGAGGAAACGATAATTTCTGTACTCAGGGCTCCAAAAATTTTCCTGTAATAGTTTTTTATAGCTCCTAAGTTCAGACTTATTTCGAACACCCTGAAATATTTCCATAGTTGCATTTTAAGCCTAATTTATATTATAGGTTTACATTTAAAAGTATATATAATTAAGATTAAATACCCGATAGCATAGAAAAACATAAAGAATATGAAGATCAAATGCATAAAATAAAAATCATTCTGTTATCTTTAACTGGAATAATCGTTGTTTTTGTAGCGATAATGGCTTTTATCTTAAGCAGCTACAAAGATCAGGACTTTCAGTCTCTGTTAATTCAAACGGTTGATAATCTGTCCGATTATACGCTATCAATTAAAGGGCCATTTGAACTACAACGCTCTTTTACCCCAACATTGTCTGCCACTGAAATAGAGCTACGATCTAAAACTGACGCTAGCTATATTTATATAGGTAACTTTAGAATTCAGCTTAGCTTAAGTCCTTTACTTGATAACACCTTGCTAATCAATGATCTGCTATTGGAAGATATGCGCGTTGAATTGCAGAGCAGTGAGCAAAAGCAAAGTTCAGCAAGTCAGAGCAGTTTTCCGTTTACGCCGGTTATTGAACATGCAGTATTAAAAAATATTCAACTGACGCTTGATAACGATGAGCAGGTACACACTCTGGATAACCTGGTTATCTCAGCCAAAGATAGACAGGCCCCTTTAAAATTGCATGCGACAGGTATAAGTAAAGGGCGGACGTTTGCTATTGAAGGCCAGTTAGGTCCTTTGGCAGATATTTTTGCACAGGATATTCCGTATCCTATCAATTTAATCGCTCGCTGGGAACAAGTACAACTGTCTATTAATGGGAGTATAAACGACTTCGCTCATGAAAAAAGACTGGATCTAGTCGGTAAGTTAAATATTCCTGAAGTTGCTGATGTCTATGCAATCGCAGGTGTTAAAGGTCATTTGCAGAGTAGCGTCCATATAAAAGGAAGCTTTGCAGAGCCTATGCTAGCTGAAATATCAACAAGCATAGAGGATAAACAACAGGTTCTGTTGCAAATGACAGGAACAGCGGACAATCCACAAAATCAGACTGTCATGCATTTTTCCGGTTTTATCCATGACCCGAAGTTATTAAAAAGGATTATGCCTGATGACAGTCCTTCTTTAAATAGTTTCAAGATTGCAGCAGATATTAGTCAGGGTAATCAGGACACTATTTTACAAAATATTGATATTAAACTGTCTAATGATCAGGGCTTTGAACTTAAGCTGACGGGTAATACGCATGTCAATCTGCAAGACCAGGCTTTTAGCTCTTTAAAAATGCAAGCGAGTATTAGCTCAAATGATACAGTCACGGTAAAACCATTTTTAGGGAATATTTTGCCAGAAATGGGGCCGGTAACAGGTTCTGCTCAGATCACAAACGAAGGTAAAGGTTTAGTCCTCAGTCATATTGATCTAGTTGTAGGGGCTAATAAAAAGGTTCAGTTAAAAGCCAAAGGTCTGGTTGGTGGACTATCAATGGATTCCTCGGTTAATAACCTTAAAATAGCAATAGAGCTGGCATTAAAAACGGCAACATCATCAGAATTGACCTCTCTATTAGAAATAACGCACCCAGAAATTGGCCCGGTAAGTATGACAGCAAGCCTAAATGGTTCAACGGATCAATTAAAGTTGAGCGCAATTAAACTGAAAGCAGGAATCTCGAATATTTTATCCTTCCAGGCAGATGGCTGGATAAGCTGGGATGAGTTGATGTCTGACTCTCCTCAGCAACTAACCGATATTACTATTCAGTCACAAATGCCTTCGCTGCAAAAAGGGATGCGTATATATGCTGAAAACGTACCTGACCTTGGCCCTGCAAAATTTTCTGTCCGTATACATGGAAAAGGAGAGGTGCTGAAAGGATCTGATTTGAGCATGCGAATTGGAACAAAAAATAGCTTATCGTTGGTCGTTCAGGGGGAAGCCGCGCAAATATTTATTGCCGATATATTTTATAAAGGAATAGATCTTACAGGAACTTTGAGCGCAAAAAGTTCCCGCTACCTGTCTAAGCTGTTAGAAGGGAATAAAATTCCTGATATAGGCCCTTTATCTGGGAAGTTCACCCTTAAGGGGGATTCAAATATCCTACAGGTTCCTAGTATTTCATTGTCTGCTGGGCGAAAAAAACAGTTGATGTTGACGGCATCAGGAAAGATTGCGCAAATACCGTTACGCGAACAGACTTTACCACAGGGAGTCACTATCAATCTGGCTGTTACAGCTCCGAGCAGTGCAGAGTTGTCAAAAGTGCTGGGGAGTGAAATACCTGATTTTGGAGCTTTAGCTATTAAGGGGCTGTTAACTAATAATAAAGAGACTTATGCTATCAAAGACCTTCTTTTAACAGCCGGACCTCCTCAGCAAGCGGCTATTAACCTTAGTGGTTCAATCGAAGATATACTTTCCAAACATGGAATGCAGATGACAGTTCAGTTTGATGAAAAAATACTGGTTAAACTATTTGACTTGCATCCGGCTCCAGAGTTGGGGCAGTTAAAAGGGAATATATTGCTTTCTGATGCAGGCGGAGATTTTGGCATAAAAGACATAACAATTGAATCGGAAAATTCAGAACTTATTAATGTTAAAATTTCTGCTGCTATTGATAATAATGTACCCAAAACAGGTGATCTCAGTTTAAATGCAGATATTGCCATTAACCACCCGGCCTTATTTGGAAAACTGTTTGCCATTGATCTGTCCGGCCTAGGACCTATTTCTTCTTCAGGTCTTATAGGTGGTAACAAAGACAGAGTGACATTTAAAGGAAATAGTATTATTGGTAGAACAAAGCTTAATAGTGAGCTTGCAATATCTCTTATTAATGAAAAGCCTGACATTTCAGGAACCATAAATAGTCCAAATATCTTTCTTGAGGATTTTGGAGTTTCTTCTAAAACAACTACACCAGCACAAAAACAAAGTGCTAAAGTGGAACAATCAGGCGTATTTAGTCATACTCCTATTTCATTACAAGTTTTACATAACGTAGACCTGAATTTGCAACTCAGACTATTCCAGATAACAGGCATAGATTACAAACTGGATAGAGTTAATATTGACTTGTTATTACGAAACGGTAAATTAACAGCCAGCCCGGTTAAATTTATTTTTTCCGAGGGGCAGTTTACAATGAGTGCAAAAGTTAATGCTAGGGAAAAACCTGAATGGTCACTCAATATGCAGGCTGAAAAAATCCTGCTCAGTCAGCTTTTTGTGCAGCAGCATGAATCATCCCCCCTGGATGGTGAGTTCAATTTTGTTGTTGATTTAAAAAGCTTAGGGATAAGCGCGCATGAAATTGCAGCAAACTTAAATGGAGAAGCTGGCTTTACATTAGAAAATGGCAGCTTTAATCGAAGTCAGCTGGAGCTAGTGTTTCTAAACCCCTTGGGCTGGTTATTTAGTCAAGGACTTATCGAAGATGAAATGCATATATCATGTGGCTTAGCACGATATCAGGTAAAGCAGGGTATAGTTCGATCAAAGATTTTTTTAATAGATGGCCCAAAATTGCTGGTTAGAGGAAAAACAGAAACTAATTTAGCCAAGGAAACTATTAATTCACTCTATAATCTGGAAAAAAAGAATATTCTGGATAAAACGATTATTCCGACTATCAGGCAGAGCAGTATTCCAATAAAGATCAGTGGAAGTTTATCTGACCCACTTTTTGAACTGGCACCTCTACCTTCAGTGATATCCACAGCAGACCGCTATATTTTTGCACCCATTGTGACAATTCCGCAAGAAGTACTGGGCACTGTGCTTGGGATTTTTGATAATAATAAAGATGAGCAAAGTCCCTGTGATGCATATCTGGAGGAATAAATGGGGTCAGTGCGGCTAGGGGCAAGGTCGTATATTCCAGCAGGTGTAAACCCCGCCCTAATAAGGCAGACCAAGCGCCGGATAGAGAGCTCTAGATTCCAAAACACCTAAAGTTTGAGAGGTTTTACTTATATAACAGGACATTCCGGGGAGCCAATTTTTGCGTACTCCTGATTCAGTATATCAAAAAAAGGCGGTTATACTAATCGCTATTAGCATCAGTGGGAAGATGATTCTTGACCACCAGTCCATATTTAATGCTAATTGAGATTGTCCGGATTTTGCCAGATTTGAGGTGATAATGACCAGTAATAAGGTTAGAAAAACCATCAAAGTTGAACCTAGAATAAAGTAATCCAGGCGGGTAAGGTAAGATACTTTGGGGACGAGTGCTCCAATTGAAAAACGATAAGCTATTAATGTTAGCATTGTGGTAATGGCTACGCTGATTTGCGACCCTGATTCTTTCGGGTCTATCCAGAATACCAGCCATGACATGGCAACAATGAGAAGTAAGGGAGCAATAATTTTAATGACGTAATACATC
>WTCM01000214.1 GCA_013138595.1 Methyloprofundus sp. | reverse complement strand
CGGTTTCGCTAAAGCAGTTAGCTTTACCATTACTGCTAAATAATAGGATATTTTGCTCACCATCAGTCACCGCAACACCGACTAATTTATCGCCTTCGCGTAAATCAATGGCGATTTTACCGCTACTACGTTGACGTTCAAATTCTTTCAGTGGTGTTTTCTTGACAGTCCCCGCTTCGGTTGCCATAAAGATATACTCTGTCTCGCTATACTCACGGACTGTCAGCATGGCACTGATTTTTTCATCCACTTCTAATGGCAATAAGTTAATAAAGGGTTTACCACGTGAAGCACGACTAGCAATCGGTAATTGATAGACTTTTAACCAATACACTTTACCTGCAGAAGAAAAACATAAAATCGTGTCATGCGTATTCGCGACCACTAATTTCTCTACAAAATCTTCTTCTTTGGTCGCTGCTGCTGATTTACCCCGTCCACCACGTCGCTGTGCTTGATACTCTTCTAAACGCTGGGTTTTCACATAGCCTTCATGTGACATGGTAACAACCACATCTTCTTCGGTAATAAAATCTTCTTCGGTTAAACTGAGGTTTTCCTGCACAATTTCAGTACGTCGTTCATCGCCATATTCTTCCATAATGGCCACTAACTCTTCACGAATCACTTCCATTAAACGGTCTGCACTGGCTAAAATTTTCAGATACCCGTCAATTAGCTCCAGTAATTTCTTATATTCATCAACAATTTTATCTTGCTCTAAGCCTGTTAAACGGTGCAAGCGTAAATCTAAAATCGCCGATGCTTGTGCTTCTGATAAACGGTATTCCGTTCCCTGCATACCAAATTCAAGCGATAAACTATCTGGGCGTGAACGGTCTGCGTCGGCTCGCTCTAACAATGAAGCCACTAAACCTGCATTCCATGCTTTCGCTAATAAACCCGTTTTTGCTTCGGCTGGGTTTGCAGCAGCTTTGATTAAGGTAATCATCTCGTCAATATTAGACATTGCAACAGCAAGGCCTTCTAAGACATGCGCTCTCTCACGCGCTTTACGTAATAAATAAACGGTTCGTCTAGTGACGACTTCTCTACGGTGATTAACAAAGGCATGCAGAATTTCTTTTAAATTCATACATTGCGGACGGCTATTAGAAATAGCGACCATATTGATCCCAAATACGGTACGCATTTGAGTTTGTTTATACAGGTTATTCAGTACCACAGCAGGCACTTCGCCACGGCGTAATTCAATCACCATACGCATACCGTCTTTATCAGACTCATCACGCAGACCAGAAATACCTTCAATTTTGGCAAGTTTAATCAACTCGGCAATTTTTTCTAATAAACGCGCTTTATTTACCTGATAAGGCAATTCAGTGACAATAATAGCTTGGCGGCTACCTTGGTTATAGTCTTCTACATGACTTAATGCACGTATATAAACCTTACCACGCCCTGTGCTATACGCATCATAAATACCTGATACGCCATTAATCACTCCAGCAGTAGGAAAATCAGGGCCTGGAATATATTCCATTAGCTCTCTGATTTCTATCTCAGGATTATCCATAAAAGCCAAGCAAGCCGTAATGACTTCGGTCAAATTATGCGGGGGAATATTGGTTGCCATCCCTACCGCAATTCCTGAGGAGCCATTCACTAATAAAGCAGGGACTCTAGCAGGCAGAACCGCTGGTTCTGACTCAGATTCATCATAGTTGGCATTAAAATCTACCGTTTCTTTATCTAAATCGGCTAACATTTCATGCGCAATTTTTGCCATACGCACTTCGGTATAACGCATTGCCGCAGGCGAATCGCCATCGACAGACCCAAAGTTTCCTTGTCCATCAATCAGCATATAACGTAAAGAAAAGGGCTGTGCCATACGTACTATCGTATCGTATACCGCCGTATCACCATGAGGATGGTATTTACCGATCACATCCCCGACCACACGCGCGGATTTTTTATAGGCTTTATTCCAGTCATTACCCAATACACTCATCGCATATAAAACGCGCCGGTGTACTGGTTTTAAACCGTCTCTAACATCGGGCAGTGCACGTCCTATAATTACACTCATGGCGTAATCTAGGTACGATTTCTGCATTTCGTCTTCAATCGTTACTGGGGTAATTTCTTTAGCAAATTCTGACATGAGTCCATTTGTATAAAAATGAGTCGAAAAGTCTCTTTAACGACTAATACTGTTCTAAATAGCTGGCTTTAAAAGCCCAACTAAAGCGAATATCGATAACTGCTTATTATAACAATATTTAAGCCGTTATGGCGTGAAATACTCGCCTCTAACAGCAAAATCCTTGGCGGGTACTCAGTCAATATTTTAATGTCTGCTAGAAGTCTAGGAATATAATACATATTAAGCATTACCAAACCTTCACCTCTAACGTAATCGCTGTTGTTTTATCAACAATATTTTTTTCTTCGCTGCAATAACACTAGACCGTTCTTTTGTCACCACAAGCCCTTGCTTATCAAATGTTAGTAAATCTAAATCAAAACTTCTCTGATCAAGTTGATCTGCTGCATAATCTGCGACCTCTACACGGTGGTTAAATGCAGTCTTTATATCTCCGTCAGTCAGCAAAATAATATTTATTATGTCTGCTATCACAATTTCAAGAGTATTCCCCTGCTTTTCTATCCTATTAACCCAATAATTAATCCCCCCCGGATCATCCGCGTAAGTTTGATCAAATAACTTTAAATAAATATGTTCAATAACCGCCCTATCACCAGCACCTAAAGCATTCCCAAAGTTTTTCCTAGCACCTGCAGATTGCAACATAACAGCCGCTATTTTAGGTCGTCTATCTCCCCCAAGCACCAAGAGAGAATAGTTCTGCCAATACTCGCTTTCCTCTTTGGTAGGTATCCTATTATAAATAACGACATAAAATTGTGACACCTCAGTCTTGCTCAAGTTTGCTGTATCCTCAGTATAGATAAGATACATAAAAAACATAAAAACCAATAAAACTTCTAGTTTAGTAATAGGCATAAGACTGCTACGAAGCACAATATAAAAAAATGCCATTAATCCACACTAAAAACAGACAGTCAATTTTATTTTACAAAGGAGAAATTAAGGTCTTATAAAGAGGCAGTTCAGTTCTCCAGCACATATATGAAAATTTCATAATATTAGTACCTACTAAAAGTCAAGTATTTTCATTAAAAAATACTTGCCTAACAGCTTCAATACGTTTAATAATGGCTAGAAGCAACATAGAGAAATAGTCTCAATTTTCTTGTTTCTCTCCCTTAGGAGGCAGTCATGAAATTTTTTAAACTCTTCGGCTCTAAAAAAAAATCGCTTCAGCAAAATCAGGAGGCGCTCAATCAGTTATTTAATACCCCAGAAAATACCCCAGAAAAAGAGCGCCGCAAACCCATGATTACTTCTGGATCTCAAGGAGAGCATCAGTTACAACAAGACTGGGAAACACACGATCGAGCTTTAAATTTTTACGACAAACAAGTTTTGGACTATTTAGCGCCCAAAATGCAAGAGTTTATCGCTAGGCAAGAATTTCTTTTTGTCGCAAGTGCAGACCATAGAGGCGAATGTGACTGCACCTCTAAGTTTGGCAAAGCAGGCTTTATTCGCGTACTGAGTGAGAAGTACCTAGTTTATCCTGAAATGCGCGGTAATGGCGTTTTTGCGAACTCTGGAAATATTAGTGAAAATCCACATATAGCCATGCTAATGATTGATTTCACTCGCGATACCATTGGCTTACACGTTAATGGAAAAGCACGCCTAGTCAGCAATGAAGCCTTATTAAAATGCGCCCAAAAACTCCCCAAAGATGTGCTTGATGAAATTAAACTAGAAGGCAAAAATCGCCCTGAACGCTGGATGATGATAGAAGTAGAAGAAGCCTATGTACAGTGCTCCAAACATATCCCTTTAATGCAAAAAATGGATAAAAAAATTCACTGGGGAACCGATGATGTTGCCGCGAAAGGAGGAGATTACTTTGAGCTAATGAAGCTATCGCTATATGAGCGCATTGGCGGCGATCCTGCAATGGATCAAGCCGTTGATCTTTTTTATCAGAAAATTTTACAAGATGATTTAGTCGCCGATTTTTTTATTGGCGTTGATATGCAAGCCTTACGCTTAAAGCAAAAATCATTTATCGCCATGATTTTTGGCGGCCCTTATCACTATTCTATTCATGATTTACGCGAAGCACACCGTAGTTTAGTTGAGTTACAAGGCTTATCTGATCAACACTTTGATAGAGTCGCTGCTATTTTTAAAGAGACAATGGAAGACCTTAATGTCTCTCATAATGAGTTGACTAAAATGCTAGAGCTGATAGAAAACACACGCACGGATATTTTAAATCGCTAAAGGGGGAGTCATGAAAAAAAAAACCAGCAAACAAAAAAAACAAGACTCTTTTTGGCAAGAGCATTTTTTCCCTACACAAGATTCCAAACAGTGGGTACGCCGCAGCCCCCCAGAAATAAACAGCGTAAAACCAACCAGCGTCCCAGAACACGGTGACGTATGGCTACAAGACTTATTTACAGAAACACCGGCTATAGATCACTCAATTGATAAGCTAACAATCTATAAAGAAGGGCATATTATTTATGAAATTGACTTAGATAAACTACAAAAAGAAACCCTCATAGGTCGCCATCCTGATGTAGATATTCAACTAGAATCTTATAAATTATCTATGTATCACGCGGTTATCTTGAAAAAAAGAAAACAATTTTATATTAAAAACCTAGATGTCAATAACGGCCTCTTATTACAGCGAAAAAAAATACTCAGCCAAAAACCTATCCATTTATATGATGGAGCGCAAATAGACCTACCTAGTTACCGCCTAGAGTTTGTCATTAGCAATGCTCCTGCACCTAAAAAAACAAAGCCATCAGACACAGCCACTATAGCAGCTGATATTCCAGACTTTTTTTATAGCCCCCCGCCTCCTGAAACCAGCCCTTTACTGAGCGAGCTTATTCAACATCAAAGCAAACTCAACGTTTGGGAGCAAGGTAATATCCAGCTGAAAGTTGCCGATATTATTCAAGAAACGCATGACTGCAAAACCTTTCGCTTTATCTGTGAGCAGTCTTGCCTGTTTGCCTATAAACCTGGACAATTTATTACTTTCCTATTGAATATCAAAGGCCAGCAAATAAAACGCGCTTATAGTATGTCCTCAAGCCCTTCCAGGCCTTATGTGCTGGAAGTTACCATTAAACGCGTGCGTGGCGGCATCGTCTCTAACTGGTTTTTTAATGAGGTCAAACTAGGCGATATATTAAGCGCTAAAGGCCCTTTAGGTAAATTCACCTGCTTCAATTTCCCCGCGCATAAAATGCTCTTTATTGGCGCAGGCAGCGGTATTACTCCGATTTTATCCATGAGCCGCTGGATTACAGATACCGCATCCACTGTCGATATTAAGCTTTTAGCCTCCTTTAAAACACCCGCTGATATTATTTTTCGCAAAGAACTGGAGGCACTTGCCGCACGTAGCAGTGGCTTCCAAATTGCTCTAACCATGACAGGAGATTGCAATGGCACTGAATATTGGGCGGGCTTTCGCGGTCGTATCAACCAAGCGATGTTAAATATTTTTGTCGCTGACCTTTATGAGCGAGATGTGTTTGTTTGTGGTCCTGATAGCCTCGCCAAGCATATAGAAGAAATTTTACGCAGTATAGATTATGATATGTCTCGTTTTCATAAGGAAAGCTTTGGCTCTGCACGTTCTGCACAAAACAGTAAAACTGCCAGCAATAGCTTAAATTTAAAAGGTAAAATACATACCGTTCACTTTACTAAGTCTAAGCTTAAAGTTAAAACGGATGAATATACCCCTCTTTTAGAGCTTGCAGAAGCGCATGGCATTGAAGTCGATTACAGCTGTCGTTCAGGTAGTTGCGGGGAATGTGAAATGAAGTGTAAAGGTAAAGTCAAAATCAATGAGGCTTGTGAAATAGACAAAAAAACTCGACAGGCAGGCTTTGTATATAGCTGCTGTACCAGCGCCTTAGCCGATTTAAAATTAGATATTTAAAACCAACCATTAGCAACCATGTCAAACACTCAAGCTCCTTGCCCAGAAAATGCTTATCTTAGCGTTCATGCTGAATTATTAATGACTAGCTACCGTCACTGGACGGGCAAGGATTTAATCCAGTGCGCGCCTGATGAAAATAGTAGCCAAGCACTTTTTCAAGCAGCTTATGGCATTGTTTCACACAATACCGAAGATGATCCTATCTTCAATTATGCTAACCAAGCAGCGCTAGATGCATTTGTGATGAGCTGGGCAGAGTTCACCCAACTTGCCTCACGTAAATCAGCGGCTGCCGTCAAGCAAGTAGAGCGCGATAAAGTCATGGCGAGTGTCAGCCAATATGGTTTTATCGATCACTACCAAGGAACCCGAATTACAGCAACAGGTCAACAGTTTATGATTGCAGACACCACCATTTGGAATATCGTCGATGCGCAAGGACAATATCATGGTCAAGCCGCTGTCTTTTATAAAACAATCCTGATAGGCATATAAAATGTATTTTGTTGATATATCAAAAATATTAGCTGTTTTAGCATTTATTGTTTGTGTTTGGGTCGGCTATCAAGTGTGGGTAACACCTATCGAATACTCTGGTATAGAAGTTTACAACTCAGCAAATGGTGTAAAAACAGAAAGAGAAGTCATTAAATTAAGAAACTTTGAAAAAGTTTCTGGTTATGGAGTTATACCGCTATTAATCCCTATTTTTATTTGCTTATTAGCCTTATGGGCAACTTTTAAATTAAAAATAATTATTCTGGCTTTATCCGTGTTGCTAATAATATTATTCTGGGTACTTACTATTTTTTCAATTGGAATGGCTTATTCATCAGTTGTGATTTTATTGATAGTCGCTTTCGCTATGAATTTAATGACAAAATTGTTTGCATTTAAATCAAAAAACTATGGACTGTAAGCTTCTAGTCAACACTAATATAGTGGCTCAAGTACCTTCTCATGCATATTTAAATCACAAACACACTGGTTTCCCTGTTTTTTAAAAAACAGAAAACAAGCGGCGAAAATTCTCATTCGACTGCTTTGCAATGGTATCCTTATCTGTGCCACGTAAATCAGCGACATATTGCGCCACATGTTGCACATACATAGGGTAATTAGGTTTACCTCGAAAAGGTGCAGGCGCTAAATAGGGTGAATCAGTTTCAATTAAATAACGATCAGCAGGCACTTTTTTGGCCACATCTTGAATAGATTTTGCATTTTTAAAGGTCACGATACCTGAAAAAGAAATATAGAAATTTAAATCCATTGCTTGCTGAGCAAATTCCCAATCTTCAGTGAAACAATGAATCACCCCGCCCACTTGATCCGCGCCCTGCTCTTTTAAAATACGCAAAGTATCTGCAGCGGCTTCGCGGGTATGAATAATAAGCGGCTTTTGGGTCGCTTTTGCAGCTGCGATATGATTAATAAAGCGTTGATGCTGCCAATCTAAGTCACCTTCGCTACGAAAATAATCCAAGCCTGTTTCACCGATTGCCACTACCTTATCATTGTCCGCTAAGGCAATTAATTCGTCCGCACTAGGGTCTTGCCCTGAATCGACATTGGGATGCACCCCCACAGAAAGTGAAATATTCTGATAAGGCGCGACTAAATCACACATCGCTGGATACGCCTCTAGGTCTATACTGATGCATAGCAAGTGCTCTAGCTGATTTTTTTCAACTTCTTGCATAAAGCAAGAAAAATCATTTTGGTAAGGGCTTAAGTCGAGTTTATCAAGGTGGCAATGAGAATCTATTAACATGTCTTTCGCAGGGTAAGTATTTAAGAACACCTAATTATAGCGTTTTATATAAACTTTCAACGGTTTTATCAGGATTTTTTTGTTCTTCTTCTTGTTTGTGTATACAATTCTACTGATACAGATAATTTACTGGACTCCTCGCTTATGTATGAAAATTTAGAAACCGCAAAATCTCCTGAAAAACTTAAACGTGTCGTAGTTGACCCTGTCTCACGTGTAGAAGGACATGGCAAGGTCACTTTATTATTGGATGAAGATAATAAGGTTCAACAAGCACGACTACATATCGTGGAATTCCGTGGCTTTGAAAAGTTTATCCAAGGACGACCGTACTGGGAACTGCCTGTATTAGTGCAACGCTTATGCGGCATCTGTCCTGTCAGTCATCATTTAGCAGCGGCTAAAGCAATTGACCAGCTGGTCGGGGTAGACCCTGAGAACCTACCTGTTGCGGCAGATAAGTTAAGACGCTTACTACACTTTGGGCAAGTCCTACAATCTCACGCACTACACTTCTTTCACCTATCCAGCCCTGATTTATTATTTGGCTTTGAAAGTGATATTAGTAAACGTAACATTATTGCGGTACTGAATGAGTTTCCTGAAATTGGCTTACAAGGCGTAAAATTACGTAAATTTGGTCAGGAAGTCATACGTATGGTGTCAGGCAAACGTATTCATGGAACGGGGGCGATTGCCGGCGGTATGAATAAATCACTGACAAAAGAAGAACGTGATTATTTACTCGCTGATGTCGATCAAATGATTGAGTGGGCGCAAGGCTCTGTCGCCCTAATCAAAAAGGTGCATTGCTCAAATTTGCCTTATTATGATGATTTCGCTACCATCAAGACCAACTACTTAAGTTTAAACAAAACAGATGGCGCTTTGGAACTTTATCATGGCGGTATACGTGCTAAAGATGCGCAAGGCAATACGCTTTTAGATCATTTTGATTATTGTAATTATAACGATATTATCCATGAGGAAGTGCGCTCTTGGACTTATATGAAGTTTCCTTACCTCACCGCATTAGGCAAAGAAGAAGGCTGGTATCGTGTAGGGCCTTTAGCAAGAGTGAATAACTGTGATTATATTAATACTGAATTAGCAGAAGCGGCACGTGTTGAGTTTAAACAGCATAGTGATTCCCCAATGATTCACAGTACACTCGCCTTTCATTGGACACGCTTAATTGAAATTTTACATTGTGCTGAAAGCATTAAAACACTGTTGCATGACCCTGACATTATGAGCTCTGACTTAGTCGCACAGGGAGAAAGGCGCGAACGCGGCATTGGCGTGATTGAAGCGCCACGTGGCACTTTATTTCATGATTATCAAATTGATGAAAATGATATTGTCACTAAGGCAAATCTGATTGTGTCTACTACCAGCAATAACCAAGCAATGAATGAGTCGGTGCGCCAAGTGGCGGCAGAATATTTATCAGGGCAGGAATTAACAGAGCCTTTATTAAATAACCTAGAAGTCGCTATTCGTGCGTATGACCCCTGTTTGTCATGCGCCACTCATGCCGTTGGCAAAATGCCCTTACAGGTTGAGCTGATTGATGCCGAAGGCAATCGTGTCGCAGAAGCTCAGAAAAATATGAGCTAAGACACGAAAATTTAATAATACCCAGACTGATTGGCGCTTTGAGTATTATCCCCCCCTTTCATAGGCATAAAAAAAGGCTTATTACTTTGCAGTAATAAGCCTTTTTTTTAAGCAGCGAGAATACTTAAATTCTCACTCTCAGTAAATAAATTACCTAAACTTCAAATAACTTAGAAAGCGTGGTATTTTGCATTTACTTTAATAAAACGCTCAACAGCATCTTCCATCAACTGCTCAGCTTTTGCATGCTGGTCTTTTTTGTAAGCAGAGCGTGATTTTTTAACTTTAGCTAAAGCTCTATCACGATCAGCTAATACAACAGCACTTTCAATTGTTTTTGCTGTTTGCTTAGTTTTTTTCAATAAAGCCATCACATCATCTTTCTCAGCGCCCGACTTCATCGCTGCTAATGTTTCTTCTGCTGCTGAAATCGTATCTAAAAGCGCTTGTGCAACTCCTTCCTGAGTTTGATTCGCTACTTTTCCAGCTGCGACTGCAGTAGTAGGTACTGCTGCTGCTAACATTGCTGAACTAACAACAAAAGCTAATGCTACTTTTTTCAATGAACCCATATTAGATCTCACTTTAGTTTAAATGATTATAGTATTAATGCATGGAACATACTCGTACACGCATTTATGAATTATACCATAAGGAATTTGAATATTAATATCTTATGGCTTTAATTAATTCGTTCTGGCATAAATAAACAGCCAAAACGAATCAACTGTTTTATTTACTCAGGGATTAAGCCCTCACCAACCGTCACAACTTTAAGGGCATTAGTACCACCTTTTTCGCCTGTTAGGTCACCTTTTGTAATAATAAACGTATCGCCTTTTTCAGCAAAACCGATACGCTTTAAAACTTCAATAATGTTTTTGTTTAACTCTTCATGCGTTTGATTTTGCATATCAAAATAAACAGGAAAAACACCACGGTATAAAGTCACTTGGCCTAAAGTCGCTTCATGACTACTGAAAGCAAAAATAGGTAAACCAGAACGAATACGAGACATCCATAAAGGTGTTGCACCTGACTCAGTTAAGGCAACTAAACCTTGTACATCTGAGTGGTTAGCCATATACATCGCTGCCATTGCAATCGCTTCATCTTTACGATCAAAACGCGCGTCAACACGATGCTTAGATTTTCTAGCCGCACGTTGCTTATCTGTTTCTATACACACACGCACCATCGCTTCAACTGCTTGTACAGGGTAACGACCTGCCGCTGTTTCTGCTGAAAGCATAATCGCATCAGTACCATCTAATACCGCATTCGCGACATCAAAGACTTCCGCACGCGTAGGAATCGGATTTTCAATCATTGATTCCATCATTTGTGTGGCTGTAATCACCGCTCTATCTAACTCTCTTGAACGCTTAATTAATGTTTTTTGTGCAGAAGGCAAATTAGCATCACCAATTTCTACGCCTAAATCGCCCCTTGCAACCATAATGACATCAGATGCAAGGATAATTTCATCCATCGTTTCTGGAATCATTGCCTCTGCACGCTCAACCTTAGCAACAATGCTGGCATAACAATCAACATCCGCTAATAAACGACGCGCTTCATTTAAATCTTCTGCGCAGCGTGGAAAAGAAATAGCGACGAAATCTGCTTTAATTTTACCAATAGTCAGAATATCTTCTTTATCTTTAGGCGTTAAAGCCGCAGCAGATAAGCCACCACCCAATAGGTTAATCCCTTTGTTATTAGATAAGTGACCACCGACAACAACCGTACAATTGATACGCCCGTCAACAACATTGACGACATCTAAAACAATACGCCCATCATCTAATAATAAACGACTACCTTCGACTACTTCACGCGCAAGTGGTTCGTAAGTGATACCGACTTCTGTTGTATCGCCCGAATTTTCGTCTAAGCTCATATCTAGCGCGAAATCTTGCCCCTCATCTAACCAGACTTTATCCACAGAAAAACGTGCAATACGAATTTTAGGACCTTGCAAATCTGCTAAAATACCGACTCTACGCCCTGTTTTTTTGGATAGTTCACGTACGACATTAGCACGGTCAATATGGTCTTGCGCACTACCGTGAGAAAAATTTAAACGGACGGCATCAATCCCCGCATGAAAGAGTTTTTCTAAAACGCCTTCTTTATCAGTGGCAGGTCCAAGAGTTGCTAAAATTTTCGTTCTTCTAATATCAGGCATATATAAGGGATTGGCTATGTAAGTTATCTAAATTAGGGTTCAATTATCTATAAAATAAACCCTGTAAAAAATCTTTCTAAGTATAACAATCTTATAAAAATCAGTCTATCTATATTTCTTGCTGCACTTCAGCACTATATAGATGAAGACACAAGGCAGCCAAACCCAAATTAATTCACTTTTTATCACCGCCCCCCCTGACCTTGAAAAAAATGCGTCATATTCAGTGTAGACACTTCTATCGGTGTAACACTAAAAAAATATCGAGTATTTGTAAAAGGCGAGAAAAAAGCGACACCATGCCCGCCATTGGTCAGCGCATCCAAGACACCGTGGGAAGCTGTACATAAAAATAGATAGAACCAACTTGCCAGAAAATTGGCTTTATTTCTGCGGCTTAAAAATGTCGAAATAATCGCCGCTATCAATGCTGCAAAAAATAAGGAATGGGTAAAACCTCTATGCCCGAAGAGACTCGCATAAGGTATACCCATTTTTAAGCCGATAACATCAATATCAGGTAAAATCGTTAATAGCATCCCTAGCCAGAACACAGCTTTAGAGTTAAGTACGGTGCTAAATAAAGGCTTTAAGCCTAAGGCGATAATGGGGTGAGTGAAAATAGTAGCCATGCTTGTTTTGAACTATAAATCGTCTATTGCTTGTCGTGTTAGCCCTGTGCTTGCAACAATAACCTCTATATCTATCCCTTGCTGCTTTAAGACTTTTGCAACTTCTATTTTTACTTCCTCTTTTCCTTCAGCTTTTCCCTCTAGCTTACCTGCTGCCTTTCCTTCATTAAAAGCCGTATCTTTTACATTCTTAACTTCCCAATACTCCAATAAGCTTTTATGGTAATTTTCGTATTGTTCAGGCTGTAAATGGGATATTTCGGCAATACCAAAGCCTTTGTTAAAAATCGGCTCATTTAAAATACTGGGGATATGCTCGAATGTGGCTAGGTTTTTTAAAAAATACACCCATTTATCAAAATGCGTTTCTAACTCATGGGCTTGTTTATTAAACAAGGGCATTTGCAAGAATTTAAAATGTAGTTTGTCAAAAAATATCTCTCCATCTTGATCTTTTAAACACACATCGCGCCTGAATTTGCGCTCTTCTTCTTTTTCATCATAATGAAAATCAAGAATGGCGATAAAGTAAATAGGTAATAATTTAAAGTCCCAACCGCCTTTTTCAGCCTGTTCTCGAATAGGGAAAGTAGAATAAAAAAGGGAGCGGTCTTTGAAGAAATTAACTTTTGCTTTTTGCATTTCAACGAT
>WTCM01000259.1 GCA_013138595.1 Methyloprofundus sp. | reverse complement strand
GGGTTCGAACCCCCGACCCTCGCCTTGTAAGGGCGATGCTCTCCCAGCTGAGCTAATCACCCCCTGACTAAAGAAACACTATTATACAACTTTTTTTACATCTTGCAAACTTTATTTTAAATTAATTTAAAATATTTGTTCTTAACCGTTAACGCTATCTTTTAAGCCCTTACCTGCTTTAAATGAAGGGATTCTTGCTGCTTTAATAGTAATCTCTGCGCCTGTTTGTGGGTTACGACCTTTACGCTCTGCTCTATCTTTAACAGAAAAAGTACCAAAACCAACGAGTGCAACAGAATCGTTATCTTTTAGTGCGTTTGTTACAGAAGACATAAAGGCGTCAAGTGCACGCCCTGCATCTGCTTTCGTTAATTCTGAAGCATCTGCCATTGCATCGATCAATTCTGATTTATTCATTTATTCTTCTCCATAGGAATGAGTGAGAGCATACAATTATGCCAACCTGCAAAAATATCGTATTCGACTTAAAAAACACTATTAAATCGAATGTATTTATATCAATTCAAAGCCAGTCGTGTCAAGCAATACAGCACTATAAGCTAAAATTAATGCTGCCTAACAGTTTTTTCTTCCGCTTTCTGAGCGTTTGTTTCCGCTGTTGTCGCAATATTTATAAGCGGCTCAGGCTGATATTGTAGAGCAATTTCCAGCACTTGGTCTATCCAACGCACAGGTTTAATGGTCAAATTCTGTTTCACATTATCAGGCATTTCTGCAAGATCTTTTTGATTTTCCTCAGGAATAATCACCGTCTTAATCCCGCCTCGATGCGCTGCTAATAATTTTTCTTTTAAGCCACCAATGGCGAGCACTTCGCCTCTTAAAGTAATCTCTCCTGTCATCGCAACATCCGCTCTGACTGGAATTCCTGTTAAAGCCGAAATAGTCGCAGTACACATGCCTACCCCTGCACTAGGACCATCTTTAGGCGTAGCACCTTCTGGTACATGGATATGTAAATCTTGCTTATGAAAAGCATCCGCATTAATACCTAAAGCATCTGCACGCGCACGTACCACCGTAATCGCCGCTTCAATGGATTCCTTCATCACATCGCCCAACTTACCCGTTGAGAGCTGTTTGCCTTTACCAGGCATCACCACGGCTTCAATTGTCAGCAACTCACCACCGACTTCAGTCCATGCAAGCCCTGTGACTTGACCTACTTGATCTTGCTCTTCTGCAAGCCCATAACTGAAACGACGCACCCCTAAATAACTTTCTAATTGCTCAGAACCAATTGTAATTTTGCCACTTTTTTCAGCAAGCAATAACTGCTTCACCACTTTACGACATATTTTAGAGATTTCACGCTCTAAACTACGCACACCCGCTTCACGCGTGTAATAACGCACAATATCTTGAATGACCGCCTCTTCAATAGCCACTTCCGAGACCGATAAACCATTATTTTTAAGCTGCTTTGGCAATAAATAACGTATCGCAATATTGATTTTCTCATCTTCGGTATAACCTGCAAGACGAATCACCTCCATTCTATCCAGCAAAGGCCCTGGAATATTCATGGTATTCGCAGTCGCGACAAACATTACATCTGATAAATCAAAATCCACTTCTAAATAATGATCAGCAAATGCCTTGTTTTGCTCAGGATCTAAGACTTCTAATAAAGCCGAAGCGGGGTCACCCCGAAAATCGCCAGCCATTTTATCAATCTCATCCAATAAGAATAAGGGGTTACGTACTTTTATTTTCGATAAGCTTTGTAAGATTTTACCTGGCATAGATCCGATATACGTCCGCCTATGCCCTCTTATTTCTGCCTCATCACGTACACCGCCTAAAGCCATACGCACATACTTTCTATTGGTTGCACGCGCAATAGACTCACCTAGTGACGTTTTTCCCACCCCAGGAGGCCCCACTAAACATAAGATAGGCCCATTCAGTGACTTGACACGCTGCTGCACCGCTAGATATTCTAAAATACGCTCTTTCACTTTTTCTAAGCCATAGTGATCTGCATCCAGAATTTCTTCAGCTAACTTAAGATCATGACGCACCTTGGTTTTCTTTTTCCAAGGTACATTAAGCATCCAATCGATATAATTACGCACCACAGAAGCCTCTGCCGACATAGGCGACATCATTTTCAGCTTATTTAATTCAACGCCCGCCTTTTCCTTCGCTTCTTTAGACATGCCTGCTTTAGCAATTTTCTGCTCCAGCTCTTCTGCCTCACTGACAGCATCATCCATTTCACCCAGCTCTTTTTGAATCGCCTTCATTTGCTCATTCAAATAATATTCGCGCTGGTTTTTATCCATCTGCTGCTTAACGCGCACCCGAATCGTTTTTTCTAACTCGAAAATGTCTGTCTCATTTTCCATTAGCATCATTAACTTTTCTAAGCGCTGGACAATATCTGGCATTTCCAGCAAGGCTTGCTTTTCAGCCACCTTTAAACTCATGTGAGCCGCCACGGTATCAGCTAAACGCCCTGTCTCTTCTATTCCAGAAAGTGCATTCAGCACTTCAGGTGGGATTTTGCTATTCAGTTTGACATATTTAGAAAATGAATCCATCACCGCACGCACTAAGGCATCTTGCTGCGCATCTTCAAGACTGCTTATTTCAGCCACTTCTTCCACTTGCGCAAAAATACAGCCGTCTTGCTCTTGGTAGCGCAATACTTTACTACGCTGCTCTCCTTCAACCAAAACCTTAACCGTGCCATCAGGTAGCTTTAACAACTGTAAAATATTCGCTAAAGTCCCTACCGAGTGTAGCTCTTCAAAAGTAGGATCATCTAACTCCGCTTCTTTTTGTGCCACAAGCAAAATCTGCTTATCTTCAAGCATTGCCTTATCCAGTGCTTCTATTGATTTTTCACGCCCGACAAATAAGGGAATCACCATGTGAGGATAAACAACCACATCTCTTAAAGGTAAAACGGGGATTAAATTTTCACTCATCAGCAAATCAACGATTTCATTTGTTTCCATTGTGGAAGCCTTTATTTACAATAATATTCTGTTTGATATAAGGGTGTTTGTCTATTTAACAAGGTTTGAGGGGCAAAAAAAATGCTGGCAAGTGTAGGCTCTTGCTTTTACGTAAAGTGGGTAGAGCGTCTTTTTGTGCAAATTATGGCTGTATCTAGGTCATGGAAGCAGGGGCAAAGCCTGTATCGAGTGCTAAAATGCAAAATTCAAGACCCGACCCTTTGGTTCCCTCTTTGGTTCCTAGAAATCATGACAGATTTGTGGTCTTGCTATCCCAAAGTCTTTTAGCAATTCTTTAAGCCCTTTTACATGATAGCTTCTACGCTGACTGCGCCTATTTAGCAATTTGTAAAGAAGCTGTCAGATTCGGTAAACAAAACTGTTTAAGCTTTTATAGTTTCCTCGAACACCGTAGTATTTATAATACCCGCGTAATTTCCTGTTTAGCTTGATGAACAAGATTTTCTTCGGAAGACGACTGTTTCAACAGTACCTTCGTCAAAATGAAAATTAGCCCATTTTAGCAAGTTTTTCAGCCTGTAAGCGTTTGATTTACATAGAGCGAAAAAGGCTATTTTGAGATTAAATCAAAATGGGTAAAGGTATTGATATAGTCATAAATATTAGTATATTCTGATTTTGTAATTAAAGATGCGTATAATAAGCATTCACACAAACCCTCGCTATTTTCTTAATGCTAATGTAGCACAAGGAGAAATAACAGCCCCCCGACCTATTTAAAAATAGAAATATGCTAACTTATAAACTCTCACATTTTTGTCGAAAATTACTACTCCCTATTCTGTTAATATTATCCAATAGCCTACAGGCCGAATGGTCTACAGGCATTGACTTTAGTGCTTATTATACGGATGATGTGGGGCTTTTTGCGGTAACTCGTCGGCTATCACTTGATGAAGACCCTACTCAGCCAATTGTTGATGAGCCTAATCAGGGATCTGATTTTGTGTACGAGCCAAATGCCTATATCCGCTGGGACACCCTTAATACTCTGGGTGAATTCCAGATGTCACTTGATGCGGGTGGCTATATTTTTCAAGATCATTCTGACTATACTCATGGCTTCTTTCAAATTAAGCTTAAGCAAGGACTCTCTGAAAAAACAGAAATATCATTGCTTTATGATTTCATCCCTGGACTATACCTTGGTAAAAACTCAGCCCCTCAAGCACAACATAATACCCTTGAAGAGCATAGTGAACACGAAGCAGGTGAACAGTTAGACAGTCATATATTGGCGGCACACCTAGACTATAAGCTAACAGAAGAGCTGATATTACGTGGCTTGGTGCGTTATGGAGTGAGACTGTATAACCAACCTTTTAGCCATCGTGATACGCAGTTTTTTACTCTTGGCTCACACCTTGAGTGGTTTATAACCCCAGATATTGAGCTTATCGTCGGTTATCATTTTGAGCGTGGGTATACAGATTCTGATAAGACAGCACAATATCAGGATGATATTGCTTATATCAATCATTTTACATCAGCCGAACTTAAAATACATTTACTACACGGCCTTTTCCTGAGTGCAATATTTGATTACGAGCATAATGACTACACCAGCCCTTATAGCAGCGACATCCATCATCACGGCAATGAAAATGTCTACCAAGGGGAGTTGGAACTGGTCTATGAATTGACTGAGTTAATGGCACTAAAGGCTGGTTGGCAGCATGGCAATAGAAAATTTAATTATGAATCTGAGAGTGTACGCAATAACAATATCTGGATAGGGGCTGAATATCACTTTTAAGAGATTGTGAAAGTATGTCGTTACGTAAGATGGGTAAAGAATCTTTTTGCGCCACTTATCACTTTATCTAAGGTATGAGAATAGGGGTAAAACCTGTATCGGGTGCTAAAATGCAAATTGCAAGACCTG
>WTCM01000269.1 GCA_013138595.1 Methyloprofundus sp. | reverse complement strand
AGAGCCTGCTAGTCGTAACTGCTCATATTGCCTCTGATTTACTGCAGGAAGCGAAAGTACGGAATTTACCAGTGTAAATGAATGTTTTCAACGCAGTTATGGAGTCATCAAGGGTGAGCTGAATAGTTTCCCAAAAAATTAAGTCTTATCTTGGGTAACATTAATGACAACAAAACTTCGGTTATCTGTAATCGTGCCAACACTAGATCGTCCTCAATCCCTGCAAAAATGTCTAGATGCATTAGTACAACAATCTTATTCTGTTTCGAATTTTGAAGTCATTGTGGTTGATGATGGCAGTCAAAACACTTTGAATAATTTGATTGCTAGCTATAGTGAATCCTTAAATATACACTTGTTACGACAAGCTAATGCAGGCCCAGCCGCTGCGCGTAATAAAGGAGCGACTATTGCGGCTGGCCAATGGCTGGCTTTTACCGATGATGATTGTACTCCCGCTCCTGACTGGTTATGTGTTTTAGACTCAGCAACACGGTCTTACCCAACTCAATTGCTTGGTGGTTTTACTATTAATGCCTTAACTGAAAATATCTATGCCAGTGCCAGCCAAAGCATACAAGATATAGTTTATCGACATTATAACGCCCGTCCCTTGCAAGCCCGTTTTTTTGCCAGTAATAATATGGCTGTTCCTGCCCAATTATTTGCTGAGTTAGAAGGCTTCGATGCCAGCTTTCGAACTTCTGAAGATCGAGAACTCTGTGATCGCTGTTTACATCAGGGCAAGCAACTGGTTTATATCCCCGAAGCCATCGTATACCATGCTCATCGCTTGAACTTTAGTCGCTATTGTCGGCAGCATTTTGGCTACGGTCGTGGTGCTTATCGTTTTCATCGCCTGCGCGCACAACGTAATTCTGGAAACATGCAGAAAGAAATGACTTTTCATCTCAATTTACGGAATTGGTTAACTGTGCCTTTTAGACAATATAAAGGTCTCCATGCCATTACTTTAGCTATTTTATTAGTTTGCTGGCAGCAGGCCAATTTAATGGGGTTTGTTTACGAAGCTGCGCGTAATCGTTTTAAAATCGTATAGTTTCTTCTGGGCTACATTGAGAAAATAGGTCAATATCTCTCACTATAACATCAGTTATCGAGACCCTCTTTACAGAAACGTTATTTCCTTTACCAATAATGCAGCTTAAAATGCAATTCGGGTGACAAAAGTTCATCAAAAAATATGGGCTGAAAGATCCATAGTTTGACTTACGGCTGGAACAATAAAAGGCATATTAATTTATTAGCCTATATCAAATAAGTGTTGCATTAGCTATTAATCCCATAGTATTTCTCATAAAATACCCAGCTAGCTTATCTTTCAATACGGTTAATCAGCATGAAATCTCTCGCGCCTGTTCAGCTTGGCTCCATCGGTGAAAAAATCTGTCCACAAGACCTTAGTCATGTGATTGAGCGTTTTACTGCGATTAATCAATCCCGCTTACAGCGTATTCAAGACTTTCTTTTAACAGAACAGCGTATTTTTTTAGATGTATTACCCTTATTATTTCATCAAAATAATCCCTTATTGCCTGGTTATATTTCTGTCGATACACCTTTTGGTATTGCCAATTACCAGCCTAGCCCGCTGACACTGACTCAAGCAAGTGCGCTCAACAAACAGTTTAGTGACACAGATTATGAACAACATAGCGCCCCTATTTCAGCAATTTATTTAATGGGCAGTGTTAGCTCTATTGCCTTTGCCAATCACAGTGATATAGATATTTGGCTTTGTTATGCCCATGATTTATTGCCGATACAAATAGACCAATTGCAACACAAGGCGAGAAAAATTGAGCAATGGGCAGATAAACTAGGGCTTGAAGCACATTTTTATTTAGTCGATAGCAATGCTTATTTAAACAAAACAGCCACAATAAGTACGCCAGAAAATAGCCAACAAACCCAGCATTACTTAATCCTTGAAGAGTTTTATCGTACCGCTGTTTTTATCGCGGGGCGTAAGCCAATGTGGTGGCTAGTGCCGCCTGCTGAAGAACAAAATTACACGCGTTATGTGCAATATTTGCAAGACAACCAGCTTATTGCCAATGATGAAATGATCGACTTTGGCGGGCTGGTTGATATTCCTGCTGAAGAATTTGTCACCGCAACGTTGTGGCAACTTTATAAATCCTTAAATTCGCCTTATAAAACCTTATTAAAGCTACTTTTAATGGAGTGTTACTCCAGTGAATATCCTCAGCCGGATTGGGTCAGTTTAAAAATTAAAGAAGCGATTTATCAAGGCCATTGCGATTTAGATAATTTAGATCCTTATGTGCTACTTTTTCATAAAATTGAGCAATATCTCAAGTCTGAAAACGACCCCGAGCGGCTAAATTTTGCGCGCCAATGTTTTTATCTAAAAATCATGGGTGATATGGAAATGCAAACGGATGCGCAAAAACTCGTTTATCGAAAATCAATTATCAACAGCATGGCAGAGCAATACCATTGGCCTGAAGATATGATTACTCGCTTGGCAAAAAATGAATCTTGGGATGTTAGCAAGGCAAGTCAAGAAAATGACATCATTATGCGCCAACTTAAAATGTGCTACAAAATGATTAGCCTTTTTTCAAATGCTAATGTCTCAATGTCTATCAATAATGACATTCGCCCTATTGGTAGAAAGCTCAAATTTTTTCTGCAAAAAAGACCCGGAAAAATTGATATTATCACTGCGCGCTCTAATATTCGCAAAAAAGAAGCGGAGCTAAGTTTAATTGAATATCCACATACCAGCACCCGCCCAACGTGGGACTTATTTTTAGGGCATATTGCTGAACATAATCCTCTCGCGGTAACGGCTTTTAAGCAAAAAGCAAGAAGCCTTGTCGAGCTGCTGACATGGCTAGTCAGTAATAGCCTTTATCATAATGGCTTAAAGCTTAATATCTATGCTACAGGTCATACGGCATCGGCAACGGACATAAGCCACGCACTAAAAACGCTGAAAACCTTTTTATTTAACCGTAAATTAGGCAACCTGACAGAACTGCAAGCCTTTAGAGAGCCTAGTCGAGTGATTGCCCATTTACTTTTGCTTAACTTAGATGATACGCCACCGATTCAAATCGAAGAAGGTGCGTTAATCTTTAATGACTATGCAGATATATTAAGCTACGGGCATAAAAAAGAGAGTTTTGTCCATACCATTGATCAAGTTTCAATTAGTAGTTGGGGCGAAGTCACGTGTAAGCGTTATTTAGACTTAGAAGGCTTATTTGAGTGCTTTATTACCTGCTTTAATCAGCACTCTCAATCGTTACCGACAAAAGTTGAGTGTTACACGCCCATGCATGGCGATAGTATTGCGAATGGGGTTGATAATTTATTTATTAAGCTCAGTGACTTATTTTCTCAACAAGCTAACCAAGATTCTTCGCGCTTAATTATTGCCGGCGAATCTGCTTTTTATATTTTTCAGCAAAAAGAATCTTTTTTACATTATAAGAAGGCTGAAAATTTAGACGGTTTATTACTTGAACTTGCTGAAGCGCAAATAAGCTTTAATACCGTACACTTTAATAATACGACGCTCAACCATACTCCCCTGCCCTTTATTTATAGCCTTTCTAAACCTAATACGATTAATGTTTTTTGCTATTCGCATGACAAACATATTATTCTCTACGTGATCGATGAAAAAGGCAGTCTTTTCAGTCAAAATTATCACAACACCTCTTCGCAGCAATTACTGACTTCATACTCTAATTTCCTTGAGACGCTCTATGACAAAGGTATTTTAGAAGCGACATTGGTGATTAATTACTATGAGTTATTTACCACCGAGCAAGGTAAATATCGCACTTTAAAAATCACCCCGCCTCCCGCTTTTGTATGGGACTACTTAAATATCCGCATTACAGGTGAAGTTTACGGCACGCCCCCCGAAATACTGTATAGCTTGTATTGCAATGAATTAGAATTTTCACCGACAGAATCCAACGAGGATGTGTTTCATGCCGTTGCCAACTATATTTATAATATGCGTCAAAGCAAAGAAAAGTACCCTATTCATATTACTGAAATAGATGTGCCTTTGCAGGCCTTAGGGGTTAATAGCTACCAGCAATTACAATCGATTCATTTTTTGCAATATAAACAAAAAATTGAGGCCTGTTTAAATGCAGATTTAGGATAGCTGTAGGGATTAATCATGCCCATATCGAGGCTATACTAAAAGGCAATATATGCGCCTTTATTGGTATATTACTTTTGCACCCAGTTTATCTTTTAATTCATAAAAATTATCTTTATTGATGCCTAGTTGATCAAGAATGCTTTGAATATTACTTCCAATATGATTAGCCTTCATACTTAAGGGAGCGCTAAAGTTGAGAGTCCCAGATAAGACATCGTTATTTAAACGCCAGTCAACCCATACTGCTAAGGGTCTGTTACCATCCCATTTTTTGGGTGTAGCCCTATAATTTATTGCCTTGCATGCAAAATAGACTGTTTTATCTCTACAATAATCTTTTATATCCTGAATATCATTAGCATAGTCTTGAAGGTTTTTTGAGTGATTATTAGGATCCATAAATAAGATTGCATTGGCTATCCCAGAGTCATTGATTATCTTAGAATTCACATTAGCATGCCTCTTATCACCTAGAAGATTGGTTCCACTGTACACATCAATAATTTGTTTTTGAGTTAGGTTGATAAGTGCTGATTTATCCCCAGATTTTTTATTAAGCAACTCAAATTTCCAGCCAATCTTAATGCTTTTAGCTTCTGTTCTACGAAACTTATTAAATAATATTAATGGCTCCTCAGTAAATTGACTTTGTATTTGCTGTAAGGCCATTTTAATAATATCTTGTGCGGTATTGCCAAATATTTGTATCGCCCGTTCAAGGGTTATTTTATTTTCAATAAAATCCGCATTAAATTGCTTAATAGAGATCTTAATTTCATGCTCATGCATAGAAGTATCGACTGTTTTAATATATAAGTCTGTCTTACACTCTCCACTAGAAGGGCGAGGCTTGCCTGATATTATTATGGTATGTTCTGCATTTTTATAGTGGAAAGTTTTTCCGACGCTAAAAATAGCTTGCAGTCTAGTTTCTGAATTTGAAAAGGAAGTAGTCATTAATTAGGTCTCCTAAAAAGTGTCATGCTATCTTTATTCGAGTAAATCTGACGGTGTAGAGTTAAGTGCTGTTGCTGATTGTTCTATCGATATGTTTTTGTGACTTTGCTCAATAGAGCCGGTATAGGCTTTATGCAGCCCCGTATTTCAGCTAACGCTTCTTGGATTACTTTTTCATTGTTGGAATTATCGTGTTTAAGCGGGGGGATGCCTTCAGACTATAAGTAAACAATGTATAATGATTTTACTATATCAGCAGATATATTTAATAAAATTTTTTAAAGGTTAATAATGAAGGTAGTCTCTTTTTTTTCAGGAGCAGGTGGTCTTGATATAGGGTTTGAAAAAGCAGGTTTTGATGTTATTTATGCAAATGAATACGACAAAAGTATTTGGGAAACATATGAAAAAAATTTCACCAATACTCAATTAGATAAACGTTCTATATGCGATATTGATTCTGATGAGGTCCCTGATTGTGATGGAATAATCGGCGGTCCACCTTGTCAGAGCTGGAGTGAAGCAGGTACATTAAAAGGGATTGATGACCAGCGAGGGCAGTTGTTTTTTGAATTTATAAGAATTCTTAAGGCTAAGCAACCCTCATTTTTTTTAGCTGAAAATGTTTCTGGGATGTTAGCATCTAGGCACTCAAAAGCCCTAAAAAACATCAAAAAACTATTTAATGATTGTGGCTATGAGCTTTCATTTGAAATGTTAAATGCATCGGACTACGGAGTTCCTCAAGATAGAAAGAGAGTATTTTTTATTGGTTATCGCAAAGATTTAAAGAAAAAGTTTTCATTCCCTAGCCCGATAGAAGAAAAGAAGACATTAAAAGACGCTATTTGGGATTTAAAAGATACGGTTCTTTCAGCACAAGAGAAAAACCACTCTAATTTTGATCAGTGCAAATTACATAACCATGAATATGCGATTGGTGGTTTTTCTATGATTTACTTATCAAGAAACAGAGTCCGCAGCTGGGATCAACAGTCATTTACAATTCAAGCAGGAGGACGGCATGCTCCTATCCACCCTCAAGCGCCTAAAATGGTCAAGGTGGAAAAGAATAAACAAATATTTGCTGAGGGGAAAGAGGATTTATATAGAAGACTAAGTGTTAGGGAGTGCGCAAGAGTTCAAACCTTTCCAGATGATCATATTTTCTATTATAAAAATGTTTTGAATGGCTATAAAATGGTAGGAAATGCTGTGCCTGCAAAATTAGCCGAAGTACTGGCAAGACAAATACGCAAAGATATGTCTTAACTTATGATAGCGCCTCCCTCGACGCTTGATAACAAATTATCAAAAATTCCCCGTACAAATTATAAACCTTTCTTTTCCTACATTAATCACTGATAATATCCCATAAAAACATAGGCTTTAACTCGTCACTATGAGCGCAATGCTCAACTTTTTTTAAAGCTTAATTCAAAACACCAGTAGCTCTCTCTTTCGTATAAAAATATGCTTGAACCCGTTGCTCTAAAAGATTTCTTTATTACATTTTTTTCCTCAGCTTTAATTATTATGGCTGGGGCGAGCTATGCCTTGCTGTTTGCATGGTCTAAAGTCAAACCTAAACTCAGTATTACAATATGTGCTTATAGCTCTTATTTAATACTCTTAGTCTCTGTTTACCAATTAACGTTAGCCGCCAATTTGGATGGTCACTGGCGTATTATTTCCTATGTTATGGTCGTCGGCTATTTTTTCGCCCCTATTGCGATTTGGCACTTATGCAAAGCCACACATGACCCCGATAAGGAACCCAGTTTAACTAAGGAACGTGCACGGAATAACACCCCGAAATTATAACGCAGGATTTTTGCATCAGCAGGGCTGACCTCATGAGGCGCATAGTTATTCTACGCAACGAATGAGATCAGCACTGCTGGTGCAAAAAGACTAGGTAGAAATCGGGAGGTTGTTTCGTGTGCGCTCCCAAACCTTTGGAGAAAGAAAATGAGTGAAACACCTCGATGGGCCTCCGAGTCCTTTTGGAAAAAAGTTGCTGTGTGGGTCACCGCTGGCTCTTTTTTAATTCTGGTGATCTTGACCTTTGACACCTTAGAGCAAACCAAAGCAGGCGGCAAGCGTGTGCCTGCGTATTCAGTGATTAATAAAAAAGTTGATTACCAATTTGATAAAGAGCTGAATAAATTTATGCCTGTGATTGGTGGCGAGGAATTATTATTTGGTAAAGTATTTAGTGAAGAAGAAGCCGAAGCACTGGTGACACTAGGTAAAAAAACCACCCAAGCTAAAAACTGTATGAATTGCCATACTCTATTAGGGAATGGGGCTTATTACGCGCCTGACTTAACTAAAGCTTGGCTAGATCAAGGTTGGTTAAGCGTAGAATTACGTGAAGAGCAAATGATCAAGTTCTTAATGGATCCTGAGACCAACGCACGTACTTTTGGAACCAATAGAAAAATGCCTAATTTGGATATTACAGAAGAAGAAGCGCGTGGTGTTGTGGCTTTCTTAAAATGGATGTCGAGTATTGATACTAACGGCTTCCCTTATAATTTCACCACCATTTACGCAGAGGATGATTAATTATGAGTGCTAATACTGAAACGGTTAAACCGTCTATTAAAGAGAAGCTAGCGGCTTTTCACCGCTGGGCTGGTGTTGATGACAGTACCTTAAATGATGGGCAGAAACTCGCTGTAAGATACTTTATGGGCGCGGTTATTTTATTTATTTTCCAAATTTTATTTGGCTTGCTTGCTGCTGCACAATTTATTGCGCCTAGCTTTTTATATGAATTCCTAGATTTCAGCGTTAATCGCATGGTGCATATTAATGCCATGATCTTATGGATGTTATATGGCTTTATGGGCTGTACTTATTGGCTTTTAGAAGATGAAAGTGAGACAGAGATTGTCGGCTTAAAATATGGTATTTGGGGCTTTTGGGTATTTAGTGCCGCAATCACTATCGTAGTTTTAGTTTACCTATTTGTGCAAACAGGCGCGGGTAACGATACGACTTTATGGCTGATTAACGAAGGGCGTGAATATATCGAAGCGCCCCGTTGGGCTGATATTGGTATTGTGATTGTGATGCTGGTTTTCTTTGCTAACGTGGTATTAACCTTTAGTAAAGGCAAGTGGTCGGGTATTGCTGGGGTTTTAACCCTAGATTTAGTCGCTCTTGCAGGCTTATATGTCGCAGGTATGTTCTATATGACCAATATCACCCATGAGCAATTTTGGTGGTGGTGGGTTATCCATTTATGGGTAGAAGCAACTTGGGAAGTCTTGGTTGGTGTCATTATGGCGTGGTCATTAATGACCATTTTAGGCGTTAGTCGTAAAATCGTGACTACCTGGTTATATATCGAAGTAGCCTTGATGTTTGGTTCGGGGATTTTGGGGTTAGGGCATCATTATTTTTGGATAGGCACGCCCGAATACTGGCTGACTATTGGCGGTTTTTTCTCCGCCTTAGAACCGATTCCACTGGTGGCAATGGTAGTTCATGCAGTTTACGATTCAGGCGAACGTGGTTTTAAAAATATGAACCACCCTGCAATGGCTTGGTTAATTGCACATGCGTTTGGTAACTTTTTTGGCGCAGGGGTTTGGGGCTTTATGCACACCTTGCCACAAATTAACTTATACACACATGGCACACAATGGTCAGCATCACACGGTCATTTAGCGTTCTTTGGGGCTTATGCAACCATTAATATTGCCTTCTTTTATATAGCCATTCAGCATTGGCGCGGTAATGTATGGATGGGCGCGGATTCACAAAACGCATGGCGTTGGAAATGGGCATTAGGGCTATTAAATATGGGCGTACTCGGTATGACCATCGCCTTATTAATTGCAGGTTATGAGCAATCGTTTATTGAACGAGCGATTGGGGGCTCTACGTGGGGTGGATATTTTGCCGCACAAACGCACCCATCCTTTATCACCGCGATGCATTGGCGTATGTTCTTTGGTTGGATGACCGCCGCTGGTTTAGGTTTATTGGTTTGGGATTTACTGACGATTGGTAAAGGCGAGACTCGTAAGGCTGAAGTGATAGAAAAGGCTGAATAAGGTTTGAGCTTAGAGGCGGGGTGAAAGCCATCTCCTTACACACAAGTATCATAATAACCTAAAATCAATAAGTTATAGAATTGTATGTTTTTTATACAATTGCCTACAGCCCCTTATTTTACTGACTTCTCCATTTTGGGGAGGTTTCCGTAAG
>WTCM01000106.1 GCA_013138595.1 Methyloprofundus sp. | reverse complement strand
GCACTGCGTACCCTATGCTGGCAAAAGGTACGCGGTGCGATACCCTACTATAGTGTCCCGTGTTAAATGTGTAGCTATATGTTTTACTCCCCATTACGTAGCTGCACAATAGTCGTAAAGACACGACGGTAATAACAGTTCGGTGCTGTGTCTGTCGGAGTATAAGTATAATTACCTAAAGTATAAGTATTGGCGTTATCTAAACACGCCCCTGCTTTTTGATAAGTGCTATTAGGGCTTAAAGAACGTACTAATAAATCAATCTGCAAGGTACTCACTTGATCCCACACTGCATCGGAAAAACTGGGAGCTGTCACATAAGTTTTAACAAAATCGCCAATATCTGAGCGTAGCCCATAGCTGATTTGCATAGACTCTACGCCGTCGATAATCTGTTCTGAGCTCGAACTGCTACTGTCATACTGATATAAAGAAGGCACACCCGCAGGATCATTTTTGATATACAATATTTTTGTTTTAACTTCCCAAAAGTCAAAACCTGTTGCACTGGTCGGAGTGGTATCCACATTTTTTCTAAATAAAGTGCCTACGGAAAAATTGCTATATAAGTAATCATGGTCATCTTGTAAATCTGCGGTAGCCGTCACCCTATCATCCGACCCTCTATAAATTAGTACATCTGAACCGCTATTACTACTCATACAATCTAAAATAGAACTCACGCCAGAAAGAGTGTCATCATAACCATAAATAGGCGCTGATAACTGCCAAACCCAAGCTTTATCACAACTAAAACTTTCTGTGACTGAGGCATCTGCAATAGGATCTGCAATAGTAGGGGAAATTTGCTTAATATCACTTAAATTACCCAACAATCCTGATTGGCGAATTTCACGAACCATAAATTCTGTGGCAAAGCGCCCACTTTCTTGATAGGAAGAGAGGCTGGTTGTGGTCAGTGTGGTATTACCTAAATTTAATAGCAGCTGAAAAACGCCTAATAATAAAAATAAGGAAATAACGGTTGAAACAAGTAGCTCAACTAGCGTTAAACCTGCTACTTTTTTATACGTAGTCCATGACATAATTTAAAACTCGGTAGTTGTACTGACTGATTTAGACAGAAAGTCACTGTCATGAGAGGTTGAGCGTGTTTTCCAAGTTATTTTGACCGTAAAGACATTACCTGAGCGCGTAATATTACCTGTCGCTTGGTAAATATTTTTACGCCCTCCCGTTAAATTCAGTTTTTGCTCCCACTGATACAAATCAATTTGTGCGCGCGCACTATTACTTGCAGCCGTGGTGCCAGGTGAGCTTAAAGCCGTTTGCCCATAGCCCACTGTTTTACCAGCATAGGCTGCAAGATTGCCTTGGTTAGCACGTATTCGATCAATCATCTCATAGGCAAGCGTTGTGGCTTGTGAACGCTGGGCGGCATCGCCTACATTGACCAAAGAACTTAACTGCATTTTAGTCACCCCTAAAATAGCGACCGTCGCAATCACTAAAACAATCAAGACTTCCATTAGTGAAAAACCAGCGGCAGCTTTATAGTTAGCGGGTTTATAATTTTGACTCTTAGTATTCACAATCACCCTCTATTAAGAGCAAGCACTGGTAAATTCACAGGGATCGCTGGATTTAGGACATCGAGATAAACTCGTACGCCCAGAAGTTTTAATACACACCACTTCTTTCAATGTTGAAATAGTACGGTGCTTCACGACTAACCAGCCTTTTTTATGAGCGGTACCTGCCCCTGAAAAACGTATATATTTAGCGAACCCAGAACCATTTTTAAGTTTGGTATCGCTTAATTTATGAGAGCTAAAAATAATTAACTCACTGCTATTTTTTTTCCCATTACCATTATCATCCACAAAGCTGAACCAGCCATTGTTCCACGAGGTACCTATGCGTCGAAGCGTGACAAAAATATTACGTTTCGCAGCTTCACTGCGTGCTAATTTAATATCTAGTATTAATTTACTCACTTCTTGATCGAACTGTTTTGTTTTATAGGCAGTCATGACAGGCATTGATAGACTCGCCACCACCCCGACAATTACCATAACAACAAGTAGTTCTAAAATTGAAAATCCTTTACTCATTTTTGACTTCACTCATAAATTGATAACTGATAGAGAGTTTTTTATATTACACTTATTTACTTAGTATTTCTATCAATACCTTAGGGGGAAACTTATATTCCCTATTATAAATATCATTATTTCTTAGCTTTCATAAACTAAAACAGCAACTGCTTATAAGCAACTGGGGGGCTTAGGTAAGCCAGCGATTTTACAGGCGTATTTTAAAGGACCTGCTGGGAATAGCTTTAATAAATAACGACTATTTGCTTTTTCTACTCCCAGTTCGCATTTAATTGCCTTACTAAAAACTCGTGCATTCGGCAGGTATTGGTACTCTTGATAAAAATGGCGAATAAAATACAGAATTTCCCAATGCGCATCGCTTAAAACAATTTCTTCGCGTTGCGCTAAAGCCTTCGCTAAATCATCATTCCAACAACTTTTATCTAACAAAAAACCTTGGTCGCTAGTGGCAATAATTTGCCCGTTAAACTCTAATTCCATGTTTTAATCACTGCGTGCTCTATGGTTAAATTAACAAAGCCAACATAATCGACTAGGTTTATCATCGTTAAAATGTCTTTAGCAGACAAACCACGTGCGCATAAATCCGCCTCCAAAACATAATACTGAAAATCTGCTGTATACGCTAACAATGCCTTAGCTGTCTCAGAGTGGGCATGCAAGCTCAACACCGCTTCATCAACAAAAAGTAAACTATCACCTTTTGCAAAGCGTGCAAATAAAGCTTTATGCCCTACGAGAGTATTAATAATATGCAACATACTATTCAGTAGAGGTCAGCTTTAAGCCTATTACGCCTAAAATAATCAAGGCAATAGACGCAAGTCGGTAAATATCGACAGATTCTTTAAATAGAAAAATCCCCGCAACCGCAATGCCTGCCGCACCTACGCCTGTCCATATCGCATAAGCCGTGCCTAATGGTAAGGTTTTAATCGCTAAAATCAATAAACCAAAGCTCCCAGCTCCCGCCACTGCGGTCACAATAGACGGAATTAATTTAGTAAACCCTTCATTATATTTAAGGCTCAATGCAAAAAAAATCTCCGCAATACTCGCCCCTATTAAATATACCCAGCCCATCTATGCTCCAATCAATATACAGATAATAAAGTTTATTTTACAATACTCCTCAGTTTGTTTAATAATTTATTGCAATAGAGCGATGCTCCAAACGCATTTTGGGCTCCCATTTTTTCCATTGAGAAAATATTTTTCACAAACTCTAAACCCTACGCCCCTTATGGGCTACGAATTTACCCAAATAACACAATGGACTCCTTAAGCAAACTCTACAGCATCTCGCAACTTAATTTCCAAGTTAAATCCTTATTAGAGCAAAATTTTTTCTCTATTCAAGTGACGGGGGAAATTTCTAATTTAAGCCGCCCTTCTTCAGGTCATTTGTACTTTTCTTTAAAAGATGCCCGCTCGCAAGTGCGTTGCGCGCTTTTTAGGCGACAAGCACAAGCACTCGCCTTTATTCCTGAAAACGGTTTACAAGTACAAGCCAGTGTCAATGTCAGCTTATACGAAGCACGTGGAGATTTTCAGTTAATTGTTAACAATATGCAGCAAGCAGGTGATGGCGCATTACGCCTCGCCTATGAACAACTTAAAGTAAAACTTGCGGCTAAAGGCTTGTTTGAACAAGAACATAAACGTAGCTTACCTCGTATTCCCAAGGCAATTGGGATTATTACCTCGGCTTCTGGTGCGGCTATTCGAGATATTTTATCCGTGCTTGCACGTCGATTCCCTTCTATTCCCGTGATTATTTACCCTGTTTTAGTACAAGGTAACGAAGCTAAATATGAAATTAATCAAGCGATTATCACGGCTAATCAGCGTAAAGAATGCGATGTCTTGATTTTAGCGCGTGGGGGTGGAACTATTGAAGATTTATGGGCTTTTAATGAAGAAATGGTCGCTAAAGCAATCTTTAAAAGTCGTATTGTGATTATTAGCGGTATCGGGCATGAAACAGATACGACCATTGCTGATTATGTGGCTGATTTACGTAGCGCAACACCAACAGCCGCTGCAGAACATTGCACACCCGATGCAAGTCAATGGCTAGGACAATTTCAAGCCTATGAACAGCATTTAGCGACACTGATGCAAAATAAGATTTTACACGCGCAGCGTCACTTAGAATGGCTCACAAAAAGTTTAAATCAACAGCATCCAGGCAAACAACTGGAAATTAAATCACAACGTTTAGATGAGCTGGAACACCGCTTACAAGCAAGTTTAAGTAAGCGCATTCGACTCGCCCAAGCGCAATTACAAATGCAGCAAGCACAGCTTTGGCAATTTAACCCCGCTCATAAAATACAGCAACATCAGGAAAAAACCCTCAATTTAAAGCAACGACTCAATACCAGTGTATTGAGCAAGCTACATGATGAACAACAAAAATTCACTCATTTGTGTCAAACCTTAAATATCGTTAGCCCTCTTGCGACCTTACATCGCGGTTATAGTTTAAGTACCGACCAGAAAAATAGCGTGCTAAGTTCCACCCAAACACTTAAAGTTGGTGATCGCATTGAAACACGTTTAAGTTCAGGCTCTTTTAGCAGTGAAATACAGGAAATAAACCATGCATAAATATCTCACCCTACTCTTATTATTACCTAGTTTAAGCTTTGCTAATGCCGTGCCTAAGCAGCTATATGCGCCTGGTGGCGTGGTCAGTATCGCTTTAGGCTCAGTCACAAAACCAGCGCCTGAAGTTTATTTTCAAGAACAACGCGTTTTAGTCTTAGCAAAAGGCAAGCAATGGGTCGCTGTGGTGGGAATTCCCTTAAGCATTCAGCCTGGTGCGCATAGCATACAGCTTAAATCTGCAGAAAGTAGCCAAACATTCGACTTTAGGATTTTTGCGAAGGATTACCCCGCGCAATATATTACTTTAAAAAATAAGCGCATGGTCAACCCTAATCCTGATGACACCCAACGCATTAGCAACGAACGCCCAGCGATTAATAAAGCTTTAAACACTTGGACACAGCAAGTGGTTGAGGAAATTTCATTTGCTTTACCCGTGATAGGTCGTTTAAGTAGCCCGTTTGGGCTTAAGCGATTTTTTAATAATCAGCCTAAAAATCCACATAGCGGGCTAGATATAGCCGCCCCTACAGGCACAACAATTAGTGCGCCCGCCTCTGGCTTAGTGATTAATACAGGCAGCTATTATTACAATGGTAATAGCGTGTTTATAGATCATGGGCAAGGTTTGATTTCTGGCTATTTCCATTTATCTAAAATCAGTGTCAAAGCAGGGCAGCTTGTTGAACAAGGGACAAAACTAGGAGAAGTGGGTGAAACAGGCAGAGTCACAGGGCCTCATTTACATTGGAATGTGTATTTGAATAAAACCAAAGTTGATCCTGCTTTATTTGTACCTGAACTAGCCGTAGAAGCCAAGTAATTCGTAGGGTACGTTGCACGTACCATTTTGCTAAATACGGGGGTAAGTTAAGAAAAAATATAGGATGTGTTGAGGCACGAAACGCATCTTTTTCGCCTGTGATGCGTTTCCTATCGTCAACACATCCTATATCATTAATGGTCGTGAGCCTAGACAAGACCGTGCACCAAGTCTTTAGCTAAAACTTAGTCAGATTGCTCCTGTAAAACCCGCTCAAACAACAGCTTTCTACATGTCTCTTGTGCTTCAACCAAGCCTTTCTTAAAAGCTGAACGCAGAAAATACATACTCGCTAATACCGCAATCATGGTAAAAAATATAAACGAATAAGCACATACTACAAATGTTATAAAATTCTCAAATAAACTGGGAAAAATATAATAGAGTAGCTTTGCTAAGCTAGGTAAATCACACTTGCTAGACACATCTCCGCAGCAATCTAATTGTAATTGACTCACAATTTCAGGCGGAAAAATCCATAATAAAAGCGCGCAAACAATCAGAAAAAAGGTCACCTCAACAAAAGCATGATAAAGATACTGCTGTTTCTTTACCCAGCTATTAACTTCTTCTTGTGCTTTTTGCCATGGCTGTTCATCTAAGACGATAGCACGACTAGAAGCGTCCTCTGTTTTAACCACATCAAAAATTTCTGGTATAAAAC
Source organism: Methyloprofundus sp. (assembly GCA_013138595.1). Classification (GTDB taxonomy): domain Bacteria; phylum Pseudomonadota; class Gammaproteobacteria; order Methylococcales; family Methylomonadaceae; genus Methyloprofundus. Next base: position 11,850 of record WTCM01000106.1, on the reverse strand, counting down.
TAGGTACATAACGCGCTGTGCCGCGCTCCACCCGCTTAAAAACCGTATTATGAATTTTAACAGGTCCTAATAACTTGGGTTCACCTAAGGTTTTTTTATTGGTTGATTTGCATAACTCAGCAATCATGCGTGGCTGATAGCGATAATACATCCCTAAGCCATCACGTGAATCGTAGAGCTTACCTTGCTCATTAGCAGACATTGCGACACTTTCCGCTGTCCCCTCAATAAATTTCAGCCCATGTGCTGCCGCTTTTTGCAACATCCAGTCAAAAGCAACATCAGATAAGCCATTGCGTGGATAGCCTCCGCCCACATTAGAATGTACACCTGCAAACCATACTTGTTCAACAGTCGCTGGGTCACGTCCTTTTTCCATCCAAACTTCTGGGCGAAAGCTTTCTCGCGCATCATCAATCGACAAAGCGTGATAGCCGTATTGCGTGCCTGGTGTAATATTGTAGTTATAATAGCTATGCGGAAAAAATTGCTCTGAAAGACTATCAGCAATTTTAAAAAGAGGGTCAAAAGCTAAGCTTAAGTTTTTCGGAAAACCTAAGGCAGACACGGTATCCCAAACACCGACAAATTCAATTTTTAAATTACCCTCTGGTGCGTACTCACTGTCTTTATAAGCAAACTCCTGCTTAAAGGTCTCAGCTGCTGCCTTACCTTTATCACTCTTAATTTTTCGATAGACTACAATTGCGGCCGCTAATTGTTTTTGAAAAAGCGCTTCTTCTTTTAAATTCCCCGCTTCATCAAAGCGATTGACTAAACCACAAGCATCAATAAACCCTGTGAAAGCTCGTATAGTCGCTGCGCCACGACTAAAACCAAACATAAAAACACGATCACCTCTTTGGTAGTTACGCGCTAACTCCTCATATAAGTCGCAAACATTCGCTTCAAAACCAAAGCCGAAAGCCCCTGAAAATGCCTTCCAGTATCGGTTAGTGCTTGTGCCTACCCCGTTATCATAATAACTGATTTGTTTTTGTTCTGAGTGATGCAGGTCAACCGCTAAATAAAGTTTAAAAACATTACTATCAACGCCTGCGCCGCCTTTATTACCAGTACCATCAGAGCAAAGAATTACATTCCTATTCATCATAAATACCTCTTTTTATTGTATAAAAAAACAAAAATAAAGTGCTTTATAGTCTAGAAAGACCACTTTTGAGTCTAGCCTTTCTAACTGGAATTGTCTATCGATAAGTAAGAATAAGAATGAGAGGATTTAAGTTACTTGGCTGAGATTTTTTTGCGGTCATTACAAATGCATTAAACAAGATGGCTTGATATGCTGGCTAATCATTACCAAATAAATCACGCGTATACACCTTAGCTTCTACATCTTTTAAATCATCAGCTAAACGATTAGCCACGATTACATCTGAGATCTGCTTAAACTCTTGTAAATCACTCACCACTTTGGAATGAAAAAACTCAGCCTCTTGTAAAACGGGTTCATATACAACCACTTCTATTCCTTTCGCTTTAATTCGCTTCATAATGCCCTGTATCGAGGAGGCGCGAAAATTATCTGAGCCACTTTTCATAATTAAGCGATAAATCCCTACTACTTTTGGCTGACGCTTAAGAATAGCCTCGGCAATAAAATCTTTGCGCATACTATTTGCATCCACAATAGAGCTAATCAGACTATTCGGTACATCTTTATAATTAGCTCTGAGTTGCTTTGTATCTTTAGGTAAACAATAGCCGCCATAACCAAACGAAGGATTATTGTAGTGGTCACCAATACGTGGATCTAAGCCCACCCCTTGAATAATATGCTTAGCGCTTAAATTATGAGTTTCTGCATAACTGTCTAGCTCATTAAAATAAGCAACACGCATTGCTAGATAGGTATTAGAAAATAATTTAACCGCTTCTGCTTCGGTAGAGTCTGTGAATAACACTGAAATATCTTGTTTTTCGGCCCCTTCCACTAATAAAGCTGCAAACACTTCAGCTCGTTCTGAGCGTTCACCCACAATAATACGCGAAGGATGTAAATTGTCATACAATGCTTTCCCTTCTCTTAAAAATTCAGGAGAAAACATAATATTTTCACTGTTAAGTTCTTTTTTTATTTTAGCGGTATACCCGACAGGAACAGTTGATTTAATCACCATCACGGCATTAGGGTTAATAGCCATTACATCTTTAATAACGGCTTCTACAGACTGTGTATTAAAATAATTTGTTTCTGGGTCATAATCGGTAGGCGTGGCAATAATAACAAAATCGGCATCTTGATAAGCATCTTCTTGATTCAGTGTCGCAGTGAAGTTAAGTTGTTTATTCTGTAAAAAATCTTCTATTTCTACATCCACAATAGGTGACTGCTTCGCATTCAGTAAGTCAATTTTCTCTGCAATAATATCAACTGCAACCACTTCATGTTGTTGTGCAAGCAACATTGCATTTGATAGACCTACATACCCCGTCCCAGCGATAGCAATTTTCATCTATTTTTCCTATGTATTTTTTTAAACGATAAAAAATAAAATATAACAGCATACACTGTTATACTGCGCACTTTAATAGCTGGAGATAGTAGCCCATAGCTTCAGCTTAGCAGTGCAATGGACCATTATAATATACAAAGCTATTTTTGATATTTATCTTTCTAAACTAAGGAACGTGCACGCTCCTAAATAGGCGTTAGTCTATCTGATTAAAGGTTCTTTATGAATTTCTGGGAAACAAAAAAACTATCTGAGATGAGCACTCAAGAATGGGAATCTCTGTGTGATAACTGTGCTAAATGCTGCTTAAACAAGCTAGAAGATGAAGAAACAGGTGATATATTTTTTACTAGTGTCGTCTGTGATTTAATCGATCTTGAAACTTGTCATTGTACTCAATACAGCAAACGTACCAAATTAGTCCCAGACTGTATTGACCTTAAGCAACATAATAATTTTGCGGATTATAATTGGTTACCTGCCACCTGCGCTTATCGCTTACTTAGTGACGGACAACCCTTAGCTGATTGGCATCCACTTATTTCAGGGTCTCAAGAGAGTGTCAGAGATGCGGGCGTTGCCATTACTAGCTTTGCCATGAAAGAATCGCAAATAGATGATTTAGAAGAGCATATTATTGAGTGGTTAAAATAAAAATGGTAGCGATCACTAAGCTCTTAAAGAGAACGATAATCAGTGTAAAAAAACCTAACACTGGCAGCAGTATTAGAAACACTCTAACTCTCCCCGAAAATAATTAAACACTGATACTTAAACCTAATTTATGCTACGCTTTAAAAAATCATTTAAAGCCAATATGGCAAAGGAATCCGCATGTCTACAGTCAGTCTTAATAACCCCGTCCCTAATTTTTCAGCCGCTGCCACAGGTGATAAAACAATTCAGTTATCCGACTATCAAGGGCAATATGTTTTACTCTATTTTTATCCCAAAGATAACACCTCAGGCTGCATTACTGAAGGGCAGAATTTTCGTGATAATACCGAAAAGTTTGAACAATATAATACCGTAATTCTCGGTGTATCTCGTGATAGTGTACGGGTACATGAGGGCTTTAAAACGAAACAAAATTTTCCCTTTGACTTACTCTCTGATAAAGAAGAAAAGCTTTGTCAGTTATTTGATGTGATCAAAGAAAAAAACATGTATGGCAAAAAAGTCATGGGCATAGAACGTAGTACGTTTTTAATTGACCCCGAAGGTGTGTTAATTCACGAATGGCGTAAAGTTAAAGTCAAAATTCATTTAGATGAGGTCTTAGAAAAATTAGCTAAACTAGGAGAATAAGTATGAATGTCAGTGCCGAAAAAAAATTATTTGTTTTAGATACTAATGTATTAATGCATGACCCTGCCGCCTTGTTCCATTTTCAGGAACATAATATCTTTATTCCTATGATTGTTTTGGAGGAAATGGATAATGGCAAAAAAGGTCGAACCGATGTGGCTCGTAATGTACGTCAAGTAAGCCGCTTTATTGATGACTTATTAAAAGGCAGAAATCAAGAAGATATAAAAGAGGGCTTACCTTTATCTCAGCTACAAAGCACCGGGCAAAAAGAGGATGCTTTAGAGGGGCGCTTATATTTTCAGACACAGCAAATGACCGCTGCACTGCCTGACTCTATGCCGGGCAGCCTTGCCGATAATTCAATTTTAAGTATTGTTCTCACCCTCAAAAAACAATTCCCAGAAACGCAGGTTATCTTAGTCTCTAAAGATATTAATATGCGTATTAAAGCCGCGGCATTAGAGCTGAATGCTGAGGATTATCATAGCGACCAGACACTGGATGATATAGATTTACTGTACAGCGGTGCAACGGCACTCCCCGATGATTTCTGGGAAACGCATGGCAATAAAATGGAATCATGGATAGAAGAAGGACGTACTTTTTATAAACTAGAAGGGCCTTTGGTGTCTGACTGGTACCCTAATCAATATCTTTATATCGCTGAAAATTCTGATTTTGAAGCGATTGTAAGGTCCGTAGATAGCGGTACCGCTAAATTAGAACTAGCAACTAACTATCGCGAAGGGCATCATTCTGCATGGGGAATCTTTGCTAAAAACCGTGAACAAAATTTTGCCTTTAATGTCTTACTAGACCCTGAAATTGATTTTGTCACTTTACTGGGCACAGCAGGAACAGGAAAAACACTCTTAGCACTTGCCGCTGGTTTATCGCAAACCATGGATGATAAACGTTATCACGAAATTATTATGACCCGTGAGACAGTTCCAGTCGGTGAAGATATAGGTTTTTTACCAGGAACAGAAGAAGAAAAAATGGCTCCGTGGATGGGAGCCTTAATTGATAACCTAGAATTACTCAGTGATCACGATGAAGACACTGACTGGGAAAAGGATGTTACCAATAACATCTTGATGAATAAAATTAAAATTCGCTCATTAAATTTTATGCGCGGACGAACATTTTTAAATCGCTACTTAATTATAGATGAAGCGCAAAACCTAACGCCTAAGCAATTAAAAACACTCATTACGCGTGCAGGACCCGGTACTAAAATTATTTGTATTGGAAATTTATCGCAAATAGATACGCCTTATTTAACCGCAACAAGTTCGGGGCTAACCTATGTGGTGGATAAGTTTAAATCATGGGAACATGGGGCGCATATTACCTTAAGACGTGGAGAACGCTCTCGCTTAGCAGATCACGCGGCAAATGTGTTGTAGGTGAAATTTAGGGTGGAAGGCTGTGAAAGCATTAGGCGTAGGTTGGGGTGAAGCATGAACCCCAACAGCAGAAGCCAGATAAGCCATTGATTCTGACAATTTATGCCTCTTCTCAAGTAATGACATTGGATAACAATCGCCCAAAATGCATTTTGGACTCCAGTTTGATAATACCTTCACAGTCTCCTACGCTATTCCAAGTTACGGCTACCAACTTAACACGGGACATAATAGTCATGTAGGTGCAGATTTATCTGCACTGTGCGGCTAAAGCTGCACCTACGAATAATGCTGCTATACTTCCTGCCCGTGTTAAATCTGTAGTACAAGCTACCATTGTGAAATATAGAACTAACGCACTAACTCTATATCAAAGCGTGCAATATTCGAGCGTAAACTATGCTCTAAGTGGTCAATACCCTCACCTGGATTATTGAAAATCGCTAATAAAGTGAAGCGCCCTACTAAGCCCTCAGGTACCTCAAAATTAAATACAGTGTGTATATCTACATCTTCAGAGACAGCATTCATAAAGCTGTTAGGCATCAGTGAAAGACCAGCAGGAGAGACATAAAATAAACGTGAATCTGCGGTTAAAATAGCAAACCATAAATCTAAAGGTTCTTCACGTATCATCGTCTCCACTAAATTAACCACAATTCTATCACCTGCACTATACGTCACCGGTATATCTGCAAATTTCAACTCACCTTCTCTAGGGCGTATCACCTCAACCACGACAGTATTAGTAGGCACATCTTTCATGGCACCAAGGCTAGAAACTGCATTACCCGTGGCTTCTTGACTGATTAAATCGACCACATCCATACCCGCAATCACTTCACCAAAGACGGCATAGCCAGGTGATGCTGTACTTTGATAATCTAAAAAACTATTATCAACAGTATTGATAAAAAACTGAGAACTTGCGCTATCAGGGTCAGCCCGGCGTGCCATGGCAATCGTGCCACGCACATTACTAAGCCCTCTATTCGTCTCCAAAACAATAGGCTCTTCAACAGGCAAAGCATTTAATTCTTCATCAAAGCCTCCCCCTTGAATCATAAAGCCATCAATGACGCGATGAAAAACAGTCCCATCATAAAAGCCAGCATCCATATAGCTTAAAAAATTAGTCACCGTGCCATCCGCCATATAATCTCTTAGTTTTAGGGTAATCAAACCATGGCTAGTTTGCATATCAACCACTGTGCGCCCTGCCCAAGCAGTTAACGGTGTCACTAAAAAACTAAGCAATAAGATATAAACTTGCCCTTTTTTTGTAAAATATTTCATATATGTCCTCTTTTAAATAGCTGTGTCAATATAAGCAATAAATAGTAGCGCAAAATTAATCTAACATTTTATAGGATAGCTAGGGGGGCTTTTGCGAAACTCATCAAGCTGCAAAGAATTACCTGGCACAAAATTCCGTCATCCTGCATGCTGTTAGCAGAAATCTATGCTCAACGTGGATTCCCGATAAAAGACTTCGGGAATGACGAATTATAGCTGAGGGTTGTGGGTAATCAGGAAAATCTATCAACCACAAAGACAGTTAAATGAGCCATTGTGATTGATTTTGAAAGGTCTCGCTAAAGGAATTAAGCCGCTTGTACAGGAATAGAATGACTGGTTCTGATCATTTCATTTTGATCATTAAAATAAACCAAAGTCGGTTGAAAGTTTTTTAATTCAGCTTCATTCAATTCAGCATAAGAACAGACAATAATATAATCACCAGGACATGCTAGGCGCGCTGCGGCACCATTAATAGAAAAAATACCTGAGCCTGCTTCTGCGCGAATAGCATAAGTGGTAAAACGCTGACCATTATTGACATTATAAATCTGAATTTGCTCATACTCTCTAATACCCGAGTAATCCAATATTGCGCCATCAATAGCGCAAGAGCCTTCATAGCCTAATTCAGCATGAGTTACCGTTGCTCGGTGTAGTTTTGCCTTAAGCATTGTAATGTTCATATCAGTCTATGTTATGTAAATTTTTTGGAACTCATAATTATGTCAAATTACCATGATCTACACAAGTCTTTAATTTAAGTTCACTCCACAATATTATCGCCATTTAATAAGCGATAAACCGACAAGCACCCCGCACAGCAGAACTTCAATGTTTTGCCCTCTTTTATATCCACCGTAAACCCATCAATTTCCACTACAAGCCCACATAAATCACACATCTGAACATCTTGTTTAAGCATTTACACTCTCCTTGTTTTTAATTGAAGGAACGTGCACGAAACAAGCTCCCGATTTCTAACTTCGGGGTGTTATTCCGTGCGCGCTCCTAATCTTTGTTAAATAATTTTGCAAACCAACGCCCTATGTAACTTTTAGGCATAAATTTCCCTGTGCGTAAATAGTACAAAGTATACTCATTATTAATAGTGGATCTGACCAACTTTTTTGCAGCTGCCGTACCACAAAATAGCAGTTGATCTCCCGCCTGAATTTTATAATCATTCGTGGGTAAGATAATTTGTTCCTTGCCAGACTGAATCAAAAAAGGGACAACTTCTAGCTCCCTATTACGCTCGGTAGGCACTGAAATAATATCGCCTAATAAGACCTCTTCTCCGCGATCCAAACATTCAATTACGGCCTTGCTTCTTTCACGGGTAAAATCAATGGTCACTAACAAAGGCTCTTTATTAGCAATTTTATCACTTAATCGCCTGACAACCTGATCAATAACCGCAAGCCGCCCTTCCTCTTTAGCCACTAAATAGCGAAAAAAATGTTTTAATAAAGGCGCAATTAAAAGCAATAATATTTTTCTTGCAGTGACTAAGGTAGGCTGCATAATCATATCCGCCCTCGCCTTATCAAATGCCATTTCATTTTGATGGCTATTTTGCCTAACGATGGTAAATAACTCGCCTTTTTTATGGTAACGTGCATTTAACAACACACTTAAATTCATCCCATCATCATCTGCTGCGGCGAGTACACCCACTGCCGTATCAATACCCGCTTTTTTGAGTGTCTTAGCATTTGCCCTACCGACAATATAGGTTTCAACTTCTTCATCTTTTTTGCGTGAATAGGGGTCAATCACCGATGTTTTAACGCCATTCATGGTTAAAACATGATTTGCTTCCATGCCCATCCGTCCATAACCACAAATAATCCAGTTACCTACAGGAGGGCGTTTATAATCTGTTAATGTCGCGTTTTTTTCTCTTACTAACCAGTTATTTAAAGCATAAAAAGCGGGATTATTAATACTCGCATTAAGTACCTTAGCAAAGGTTTTAAAGGGATCAACAATATGTACTTCCCCCCCTAAAGTGGCCAAAGTTTCCTCTACATCCTCTTGTTTTGACATCACCAGTATGCCTACATCAGGGTTTAATAAGCGAGCCACCGCAGAAATCTTAAGGTTAATATCTTCATTACTGGTAATAGCAACTACCGCCCTACAATTAGGGTGTTGCACACCTGCCTCTAATAAATGCTTAGGGACACTGGCATCCGCACAAAGCCCTGGGACATTTAAAGTGTAATTACGTAATAATAAGGCCTGTATACGCTCGTCACTTTTATCAATAACCACCGTTCGCTTACCAGCATCATGCAAGCCACGCACTAACACACTACCCGTATCTCCAAAACCACACACAATATAAAAAGGCGCGCTAATACGCTTAACACTTTTAGCAAAACGCCATTCCTCTACTGCACGTATAAAAAAGATATTCTGAAATAAACGTACGATACTACCTAAAGCATAAAACCAAGTCACTACGCTGACATAAAGGCAGGCAATGGCCCATAAGCGTTGCGCATTACTAAAGGCAAAAGGAATTTCACCAAACCCTGTGGTCGTTGCCGTATAGGTCATAAAATAAAACGCATGAAAAATGCTTAAATACTCAGCCTCACCATTAATAATAGGTCCTGGAATTAGAACCATTCCTAAAATAGCGATTGAATAAACGATGAGTAAGATAATCAAAGGGCTACGCATTTCGCGCATCACAATAAAGCTAACACGACTTAGCTCATTGCCCGCAACTGTATTAGACTTTTTATCCTTGTTTCCAAACATAGGCTTATTAACTCATTAAGAAAACAGCTTAAACTTTAGACATTAAGGTCTCAGCAACCAAAATAACCACAGAAATAATATTTGCCACTAAAGCCCCACTAGCAAGAAACACAATGCTACTTATGACCTCAGGTGTGACACCTGTTTCTATAATATGTACTGCGTATGTCCACTGTAATGCAGCGGTCAAAAGCTCAAACACAGCCACTAAGCTAGTGGCTAATAATACCGCGCCTATATGCGAGCTATCACCAAGTTTTAAGCCAGTCGCAATTAAATTAACCACCACGACAGAAAACAACTCAAAGACACTGTGATGTTCAGGGTTATTATATTCCCCCAGCACAAACCCGACATTTAAAGTCAGTGATAAAACAATAAAAAAACCAAAAATAACTTTTTCTAAATTCACCTAAAAGCTCCAGCATAAATAGTGCAGAATGGGGCAATAGTGTACTCCTAAAATATACACAACTCACGAAAAAACTAGCTTTTCAATATCAATATTTGCTAATATACAATCTTTAATCAACAATGAGGAATTTATCATGGCTTTAACTGCAATGGACTTAGTCGCAAATGCGAAACAAACAATTACTGAAATATCAGTCTCTGATGCAAAACAAGCGTTATCTGAGCACCTAGTCATTGATGTCAGAGAACCTGCTGAATTTGCTGCAGGGCAGATGCCTAGTGCGGTTAATATCCCACGTGGTTTATTAGAGTTCCAAATTGGCAATCACCCAAGTTTTGCAGGTCAGCATGCGGCTAAAATTATTGTTTGCTGCCAGTCAGGTGGACGTTCTGCACTTGCGACGGAAAGTTTACATAAACTCGGTTACACGAATGCGGTCAGCCTTGCGGGCGGTTATAAAGCTTGGGCTGAAAGCTAACATAAGTCGATGAGTCAATTAGAATCCATTCGTTTGGATAAATGGCTATGGGCTGCGCGTTTTTTTAAAACGCGCAAACTTGCTGCAGAGGCTGTTTCAGGTGGAAAAGTACACTTGAATGGTCAACGCACCAAACCCAGCAAAGAAGTCAAAATTGATAGCCAACTGGTCATTCATAAAGACCAGTTTAGCTGGGATATTACGGTTTTAGGTATTAACGCGCATCGCCGCCCTGCTCCTGAAGCCGTATTGCTCTATCAAGAAACGCCAGAAAGTCTGGCAAAACGTGCCAAAGATGTGGAGCAAAGACGTGTGGAGCGACAGTTTATGCATAATGATTTAACTGAGCGACCCAATAAAAAACAGCGCCGGCAGATTCATCGCTTTAAGCAGCAGTAAAATTCTACGGGTTTTGACCTAGATATTCTTCAAAATGGCGTGTTTGATGCTTTTAAAATGCTTTGCGGTGGTTTTAAGTTATCAGCACGATTATTGGCTTTTCCGACACCTGTTGTTATAGCAAGTAATGGTCATGCGATAGCCATGGGAGCTTTTTTACTGTTGTCTGGAGATTATCGTATTGGTTCAGCAGGTGAGTTTAAAATTATAATAAACGAAGTTGAAATGGGCTTTACTCTGCCATTCGCTGCGATAGAAATATGCAGGCAGCGGTGTCAACCGAAGTGGCAGCACAGCTCTCAACACTCAGTATGAAAGCGCACTATCGAACAAAACTACGCGCTAGACATCAATTGTTAAAAGGCTTAAAAAGAGCCATTTTTTTAGACCAAGGTGATTTTATTCTTAAGGGTATATCGAGTGTTTTTAATAAGCTCTTACAGCGGTAATTGTTTGAGAGTTTTGTTATGCCCTCTATCAACTCACTGCTTTTTCTATAACAAAAGAGAGTTTTCGCCCATAAAAATAAACGCCTATTCCTGTTAAGACATTCGCGCATAACAAACCCCAATATAAATCCATAATACCCCATAAATTTACTCCTATCCACGCTAATGGCAGTGATAAGATAAGCTGATGAATGATGACTAATGATAAAGATTTGAACGGCTGATGAAGAGTAATTAAGACTTGACTGATAATGAGTGTAAATCCAAAACAAGGATAACTTAAAGGCAGAATGTGTAAAAATTGTATCGTTAATGTTTGAACCTCTAGGTCAGAGGTAAACAATTGGGCAATAGGTTCAGCAGAAAAATAAACCAGAATATAAATCACACTATTGGCAATAAAAGAAATCGACATCGAAAGCCGAATAATTTTGCCACTACGCTTCCCTTGTTTAGCCGCATGATTTTGTCCAAACACGGGGGGTATAATTGAGGAAAGAGCGATACTAATCGATAACAGTAAAAACTCTATGCGTATTCCTACCCCGTAAGCCGCCGCACTTGCTTCTCCAAAATCCGCTAAAATAATCAAAATGACCATATTAACTAAGGGATAAAGCAAGGGATAAAGCATTCGAGAAAATAAAGCGGCTAAGGCAATTTTATAACTGGCTTTAATATTTTCACAAAAGCGCGCACAGGATAAGCCTTTAAAGCATCTCCTTACACACATCTTTTTAATAACTAAAAATCAATTACTTACGGAAACCTCCCCAAAATGGAGAAGTCAGTAAAATAAGGGGCTGTAGGCAATTGTATAAAAAACATACAATTCTAT
>WTCM01000014.1 GCA_013138595.1 Methyloprofundus sp. | reverse complement strand
TTTGGCATTTATTTTCTCCAATATAATATAAATTAAAGCCATCCCTGACATAAAAACCCAGCAAGGCAAAATGCACTCGGCCCGACTGAATTAATAACGCTACTATTCCTACAGTAGCCAATCTTTTAGCTATACATTTAAAACGGGACAAGGTACGCAGTGCGATACCCTTCTATTATGCCCCGCGTTAGTAGCCAATTAATCTTTAGCGTTTTTTTCTAGGTCCTAGAACCATCACCATTTGGCGACCTTCCATTTTAGGAAACTGCTCAACAGCGGCTAATTCTTCTAGGTCTTTTTCAACACGCTTTAAAAGATTCATACCAATTTCTCTATGCGCCATTTCTCTACCACGAAAACGCACAGTGATTTTGGTTTTATTACCTTCTTCAAGAAACTTGGTTAAATTACGCAACTTGACATTGTAATCACCAATATCCGTTCCTGGGCGGAACTTAATTTCTTTAACCTGAATCTGCTTTTGTTTTTTCTTCGCCATGGCCATTTTTTTATTCTGGTCGAATAAAAATTTACCATAGTCCATAATTTTACAAACAGGAGGATCTGCATTCGGCGATACTTCTACCAAGTCCATACTAGCATCAGATGCCATACGCTTAGCATCCATCAATGACATAATCCCACCCTGACCTTCAGGCAGACCACTTAATCTGACACGTCTTGCAGTAATTGCATCATTCAGTCGTGTTGCATCTTTTTTTGAAGCGATACTCTTTTCTCCAGTTACGAAATTATTTTCTTTGTGCTATTTCTTCTAGCAGTCGCTGCTCTAAGGCATCCACTGAGAAACTACCCAAATCTTCACCACTCTGTGATCTTAAGGTCACGGTTTTTTCTTCTAGTTCTTTGTCACCGATAATGATCAAGTAGGGGACTCTTTGCATAGAGTGCTCACGGATTTTAAAGCCTATCTTCTCATTTCTCAAGTCAATTTTTGTTCTAATGCCTTGTTTATGTAATTGCGCATAAACTTCTTCAGCATATTCATCATGACGGCTGGCTATATTTAATATCACCACTTGATCAGGCGATAGCCATAAAGGCATCGTACCTGAGTGCTGTTCAATCAAAATACCGATAAAACGCTCTAAAGAACCCAGTATTGCGCGATGCAACATCACCGGCACTTGTTTAGAGCCATCTTCGGCAATATACACCGCATCTAAACGCCCTGGCATAGAGAAATCCACTTGAATCGTACCACACTGCCAGACACGTTCTAAACAATCTTTTAATGAGAATTCAATTTTAGGCCCGTAAAACGCACCTTCGCCTGGTTGTAACTCCCAGTCTAGCCCTTTATTATCTAAAGCTAGCTCCAGTGCTTTTTCTGATTTATCCCAATCCTCGTCTGAGCCGACTCGTTTTTCTGGTCTAGTGGATAATTTAACAATGACTTCATCAAAACCAAAGTCTTTATACACTTCAAACAACAAATCAATAAACTCAGACACTTCGTCTTGAATTTGATTTTCTGCACAAAAAATATGCGCATCATCTTGAACAAAATTACGTACCCGCATTAAGCCATGTAATGTTCCTGACGGTTCGTTACGATGGCAAGAACCAAATTCTGCCATACGTAGCGGTAAATCTTTATAGCTTTTTAAACCTTGATTATAAATCTGCACATGACACGGGCAGTTCATCGGTTTAATCGCATAATCTCTATGCTCTGAATGCGTGGTAAAAATCATATCACCGAATTTATCCCAGTGCCCTGATTTTTCCCATAAACTTTTATCTACTACTTGTGGGGTTCTGACTTCACCATAGCCGTGTGAGCGTAATTTCTCACGAATATATTGTTCAACTTGTTGGTAAATTGTCCAACCTTTTTCATGCCAGAACACCATGCCTGGTGCTTCTTCTTGGGTATGAAATAAGTTTAAACTTTTCGCTAATTTACGGTGATCACGCTTTTCAGCTTCTTCTAATCGGTGTAAATACGCTTTTAATTCTTTTTTATCCGTCCATGCTGTCCCGTAAATACGTTGCAACATTTCATTATCAGAGTTACCGCGCCAATAAGCTCCAGCCACCTTCATTAGTTTAAAGGCTTTTAGCTTGCTGGTACTCGGAACATGCGGGCCTCTACATAAATCCGTAAAGTCGCCTTGTGTATATAAAGACAAATTTTCATCAGATGGAATAGATTCAATGATTTCTGCTTTATATTCTTCGCCCAAATCACGGAAGAATTTTACCGCAGCATCACGCGAAACAACTGAACGTGTAATTTCTAGGTTAGCAGAGACTAAACGCTGCATTTCTTTTTCAATCTTTTTAAAATCTTCAGGCGTAAACGGATGCTCATACGAAAAATCGTAGAAAAAACCGTTATCAATCACAGGACCAATGGTCACCTGTGCCTCTGGAAAGAGTCTTTTAACCGCTTGCGCTAATAGATGTGCAGTCGAATGGCGGATAACGTCTATGCCTTCTTCATCTTTAGCGGTGATGATTTGTAACTCAGCATCTTTGTCAATAACGGTACTGGCATCCACTATGTCGCCATTGACTCGTCCTGCTAGCGTTGCTTTTGCTAAACCTGAGCCTATAGACTGTGCAACCGCCATTACTGTAACAGCGTCATCAAATTCACGTTTAGAGCCATCAGGCAAGGTAATTACAGGCATACAATCAATACTTATCTTGAGTTAAAAATAAAAAAGCATTGTCAATGCAATACTTTTATTCGCCGCCATCAGTCCGAAAGCGAGTTTATCGCGTAATTATACTCACCCTATTATCAGCTTGTAAACAAATACTTATGCTTATTCAATAATCTATATAAGTCATAACAAATATTTAAGGTCTTTCGCTTAAAATTTAGGATACAATACCGTTAAATTGCCATTCTTAGTAATGGCTTATTGAATAGACAGCAATAAACCAAAATCACACCGTATTACTCGATGTTCCAGTTTTTTGTTATTGCTTTTCAAAATATAGGATGTGCTGAGGCACGAAGCGCATCAGGCGCGTGAAAGATGCGCTTCGTGCCTCAGCACATCCTAAATGAATTTTTCAAAGTATCTTGTCTTTTGTGCTAGCCCTTTCATTTATATGGCTTTACAAAATCAAGTTAAAAAAACTGGAACATCGAGTATTAACATTAGCCTTTAAACTTGAAAATATTCCCGCGACTTTTTTTAACACTCTACTGCTTAGGTCTCTTTACACCTATTGCTCAAGCCTCAGACTTTTTATCAAAAGTCTCATTCTCAGGCTTTGGCACATTAGGCGGTATAGGAACCGATACAGATGTGATTGGCTACTATCGAAATACCGCACAAAAAAAAGCCGTTGATAAATCATGGGGAGCTACTACAGACTCTCGGCTAGGTTTACAATTAGATATTGCCTTTAATCAACAGTTTCACTTCACAACTCAGTGGGTTGCGCGCGATCATGTCGGACACTTTTTTGAACAAAACTTAGAGCTCGCCTTTATACGCTGGAGTCCGCGTAGCGATATAGATATTCGCATAGGGCGTTTAAATGTTGATTTGTTTTTATTATCTGACCATCAAGATATAGGCTATGCTTATCCGTGGATGCGCCCACCCCATGAGTTTTATGCTTATCTGCCAGGCAGTCATTTTGATGGAGTTGATTTTAGTCAGCATTTCCGCATAGGTGATAGCTTTTTAAAGCTGAAAATATATGCGGGGAATTCACATAGCGCACTAAGAGAAGCCACAAAAACCTTAAACCTCCCTCTTGTTGGAGGAAATATAAGCTATAATACAGGCAATTGGCGCGCAAAAATAAATTACACTTATCTGCATATTCTGAATGAAGGCGTTGAAAACATACTGGATATTTTAAATAATCCTGCGCTTAACCAGATTTTTCCTAGCCTAGATCAACTTTCACCGCAAGTCGCTACCGAAGATAAAAATGGACACTATTTATCTTAGGACTTTCGCTAATAACTAAAATAGGCTTGAATTCTCGGGCATTGTAGCTCCTTACTTAAATAGTTAGAAAACAAGTGAGTTCTAGCTGAATAAAGTGTTGATTTTGCTTGGATCGCATAAACT
>WTCM01000020.1 GCA_013138595.1 Methyloprofundus sp. | reverse complement strand
CTTCGCTAATCACTTCTAAATCATTATTTAATAAGGCAATCACTTCGCCCTTTGCTTGTGCCACGGCTTTATTATTTAAGGCTGAATAATTAAACGGGCTATCATCTCGAAGAATAGTCACTCTGGGGTCTTGCTGTAAATGACTTAAATACCTTAGGCTAAGCACTTCATCACTGCCATTATCAATAATAATTAGCTCATAATTTTGATAAGTTGTTTTGGCAAAAATACTACTGACACAGCGCGATAATAAATGATAACCATTACGTGTCGGAATAATAATACTGACTAAAGGCGAGTTTTCTGGCAATTGATAGCGTACCCGCAAAGTATTCACTAATTGTGGATGCAAGCTGACTTCTGCCGCACGTTGCTGCTTTATTAAAGCTTGTTCAACCGCTTTTCTGTATAACTCCCTATTTTCTAATTCATCATTAAGCTCTGCACAATAATGATATAAAACACGGGGGATATGCACAATATATTTTGCCTTTAATTCAGCACTATAGCGCAATGCCATATCATACATTTGCGCCGCTTCAAACGCGCTATCATATCCTCCTAAGGCTTTAACTTGCTGCGTTTTATAAACAGCTAAATGGCTAATATAGTCATGCGATAAAAATAACTCAGGATTCCAGTCGGGCTTAAAATAAGGCTTAGAATAGTGCCCTTGCCTATCTATTTGATCTTCATCTACATAAATGAGCTGTACATCATCTGAATGATTAAGTACTTTTGCTAAACAAAATAATGCATCGACAGCTAAGCAATCATTTTGCCCCATCACAGTAATATAATCAGATTCAGCTAAGCCTAGGCTATGGTTTAATTGATTACCTACTTGCTCAGAACAGCTTAGCTTAATACGCGGTTCTTGCTGCTGATAACTCTGTAAAAGTTCAAGAATATCATTGCCTGTGGTTTTATCATAAGCAATACATAACTCAAAATGCGTATAGAGCTGCTGAAAAATAGAGTCTAACGCAGACTGTAAGCCTTGTTTATCGGGTTGATCTACTGGCATTAATAAAGCAATCTTTGGTTTTTGATGCCACTGCGCTTGTTCTTCTGCCAAATCTTTTACACTTTGTTCAGATAATAACCCGTAGTCAGTTCGCCAAGATTGATAATCAAAAAAATCGACATGAGCTACGGGCTCTGCAATAGCTTCTTCGGTATCCCCTGAAAAGCTCTGCACTATATTTTTAATACCCCGTATTACCTTATAACTTACTTTGCTGTGTACGCGCTGCAGCACTTGCTCTAAATGCTCTGCTTTATGGCTGGTTTGACTTAGCTTATCTGCTGTTTGTTTTAATCTATCAGACAAGGCTTGGTTTTTCTCGCGCTCTTGCTGCAATTGTTCGGCTAAAGAAAATAAGCTAGCATCAACGATAGAGAGTGTCTGCGCTATAGCCTCTTCCCCCTCTAATGCTAATGGGCTTAGCGATAGGTTTTTTTCTCGCTCTAGCGTTAACTGCTGTTCTAAGTGATCAATCGCCTCTTGTTTTTCTTGATAAGCCACACCTGAACTTAGCAAAGGCTTTGGCGTTAACGGTTCAGGCACTTGCTGTACTAAACCTTCCGCTGCAAGCCGTGCATCAACAATATACTGGAATGCAATCGCTTCTTCGGCATGCAATAGCTCACGCGTGGTTGCCGTCGCTTGTAAGCCCACTTTTGCAAGACATTGATCGATCACTTCATCCGCAATATCATGGATGCTATAACTTATATCACAGCATTCATAGCCCGCTTCCATTAACATGGCAATTAAGCCGTTGCGAGTGTAAAAATGTAAATGGGTATCGTCTAATAAACCTAAAGACTCATAATCAAAATGTCCCTGCATTAATTCCAAACGTATGGATGCGTGAGCAACATTCGGTACTGAGGCTAAAAGTTGACTCTCTGCATGTAAAAAAGGCTTTAAACTCTGCAATAAACTGACTGGATTTTTTAAATGCTCTAACACATCCGCACATAAAACCACATCAAAGATTTGCCCTTGTATATCTGCTAGCCAATCACTACTATCTAAATCTGCAATAATAGTTTGCTCACAGTAAGCCGCCGCTCGCGCTAAGGAGTTGCTATCAATATCAACGCCTACGACTTGACAGGCAAGCTCTTGCTGCAAAAACTTGGTTAAATACCCACTAGAACACCCCAGTTCTAAAACACGCTGTTGCGGCTTAATACGAGTCGCTAAGCCCATGTGTGAGTCATTTTTTTCAGCCGTGTTTAGGGTAAATTCGTATTTATTGTCGCTCATAATATTTTTTGAACAAAAAGATAACATCCCTTATAGGAATGGTATCTTGAATGCGGGTTATTCTTTAATCCTCGCCCCAGGCTCTGCCCCATAAAGCACAGAACCTAAAGAGCCTGGCAACTAGCTTTACTATTTTTTTAATTTCTGCACATTTTCTAAATTAGCCTTATACACCGCAACAACCTTATCTATTCCTGTTGGGTTTAAGCCACCCTCATTTCCTGCTGCTGTATACGTCGCATAAATTCCTGAAGCTGACATCAACGCGGCATTAACCATTTGCTGTTCTTTACCTTCATTTTTCATTTCATTCGCCAATGTAATAAAACGCTCGGATAATAAATTGTATTCACGCATACTTTTTTCTGTCATTTTGTATTCCTAATTTAATAAATATGAATCATTAACTTTGCCAAATAATCGGCAACGCAGGCCATAACCACCATTGTTCGGGATGGGCCATAATTTGTTGTTCTAATAAACTCACTAGATGCTGCATAATTTCAGCATCGGTTAACTCTGTCGCTTCTAAAGCGGGGTAAAAGGTTAAATCTAGCCCATGCCTAGACTCTGCCACATAATAGGGGAAAATTAATGCATTAGTCTTACGTGCTATTTTAGCAATTCCCACGGGAAACCTAGCAGTTCTTCCCAAAAAGGGTAACTCTATACTGCCATTTTGTGGCTCAACATGCGGTACATCAATCAATAAGGTCATCACACTATTTTCTAATGCGCGATAAATAGGTCGTACCGAGTCCCCTTCAACCAAAAAAGGTCCCTTCATCCGATCGCGCAAAGCTTTTAATTTCTTTTTTCGGTACTGAAATTCTTTTTCAGGCAAATTATGGGTATTTTCTTCTCCGCCATCGCGAGTAATCGTTCCCATTGAAATACCATAGCGATCTAAACCGACACCGACCATCCAGTAGCGCCCAATATGCCCTGTGGTAATTAATACCGCTCTACCCTGCTTGCGCGCTTCTAATAAAGCTTCGTGTTGGTGAAAGCGTACAAAAGCATCAATTTTTTTATCATCATGCAAGCCTTGAAAAAATTCAGTGTCTAGCATTTCCCTTGCTTGCATGGACATAAAATAATCCACCCACTGCTTTAACTCTGCCTCACTACGATCCGTAAATACCTGCTGCATTTGCTGCAATACTTGCTCACGTTCAAGCTGTTTTTCAGCACTTTCTACTTTGCCGTACAAACTGACTAAACGATAAGCTAAGGTTTGTGGTAACTTTGCAAGAAAGGGTAATAGGTAATCATACTTAAAGCTTAAATTATTTAAAAATTGTAAATTACTCATGCACTGGTTTCCATTCATGTTGTAAATAGGTCATGCCAACTTCTGAACTTCCTTGACGCACGGCAAAAGGATAGCCACTTAAAATAGAATCATAAATATGTACACTAGTGGCATCAATCAACCAAATATCTAGCACATAGTTACCCGATAATAAGGCAAGTTTTTCAATTTCATAAACCACGCCATAAATGTCCTCCTTTAAGTGAAATAATTTCACCCCTTCCATGACCGTACTCGTACCATAGCAATCTACACCATCATTTCTTTTAATCACTATGCCGATATGCACATCATCAAGGCTCAGTGAAGCACTGACTTCAGCCAACACTTTAATAGCAAAATAATCATGGGTTTTATAAACAATATTTCCTTCCTCATTTTTAGGCGCATCGACCCATTCAGCCGAAAATATACTGGCCACTAAAGGGCGAGATACATCCTCTACCTCGGCACTCGATTCGCTTTCTGCCGTCACGGGAACAGACACTCTATTTTGCATACGAATATGATCGGAATAAGCCTCAATGACATCGGTTGCAGAGCCATAAGCCTTAATTTGTCCATGTTCTAACCAAATAGCACGTTCACATAACTCTTTAACATGATAAAGGCTGTGTGAGCAAAAAACCAAAGACTTACCTTGCTCTCTAAAAGCAATCATACGATCCATACTTTTTTTCTGAAAATGCTGATCGCCCACAGAGAGTGCTTCATCGACCACTAAAATATCAGGATCTACCGAGGTCACCACCGAAAAGGCGAGACGTACAAACATACCTGAAGAGTATGTTTTCACAGGTTGATCTATAAAGTCAGCTAACTCAGAAAATGCAATAATTTCATCTATTTTAGCAGCGGTTTCTTCGGCACTTAAACCCAGTACTGCACAGCCTAAATTAATATTTTCTAAACCTGTAAAGTCAGGGTGAAATCCTGAACCTAATTCTAAAATAGCTGACACTCGCCCATTAATTTCTAACTCGCCATGAGTCGGTCGCATCGTCCCTGCTAATAGTTTCAGCAAAGTACTTTTACCTGCGCCATTATCTCCTACAACCCCTAATGCTTCCCCTTTTTCACAGCGAAAATTTGCACCTTGCAATGCCCAGAATTGTTCGTGGTATTGCCGTCGAAGGATTAATTCTTTTAAGCTATCAATGGGTCTCTGATAACGTCTATAGGCTTTGCCTAAGTCAGTTGCAATTAAAGCACTCATACAAACTCCTTAGCACGTTCAATTGTTTTTTGAAAAAAGTAAATGGCCATGATTAACAGTAAAACTGAAAATCCTGCAACATAGAGTAAACCAATTTCAGGCAGTTCACCACGCAACAAGACGGCACGATAAGCATCCAGTAAATGGTACATCGGGTTCAAGTTATTAATGGGCAAAAACTCAGCTGGAATCATATCAACAGGGTAAAGAATCGGTGTTAAAAACATTAGCATCGTCAGTAATAAGCCCAAAGCCTGACGTAAATCTTGAATAAAAACAGACATAATCGCAATGATTAGACCAATAGCGATACTAAAACACAGACGTATCAAAACTAATACAGGCAATAGCAATAAGAAATAAGAAAACTGCTCTAATAATAGGTAAGCAGCAAGCATTACTATCAACAAAGCGACCACCTCAGTGACTACCGTTGCAATCATAGGCACTAAGGGTAAAAGAATCGGTGGTAAGGTCGATTTATGTAATAAGGTTTCATTCGCGAATAAAGAATTACTCGCTGATAACACCGCATCTTGAAAGGCCATAAAAGGCATCATCGCCGCCATTAAATATAAGGCAAAATGGTAAGAATTATCCATGCCCGGCATTCTTACTTTCATTATCACAGAGAATACAAAGGAATATACGATAACCATGATTAAGGGCTGCAAAAAAAGCCAGAAAGCCCCCATAACCGTCCCTTTATAGCGACTAGAAAGCTCACGAATAATCAATAGACGCAAAGCATGTGTATGAGATAAGATTTTTTTAACTATAGTCAAGAAAGACACCTAAAATTGATTTGATAAAATCATTTGAAAATATAAAAAGCAGCGTTTGAAAACGAAGCACTATGTAATATTGACGACACCTCTACATTTAGGTGTAAAGCCCATTATTTCCTCTCAACTTTGTTACAAATAGCGACTCTACTACCGAAGTAAATAGCTCAATATTTTAACACAAAAACAACACTATATTTCCAACATAGCATACTGATAAAAGCGAGTATACGACACATACAATCTCACTTACTAGTCAGAAAATAGCCTTGCTGATATAATCAAAACAAATCTAGTAGAATGACTCTTCAGCTAATACAATATGCTTTCCTTTCTTAAGCTAGCTCAACCCTGCCAAATACAAAAAATTGGACATATTCGCATCATCGCTGCATTATGGGTGTTTGTCTTTCACTACTACCACTTTATTAGCCACTCCTTCTTCCCCCCACTAGAAAGTACAAACCCACTGTATTTACTGATCTATCATGGCTATTTTTGTGTTTATATTTTTTTTCTATTAAGCGGCTATTTACTCAGTAAAAGCCATGCAAAAACACTCAATTTAAAAACTTTCTTTAGTAAGCGAGTAGGACGAATTTTACCACCCTATTATCTTTGTCTAGTCATATATTGCCTACTTTTCACGCATAAGCTTCCTGATATTACTTTATGGTTTGCAGTACTCAACACCGACACACAAATCTACCCTAACCCTTTGGGACATTTCTGGTTTATCAATCGCTTACTAGAATGCTATTTATGCTTCCCTTTACTCTCTGCGCTACAACAAAAGACAGGAAAAATAGGTTTGTTTATTGCTTATCTAAGCTGCGTATTAATAGGCGCTTACTGGGTGATAGAAAACCAAATCACTTTAGCTATTTATTATGGCTCTTTTATCTTATGCCTCAGCCATTTTATTTTTGGTATGCTAGTCATAGACCTGCCAGTCATGAAAAAACCCATCATTAGCGCAAGCCTAGCATTACTCGTCTTTATTTTATTACTTGAATACTTACACCAGCTAATATGGCAAGCCCCTTTAAATCATTACGGATTCACCATTATTTGGTTTAATATGCTGGCACTTATTTTAAGCATGTTAATCCGTGCCTATCTGTATACTCCCCTCTGCTTACCTAACTTTATTAATAAGGGCCTAGATAAGCTCGCTCAAATAAGCTATGAAATATACCTCTATCACTTCTTAGTCATTTATTTCTTTATTGAGCATGCTGACTTATTATTCGCCAATCAAACGTTGAATTTTATTAGCTTACTGATATTAAGTTTATTCTCGGCTTTTTTTTTCCAGTGCTTATTAGCAGGGTTCAATCGCGGCATTCTGCGCATCAAACGAGCATAAACTATTCCGCTGGCATATCACTCACACAGCGTACATATTGCTTGCTTTCAATCTCTGCATCAAAAATAGAGGCATTTGAAAAATGCACAAACCATGCCTTTTTCTTGGATTTAAAAGTCACAGAATCTGTTGCAGTCCAATAAGCCGCTGCGACCGTATCGGGAAATAATTGAGTATTAATCTTAGGTGGTTTAGCATTTAAAACTAGCAAGGCATCAAGCTCCATCACTTCAGGCAAGCGCCATTGCCTATTGAGCAATTGAATAGCGGCACAACGTTTTTTTGCGGCACTTAAACTCATCGCTTTAGGATTTTTGCAAATATCTTGTTTATTTTTCCCTAAGGTACAGCCCATCCAAAGTAAGGGCTTATCCAGCTCCTGCACCGTGCCTAGCTCTCCCTGCTTAAAAATTTCAGTTTGATCTTTTACAGCATAATCCCCTTCTTGACGCGGAAACTCAGTGCCTCCACAGGGAATTTCTTTTTCTAAGTCATAGCACAGAGCCTGACTATTGCCCGTTTGTGCAAACAAGCAAATCAGTATACTTAAGAAGCAACGCATAACACCACCCCATCCAATTCTTTTAAGTTTGCATACAACCAATTTAAGCCTGGCACTAGATACCAAGCTAATTCGCTATTACTTGCATCCGTACTGCTACTCCAATATAAATTAATAACAGCCATTTTTTGCAACTTATAATGCGCGTAATATTGCATCAGTTCATTACGACTCGCTAAGCGCCATTCAAGCGGCCCTAACTCAAGCCCTGCACAATAGCGTAAAGATTCATCCCAGTGCATCGTAATGACTGTTCCCACACATTGCTTGTCAGTATATTCCTGCCCCGCTGGGCAGTGCATCCAGTGTAGCTGTGTATGAGAATCAAAATAAGATTGAGGCTCACTACAAGCAAATAAACTTAAGCTAGCAATTATTGTTATACACCTTAAAATAGCCTTATTCATCAGCCTGTACGATACAAATTCAAGAACATTGATGTTTATTTTATATCCCTAACACAACGCACATAAGCTTCTACTCGCTTGCTATTCGCATAACTGTAGCCACTAAAAAAAGAAGTGTAATAGGCTTTTTCGGGCGACCCACTCTCCGAGCTTGCCGACCAATAAATATTGTCTTTAGTATCTGCAGCCAATTTATTTACCGTGGCTGGAGTACGCTCCATCCAATCAACAATACTCAATAATTCAGCACGATGAGGTAATCGCCAATTATGATCTCCACCCCAGCTCAGGGCATCACAATAGCGTAGAGCTTCCATCCAATTAAATAACTCAGGTTCTGGGCAAAGGTCTAACTGGGTATGATGGCAATATTGCCAAGACAAACCTGTTGCTTCTACCGCATATTGGCGCTGGCTAAGGAAACGAAAAGTAAACCAAGCCGTGAGCACTAAAAGCAATACTATCAATAATATTACTTTTTTCATATTAGCTTTAAAAACTAACAGTGCTAAGCTAAAACTATGACAGTACAACATGCCATTTTTGCTCATTTCCCTTGCATTAAGAAACTTTATTGATTATCAAATTCTTCCAATTTTTTTGTTACAAAGGCATCCAAAGCTGCATCATCAATAATCATTTCATTATCTTCTTTTATTTTCTGATAAAACTCAGCTTTTGCAAGCCCCCAATCCTTTACCTTTAGCTTATTAATGATTCCACCTTTTACTTCAGAAAAAGGTCTCACACCCGCGGGTACTTTCTTATTCAATTTAATAAGGTGATAACCATACTGAGTTTTAACAGGCTGAGATAATTCCCCTAGCTGCATAGCAAAAGCCACATCAGAAAAAGCCTTTACCATTTGACCTCGTTTAAAAGTACCTAACTCGCCCTTATTCCGTTTCACGGATTTATCATCCGATTCCTTTAAGGCAAGCTCTGCAAAATCAGCACCCGCCATCAATTGTAAGCGCAACTCATCTGCTTTTAGTAACGCTTCCTTTTTAGAAAGCTTAGGAACTGACACTAAAATATGCGCCGCATCTATTCGCTCTTCTACATGATAGTCTTCTTTATTGACCGTATAGATTTGTTGTGCATATTTTGTGTAATCTTTTGTATTGGATTTTTTCAAATCTTCTAACTTTAATAAAAACAAAGCATTATCAACAATAGCCTGTAACCTTGCTTCATTTAATACATCTTTATCCAAACCTTCAGCCCGCGCCATATCTGCCAATATTTTTCTCATATAAAGCAATTCAAGCTGAGTTTTTAGTTTTTTCTTATCATTTAATAATTTTACTTGCGCACCCTCGGGAGCCGTTTCAAGCAAAACATTCAAATCTAAATCATTTACTTCATTATTTTTTTTGTCGCTAACTATTTCAGCATTTGCCACTGTTGTCAAACAACAAAAAATTGCAATAACTATTAATTTATTCATTACCTACCCTTTAAGCAAAAAAAAAGGGTGATGCATTACACATCACCCTCTTAAGCTATCAAGTAATTAAATTGCTTTAGTTACTTATTAGTCAACTACTCAGCTACTGTAGCTAATTCACGAGATCTCATGTGAACATGTGGAAAAGTTTCTCCAACACTGTGCTCGCCAATTTCAGCAATTGCAGCCATAAAGCCCGCAATAGGTACACCAGAAACGATACCAGCATCTACAGGAGCATCAGTCCAGTACTCAGTGTAACGTAAACTTTCAAGGCTGTAGCCTACGAAGTTCATCACACCCCAACCGTTATTAAATCCAGATGCCAATTTCAAGCTTTGTGCATTATCTGAACCTAATACAGAGACACCACCAGTAGTCGATGTTAAAGAAAGGATATTAACTTCGCTTTCTAAAGGAATGAAAATGTCAGGTGTTCCAATTGGTGGTGAGAAATCACCTGGCTCTGGGCGATCTTCGCCTTCTTCTCTATCCCAGTATTTGAAATCAGCTTTAATATCGCCAAGTCCCATGAATTTCCAGTAACCGTTTGCAGATGCTAATCCAGCTCTTTCGCCTTCAACCGTTGATGCAGTCATGCCAACAGCAATATCAGTTGCAGGAAGTGCATCACCAGTCCATACACCAGCAGCGATGTATTTATAATCATTAAAGATCGCATGCTTTCTCATTGGAGTCGCCATAACCCAATCAGTAGAAACACCAGGATCTAAAAAGTATTGGTTACCAATAGCAACAACCGCTAAAGCATCCGCCATAGGCATTGGGTTAATTCCTGAAGGAACCGATGTTCTTGGAAGAACATTGATGTCATCAAGACCAAAATCTCTGACTACAGAAGACCATGTTGCATGAATTGCAGGATCCGTAGGGTTAGCAGACAAGAAGTCAGCTGTATAAACATCACCCGATGCTAATGATGGCAATAAGTAAAAGTTCTCATCAGAAGATAAGTAATGCTGTGGTAAAGTTGCGTAATGAGTCACAGAAATTGGCTCTGCAACAAATCCAGCAAAACGTTCGAAGTCAATTAAGACTGAAGATCCTACTAAACCACCTGTTGGGCCTGTTAATGCACCTAACATGCCATCTACAGGAGCACGTCCATAATACCCGTCATCTGAAATTCCATTACCACCGACTGCATGAGCTGGAAAACCAATTGATTTAGGGTTTACAACATTGATTTCACCAGAATTTGCTTGAGCTCCACCTTGAATAAAGATACCTTCTTGCCATGCATCTGAAATCACAGAACAATCGGCAGGAACGCCATCAACGTGAGTAACACTTTGAACAATATTACGACCCAATGAAACAGTAGCTAGTGGATCAATTTCACCCATTTCGATTACTTCTAAGTAACCTTCAAGCATATCTGCTGCATCGACAGAATCATAAACATCTCTGAACGCAACACCTTCAGGTGGAATTGCAGGATGAGTACATGAAGTATCAGGTGCAGTTAATGTCACACCACCTTCATCGTTCTTTGCTAACCCTACAACAAATACATCACGTGGTGACATATATAAGTTAAAATCTAATACATCATTTGATGTATGAGACTCACGAAAACGAATTTTTACCGCTTTAACTGCGTCAGTTGTATTGATAATGTTAAAGTTAGTAGTGAAGCCATTGTTAACATTATAATAAGGGAAGATTAATACTTGCCCATCTGCTGCATTTTCATTTACTGTTACAGCTTGAGCTGCCATACTCGACAGCCCCAATACTGCCGCAGTAACTGCAGCGATTTTCGTTCTTTTAAACATATACTTCTCCAAAAATAAAAATAAATTTTATAAAATTTAATGGTCTGAGATATGATACCACTGTCCTGACGTGGAATGGTGTATCCAGCTCTCCTTGGCCCGAGCATCACTTTCAACATCTTCAAAGCCCATACCAAGGTGTATTTTAGCATAGATTATTATGCTTGCAACACATTTATCTTTTTCACATTCAATATTTTCAATATCAATTTTCTTCCAGGAACCTACCCCACGAATTGGCTTACTATAATCCACAAAGCTATACAGTTCCCTATATTCGGGCGTTTCATAGCTATAAGCTGTTTCCAGCCTTCCCTCTATTAATGCCGACCAACGCTCATTAACTCGCTGCCGCACTACCTCTTCAGGGGTGCTTTTAACAAATTCAGCGCACCCACCTATTACAAAAACAAGAAGAGATAGTAATCCCCACATTACTAATTTCTTTTTCACTTAATTACAACCTCCTATCAATATTCTTGAACAATATTCTTGAACAATCACTCTAATTCATGGCAAAACACTTTAGCTTTAGCACTTAAGTTCATATTATAGTTATCACTTTAAAAAAAACAAGCTTTTTAACAGACAATTTAGCCCCCCCCCTTTCAAACTGAATAGTGTAATTTCTTTTCTTAGTCTAGCCTCGCTGAAGGTCTAGCATTTTCCCTCTGTTTTTGACCTAAATCCCTTATTGAAAAATATCTCGTAAATACTTCACTATGCCACTACTCAAATAAATAATAC
This sequence comes from Methyloprofundus sp., assembly GCA_013138595.1. Classification (GTDB taxonomy): domain Bacteria; phylum Pseudomonadota; class Gammaproteobacteria; order Methylococcales; family Methylomonadaceae; genus Methyloprofundus. The sequence continues at coordinate 156 of WTCM01000020.1, read as the reverse complement.
CCAGTCACCATCGCCAAATCATGACAGCTTTTAATATTCGATTTATATAAGCTAATAACTAAACTTTCTATATAATAACTATTTTAACTTCAGTTTTCTATCTATGTTCGACATAATCATTGTTGGCGCTGGCTTTGCTGGTGCAGTACTTGCTGA
>WTCM01000144.1 GCA_013138595.1 Methyloprofundus sp. | reverse complement strand
CGATCCCAATCATTTTAGCCATTGAATGCTCCAAAAAGTAATTTAATGTTTTTTTAAGTTAACTCTGATATGTGGCTAGTAATCTGTTTTACAAGCCCAGTTTGTTATATTTTTATGCAGGGGCTTGTGCAACCATCACCATGGCTGGGCGTATTAAACGACCATTCAACACATAGCCTTTTTGAAAAACAGTTAACACATGATTCGGTTCAACATCAGCCGATGGAACCATACTCATTGCCTGATGAAATGCAGGGTCAAAAGGCTGACCTGCAGGGTCAATTGCTTCGATATTAAATTTAGCAAATACCGTTTCAAATTGCTTAATGGTTAACTCACTACCTTCTTTTAATTGCACCACTTCGGGTAAATCACTTTTTGCCGCTTGTATGCCTAACTCTAAAGAATCAATCACATTCAGCAATTCTTTAGCAAATTTTTCCAAGCCATATTTATGCGCGCTATCTAGGTCTTTTTGTGTACGTCTTTTCAAGTTATCCATTTCGGCTTGAATACGTAGCACTTTATCCCAGTTTTCAGTTGCTTTAGCTTCTGCTTTTTCCAGTTGCTTTTGTAAATCCGTAACATCTCCTTCAGCACTTTCTTCCATATCGTCCGCGACTACATCGACGACATCCGCGCTTTCTACATCAACATCTACTATTTTTTCAAGAATATCTTCAATCAATGCTTCTTCTGATTGCGACTCAGGCTCTTTACTCATTTATTCTGCTCCAGAAATACTTATTAATTTATATTGCTCTTTAACATGGGGATACTTGTTAAGTATTCAAGTAATACCAATCCTAATATATTTATACCTGAACTCATAAATCGTCATTCCTGCATGCTGTTAGCAGGAATCTATGTGCGCGCATGGATTTCCGCTAAAGCACTGCGGGAATGACGGGGTGATAGTTTAAGAGTATTTACTGGGTGGGGTTGGTATAAAAGCGTTTATAAAGATAGTATTCCTGCAAGAGATGTTATTTTTTAAAATATAGTATAATAAGCAGTTAATATTGAAATTTACAGCCTACTAATATTTGGAGAATTTATTTATGCGTTTTGTTATTTCCTACCCACAAACAAATTGGGATTATGCGAAATTCCGTTTAAACCGTATTATCAAAGGAAAGGATAAATCCAGCGATGTCTTTACGGGCTCACCTGGTGGAAAACTTCAATTAGTAGAGCAACTTGAACCCCTTGGGGAATTTCGTTTAATGGATGAAATTTACCCTACTAAACCTTTTGGTATGGCTTATGTAAAAGGTGAGGGCTTGTATTTTATTACTGGCTTACCTTGTTGTATTGATGGCGAGGCAGGGGATGAGCATATTGTGCGTTTAAATGATCAAGGTGAAATTGATTTAGTGATTAAACACCCTTTATTTTCACAAGTACGTTCATTACGCCGCACAGAAAAAGGGCTGATGCTTACCTCTAGTGGAATTGATGCTATTTTAGAGGTCAACTTACAAGGTGAGATTATTTGGTCTTGGTTTGGGACTGAGCAAGGCTATGCAAAACGCTATGGTGATGGTAGCACGCGTACGATTGATAAAGACGTTGACCACCGTACACTGTGTTATCCAGGGCGCTTACAAACCACTCACTTAAACTCAGCCATTGTTGACCCTTATGATGATACTAAAGTATTAACTATTCTGTTTTACCAAGGAAAGGTGGTACGTATTGATCGAGAAACCTTGGAATTAGAGATTGTGATTGAAAATTTGAATGGAGCGCACCATATACGCCCCCATTCTAAAGGCTATATTCTTGCTAACTCACGTAAAGGTGAAGCGCGAGTTTTTGACAAAGATTTTCAGTTAATTAATACAATTGAAGGGACTAGCTCATTATTTCCAGTGAAATGGGTGCAAGATACGATTGAAATGCCTTCGGGGTCGCATTTGATTGCCGATTGTAATTCATTTAATTTACGTGAACGTGATCAAAACGGTAATGAACGTAAATTTAACACGAAAATGCCTAATCGTATTTTCCAAATTGAAGCCGTCACGGATGATTTTACTTTTAATGACCTCGCTCATACTCACTTTACTCAAGACTAACCATGAAACGTAGCACTTTATTTATTTGCAGTACTTTATGCGCATTTTCAGCACAGGCTGAAGATCTATCAAGCTCCGCTGAAGAGGTCGACTACACACCGACTTTAGAACAATGGCAACGCACAGCACAAAACCCTTTAAGCCCTAATTTTTCATTGCCTTTTCGTTATACTTTTCACGGTGATGCGCCTGCAGGTGACGTGCATATTGGGAGTTTTTCACCTGTGATACCGATTAAATTTGATGGTTGGAATATTATTAATAAACTGACTCTGAATATTATGGGAACACCTGGCGATATTACAGGTATCAAGGGCTTACCTCAGCCTTATACAGGCGACGGGCATGGCGGCAGTGATGGTTATGCGACTGGTTTAGCGGATATGGATTTTACCAGTTATTTTTCATCAACGATTGGTGAGAATGTGACCTATGGTCTTGGGGCTACTTTTACCTTTCCAACCGATGAACCTTCACGCGAACTAGGTAGCGGACAGGTGAGTATGGGGCCGGCGGCAATGATTGTTTACCAACCGAATAATTGGACTTTTGGCTTGGAAGTGCAGCAAATCTGGTCAGTGATCGGCAGTAGTGGGCGAGATGATGTTAGCCAAATGGTACTACAGCCGTCTATTTATTATAATTTACCTGAGGGCTGGTATTTGCTTTCGGATATGCAAATGGTCACAAACTGGAATTCAAGAACCTCACAACAATGGACGGTTCCTGTCGGTGGTGGTGTTGGAAAGCTATTTAAAACAGGTAAGCATGCAGTCGATATACGTTTAGAAAGTTACTATAATGCGATTACACCGACAGAAGCACCTAATTGGTCTGTCGGTGCTTCTGTGAATTTTATTTTTGGTGAATTGTAAACGTAAATGTAGGATGGGTAGAGCGTCTTTTTGCGAAACCCATCATTTACTAAGTCTCTCTGCATAGAGCCTATAAGAAGCCCTACAAATGCTTAAAACAACACTTTATATTATATTAATTATTTGCCTATTGTTGTTTACAGCTTGGGCTTCAGTGCTTATTTATTTTCTTTGTCTACCTAATGAGTTAGTTGCATTACTTGCCGCTGGGGGCTTTTTTCTCAGTATTCCTGCACTTTATTTCTTACTTCCACAGCGTAGTATTTCTATCTCTATTATTGCTTTACTCTATATTTCTGTCTTATTTTTATGGAGTACGATGCAAGCTTCAAATGACCGAAATTGGGTATCTAGCGTTGCTAAGCTTCCTCATACAGTGATTGAGAGCGAGAATATAACAGTGCACAATATACGTAATTTTGATTACAAAACGGAATTTAATTTTATTGAAAATTATTACGATAAAAGCTATCGTTTAGAAGATTTAGAAACGCTCAGTTTTATTTTATCGTACTGGGGAGGCGGCACGACAGTTGCCCATACGATTTTGAGTTTCGGCTTTAAAAATGGTGATTATCTTGCGGTTTCAGCTGAAACAAGATTAGAAAAAGATGAACCTCAGGGGCTTTTACAAGGTTTTTTCAATCAGTACGAGATTATTTATATTCTTGCTGATGAGAGAGATGTGCTACGTTTACGTAGTAATTACCGCAAGGTAGAGCCTGAAGAAGTATTTGTTTATCCAACCAAGTTTAATAAACAAAAAGTTCGTCAAGTCTTTGATATTATTATGGCACGAGTAAATACTTTATACCAAAATCCTGAATTTTATAATACCCTGACACATAATTGTTTTACCAGTTTGCACGGTGATTTATCTAGTATTAATGAAAATAAAGCGGTGTTTGATTGGCGTATTTTTGCTAATGGTTATTCAGACCAAATGCTTTATGAAAATGGCAATATGAATACTGATTTAAGTTTTGCTGAGGCTAAAGCTTACTTTCATATTAATCAATATGTTTCTAATGATAATAGTGCTAAGGATTATTCTTTAAGAATCCGTCCTAACTTAAAAAGTCAGGTTGAATAAGCTTAGTATTGAATTTTAGTTTTTTAGGGACATTGGATAACTGTAGATGTGAATCAATGCCGCATCTACAATTATCTATGATCCCTTGTGTTAGATAGGGACTTATAAACCTAAATTACCCAATCCTTTTTGCGCGCCTGACACTGCACCTTTAGTACCACCACCAACAACATCTCCTGTCAGAGCACCTTGAGTAGCACCATTCACAGCACCACCAGCACTCTCTTTTGCCACACCAGTTGCCATATCAGTCGCTGATTGAGTACTAAGATTCTGCGCTGCATCAGTCGCTGTTTTAGCGGTATCTGCTGCTTGTTGTGCATTATCAGTCGTAGTATTTACATCAGTCGCTGCTTTATTAATATCATCTAAATTAAACGCCATGATATTTTGTGAACCTAAAACTAATAAACCTGTGAATAGTATTTTTTTAAACATTAGCTTTCCTTAATTAAGCTGTTATAAAGCCATACAAATTACCTGATAGTTTAGCTTATGTCCAGATTTTAATTACTAGAGATAGCTCATTCAGTTTAAATAAAGAAATCATTGATTCTTTCTTGCGATAACAAGCAGAAAAGCTCAAAAATGTACACAGTAAAGAACTAACACTTGATGAATATGAGTTAGCTATGACTAACTAACATTTTAATTGTATTTTTCATTTATGAATTCCAAATGGAGTTTGATCGTTAATAAAACGGGGAAAATGTAGCATAAATAAAGGGTATTTTTATATATTAGCTATTCCGCATATTCCATTATTAGATAGACAATGGTAAAGTAGCAAACTTACAAATTATAATGAATAAAGGGGTGTTCTATGAAATTTAATATTTTTTTCTTACTAGCGTTACTATTTAGCTTTTCTAGTCAATCATTTGCAGCAAGTGAAGGACGTGAGGGAGACTGGGTTAAAAAAGAAATTACTGATGATTTAAAACCTACTGCAGGCTGTAAAGATAAAGCATACGCTGAAAAAAAAGCAATTCCAGGTAGTTATCGCTTTAAAAAATACACCACTGAGTTGTGTAATAGTATTGCTTATGGATGGGGTAAATCTAAAGTTGTCGACAATGGCACACTCGTTTGTGAAGCGTGTGAAGGCGAATATGAAGGCAAAGAAAAATACCGTTGTTATATGAAAGATGTGACTGTGGAATGTAAAATTGTTAAGCGTGGTTTCTAAACATTATTAGGAATAGTGCGATAGCATTAAACTTAGTGAGTACTCACTAAGTTAGTTTGGGCTAGTTTGTTAAGCGTGAGCGTCACAAACTAGCCCAATTTTATGGCAAAAGAACAAAGGGGGAGTAAAAGGTCAGAGCTAATTTTCTATATCCCTATTATGATACTTAATTTAACATAATATACATTATGCGAAGTTATGAGTCGTATCTTTTATTATCTCTTTCCCAGCGTCTATAGGCTCTTGCTCTTGCTTCTTTTCTTGAAATACCTGGAGTTCTGC
>WTCM01000074.1 GCA_013138595.1 Methyloprofundus sp. | reverse complement strand
TCGCGCTTTAACGCGCTATTTTTGTTTTGAAAACTGGCAAAAGCTACTGGAGTTTATGCTCGAACAGCTTGAAGTACCACGCCCTCAATCGGTTTAGGAATATTTGAAGTCAAAATGAGAATTGCTGACGAAACTCTCAGTACAGCTATTTTTCTCTGCTTTAGGGTAAATAATTTTAAGCTCACTCTCCCCTTTTCCCTTAAAGTACTGCTCTACTTTAATCACTACATAATTCTCGGTGATCTCAGTGACAACACCATCAAACACATAAGTAGAATCCTGTGCTTTTTCTGTGATACTTGCAGGCTCTTCGCCAATGGCTGGCGAGCAAGCGTAAACAGCATTGATCGGGTTAATCAACAATAAGCAAGGCAGTAGTAACTTTAAGAGTGCGAGAGAGCGTGTATTCATGGTTTTTTTATATAAAAGTAGTTTCAAATGGGAGTCCAAAACGCGTTTTGGGCATATTGCTATAACTATTGATCATTAGGCACATATTTAAAATAAAACCCTTTAACAGCATACTTAGGTGGCGTATAGGGCTGTAATTCTGCTGCAAAGGTTTGCTCCCGAAAGTGAATTTTATGAAAACTTAAGACACCTGTTGCAAGCCCATACTCTGTGCTCGGCTTGTCTTGTATTCCAATCTCTGCAGCCAATTCTGTTATTTCTTCTAGTTTCCAATGGATGTTATCACCACGATAAGCTATTGGGTAGAAACGCTTTAACAGCACTTCGTATGTCTTACCATTCACTCGAAGGTAAGGAATATGAATATCACCGCGTCGTGTTTCTTTAAGAATAGCCGTATTTTTTTGTGGGTCTTGGCAAGAGCTCTGACTACCTAAATCCAAAGCTCGCATGCCTGATAATGACTCTACAAAATTATCGTCTGTAAAATCAAGGCAATTATTATTGAGTGATAAACTGGATAAAACGCTCAGCCCATCAAATTGGGTATGGATTTCGCCTGTTAACCTATTATGCTCAAAACTTAACACTTTTAGCTTACTCAGCTGACCTAGTGCTTGCGGAATCTCGCCTGTTAATTGGTTATCACCAAAATGTAATATGATTAACTCACTTAATTGCCCTAATTCACTGGGAATACTCCCCGTCAACTGATTAGAAAAGAATTTCAGCCGCGTTAATTGCGTCAACTCGCCAAACTCTTTAGGGATGGAACCACTTAACTGGTTGTCGGTAATATTAAGGCTAGTCAATTGACTTAATTGTGCTAGCTCGACAGGAATTTCATCACTTAAAAGGTTGTTATTTAAAGTCAGTTTCCGCAATTGGCTTAGCTCTGCTAACTGCACAGGAATAGACCCGCCTAGTGGGTTAGCACTCAAATGTAGCTCTTGCAAGTGACTCAAACCACCTAGCTCAGCAGGAATACCTGCGGATAAGTCATTATGGCTTAGGTTTAATTCTTCTAACTCACTTAAATTAGCCAGTTCAGTAGGGATCGCACCACTCAGCTGATTATCGTATAAAATGAGAGCTATAAGCTGGCTCAACTCACCCAATTCAGTAGGAATAGTGCCTGACAGCTCATTACTAGAAAGATTCAAACTTTCTAACTGGCTTAAGTGGCTTAATTCAACAGGAATTGAGCCACTCAGCTTATTTTGATGTAAATCAAGTTCTTTTAATTCACTTAATTCACTCAACTCAGCAGGTATGTCACCTGTTAAATCATTGACCGCTAAAATAAGTGCCTGCAAATGACTTAAGTGGGCTATTTCACGTGGAATAGTGCCATTTAACCAAGTCATCGACAAATTTAGATAGCGTAATTCGCTTAAGCCAGCGACTACTTCAAGCGGCTTTCCTGTCAACGCCCCATTAGCACTCAGATCCAAGTGCTTTAACTGAGTGAGTTGCTCTATATTATTAACTAAATCAATCGTTAAACGGTTTCCTGATAAATCTATTTTTTGCAACTGACTTAAGGCTGCAAATTCTGTTGAGAGACTGCCTTTTAAGTTATTAGTACTTAAAGAAAGTTCAATCACACGCTCATCTTCCGAGCAACTGACTCCTTGCCAATAACACTCAGTACCAGACTCGCCTAACCAGCCTGCATGACTTACCCACAGATCTCCTGCCGTATTGTTATATAAAGCAATCAAGGCATTTCTTTCAGCGTCAGGAATAGCCGCTTGCGCTATTTGTAGCGTGACTGAAAAATAACATATAGCGACAACACAATAACTTAATAATCGTGACATAAATAAACTCCATTTTATGCAAAAAATAATTTAATCCATAAAATATAAGCACAGTTTGTGCCAGTTATTATTTAAGCTTATTAAACCCCATCCAGATAGAAACTCTACCACTCTTTACTCACTGGCTGAACCGCACCCGATAATGACCAAATATAATTCACCACTAAATCCAACTCTTCAGATGTGAGAATTTTATTTCGACCAAACGGTGGCATACTTGTTTGCGAGTTAAAGGCACTAGCATCCCATATCACTGCTTTTAACGCGGATTTACTCGCAAATTTCTGCGGAATTTCTATGAGTGCAGGCCCAATATTACCAGGATCTATACCGTCTTCAATCACATGACATGCTAAACAATTGCCTTTATTACGCTGAAAACTTAATTGCTTCCCTGTCGCTAGTTCTTGCTTACTAGGCAAGACACAAGCACTTAAACTAATCATCACAGCAAGCAAGCAGCTTAATTTCATTTTAATAAGCCATGATAAGCCAGCGTAGATTCATACGGTGACTCACTAAACAGTCCGCCGATAACCGCGAGCAAATCTGCACCTGAGCTTAATAGCTTCTCGCCATTGTCAGGCAAGATCCCTCCTATCGCGACAATAGGGATAGTGATTTGTTGCTTTGCTGCTTGTAATGTACTGATTTGTGCGGGAGCGGCTAAAGGTTTGGAACTCGAAGGAAAAAAGCGCCCAAAAGCAACATAATCAGCGGATTGCTTTTCGGCAGCTAAGGCTAGCTCAATACTGTCATAACAAGACACTCCAATAATCGCCTTATCCCCTAAAACTTCACGAGCATAACTCAATTGACTGTCATCTTGCCCCAGATGCACACCATCGGCACCCACTTCTTCAGCCAGATCTATATCATCATTAATAATAAAAGGAATATGATGCAAGTGGCAAAGCTCTTTTAAAGCCCCAGCAAGATAAACAGCATCGTCTGGATTTTTATCTCGATACTGTAATACCTGAATGCCTGCTTTAAGCGCTTCATTGACATCCGCTAAAACTTGAATAGGGGTTTTATCTTCTGTTTGAGTAATGGCATACAAGCCTGCTTTTGGAAAAATCATACTTGTTCTTGCATCCAAAAGAGGCGATTAGGAATATACTGCCCTGTGCTAGGTTGAAAAGCCGTACTGAGACTATTCCAAGTATATTCCTGCGCTTCTAGCATCGCCGTTTCAACTTCCAAACCATGTGCAATCATTGCCGCAAGACTTGCTGCTAAAGTACAGCCCGAACCATGATAACTATAAGGCAATCTATCCCATGTATAAGTTTCTATACATTTTTGCTTATGAAACAATTGATTACTGACGACGTTACCCTCTTCATGCGCACCTGTGATTAACGCATAATCACAGCCTAGCTCTAATAGTTTAAGCCCGCATTCCTGTAAATCATCAACTTGTGCCAACTGGCGTGCTTCGACACTATTCGGTGTCAAAATGGTGGTTCTTGGTAATAATAATTCAGTAATACTCGCGATGAGTTCATCATTCGACAATAGTGCGCCGCCCCCTGCTGCAAGCACAGGATCTAAAATAACCGGCAAGGCTCTGTGTTCAGTAAGAATAGTATGAATCGCACGTGCTGTCTCTACATGCCCAATTAAACCAATTTTAATGGCCTTAACGGGTAAATCTTCCAGTACCATTCGTGCTTGAGAAATAATCGCCTCCGCAGGCTGCGGCAGTAATTTTTTAACATTATGCGTATCTTGCTCTGTTAAAGCCGTAATCACACTTGCCGCATGGCATTGATGGCTAGCAATCGTTTCTATATCGGCTTGTATTCCAGCCCCTCCACTAGGGTCGTGTCCAGATAAGCAAAGTACGATAGGTTTATTTACTTGAGTCATAGTTAAAAAAAGGCAGCTAAAATTAAGTGCCTATTTAAGCAGAAATTCAAGCATAAAGCTGTAAAAATTAGAGCGTTTTATAAGCCCGTGGGAAGGCTAGCTAGCCTCTTCCATCAAGTCTAGATAAAGTTAAGTGACGATATTTGCCCCAACTTAAAAGTACATGAAAAGAAAGCTTGATAATATTAGTCAATTTCAAAGCCCTCTAACCATCTGCCAGCAGTCGGTACAAACGTATTACCCTCGGCATTAGTAAATTCAAAGGGTACAGAGACTAAGTGCATCCCCCTATTCACTTGCACTGAAAAGTGCAAATGCGGCCCCGAACTAAAACCGGTATTACCTGAAAATGCAATTAACTGCCCTGCTTCAACTTGCATCCCTTCATAAACTTGCGCACGATCTACTTGCAAATGCGCATACACCGCCATAGAGCCATCATCATGTAAAATTCTGATGCTATTTGCACGTGCTTTATAAGCTTGTTTATCCACCCCGCCCTTAAAAAAATCATTCTCTAAACTCATCACGATACCGGCCCTAGCGGCATGAACTCTTGACCTTAATGGCATCGCTAAATCAACCGCATATTTATTTTGTTCATCGGTATGGGAAAACTTACCATTAAAGGCCTGACTAATCCGAAATTTTTTATAGCTTGCGATGGGAGGGTAGTAAATGGCTTTGCCATCATGTCTTGCCAGAGGGGAGCCTAAAGCATATTGATAAGCAATACCATAACGCCAGCCTTTATGCTGATCAATATCAGCCAGCTTAAACAGTGACTTTGAAGTGCCGTGCTGAACAATAAAACGTTGTGGTAAAGGAGGGGAGGCTTGAGTATTTTCATGCTGAGATAAAGACACTTGGACCTCTATTGGTGCAAAATAATCATTTCTAACCACATACTCAGGCTTACGCTTTTCGCCAATATTTTTTAGCCAAACACGTTGCTTAGGCTCTACACTAATTTGTCGAACTTCTACCTCTAACTCTTTTGTTTTTAATTCACTAGGTTTTTTGTCCGTATAGTGCCATCCGCCTTTTTCATCTTGATATTTATAGAGTTTTTTAGCATGACTAGCCGTGCTAAAAAATAAACATAAAAAGCTAAAGGTAATTAAAAAGACTTGTTTTGTGCGGTTGTGTAACATACTTGAATATCCTTCTCATTTGCGGCAACTGCTAACATTTTAAGCAAAGTGTATAGCAGCAGCAATGAGAATTCAAAAAAATACCCGCTCAAGTGATACTGGTAGCAGGTATTTTTTTAATCATGGCTAAGAGGAGAGACAATAAAACCTAGAGACGAGGTGAATACCCCGTCTCTCCCCTAAAATGCGAGTACCGCTAAAGTACTACTTTAACGACAACACACTAAGTATGATCTATGACGATAATCCAAAGAATCTGTACTTGGCTTATCCTGAACTTCCTTAGCCCATGGCCAAGCGGGAATATCATTTAAACTTTGACTGCAAGGCACTCCTAAACCAGTTGAACCTGCAATTAGGTCATTTCTGATAAATAAACTTTTTACGCTCGCACATTGAGTAAGTCTTTGTGCATTTTCGGCACAAATCTCATCACCACTTTTCTTAAAGTAACTAATTGGAACAGTAATGGCCGTTGCTTCCGCACCACAAACACTGTCCGCATAATTTTTAGTGATAATCACTCTAGCATCATAAAGCTTGTCAGTACGACACTCCCACTCAGCGTTTAAAGAACTAAAAATTAGAATTTCATTATCTCCACACACCGGCAAGCTTGCTCCTTCACCCGCTGGACCTTGAGCCCCTTCTGCACCCGTTTCCCCAATAGGACCAACGGCTCCTTCGACTCCTGTTTCCCCTGTCTCCCCCTGCGCTCCTGATTCACCTTGAGGACCTACTTCCCCTTGTGAGCCTGCTGCCCCCGCGACACCTTGAGGACCTGCGTCACCTTGTGCACCTGTAGTACCTGCGGGCCCTACGCCACCGATATCACCTTTTGACCCTGTGTCTCCTTTGACACCTACTGCACCTTGCGGACCTGTAGCACCTATGGGACCTACTGCTCCTGCCTCACCTTTTGAGCCGGTGTCTCCTTTGACACCTACTGCACCTTGCGGACCTGTAGCACCTATAGGACCTACTGCTCCTGACTCACCTTTTGATCCGGTGTCTCCTTTGACACCTACTGCACCTTGCAGACCGGCTTCACCTTGCGGACCTGTCACACCTGCTGGCCCTGTTTCCCCCGTAGGTCCTGCCACACCTGTCGGTCCTTCAGGACCTGTCAAACCTATTTCACCTTGTGCACCTGTTCCACCTATTTCCCCTTTAGGACCTGCGACACCTTCTGATCCTTGCAGACCAGTTGCGCCCGTTTCCCCTTGCGCCCCAGTTGCACCAAGCTCCCCTTGCGGCCCTGCTTCACCCTGAATGCCTGGGTCACCGATAATGCCGATAGGAAGATCAAGTACACCATAATATTCTAACGACTTGGTAACCACACCGTCTTCTTCAAGAAAAGCCTCTAATCTATAAATACCGGGCTCTAAAGTAGCCGGCATATCACATAGCACAGAACTAGGCTCTGCCACAGCCTCTATAGTGCAATTAAGTAACTCTCCATTTAAAGTAATAACAGTAAATTCCTCAAACCGTCCTAAAAGAGTCATATCAGAGCCATCTTCAGCGACATATGCCGAATTAAGCCATATTCGTGAGCTTGTATCAGGAGGCAGCGCTGCTGACGTAACAGCAAAAGTATTTACACCAAAACTGTTTGTAGTAACGACCTCTTCTGCATGGTGTTCATCAATTTGTTGTTGCAAATCTGCTAAGGAAAGGCGTGCATAAGCATTAGAACCGCCTGCCATCATTAAAATAGAACAGAGTGAAACACTGTGACTTACTTTTTTAAACTGCTTAAGAAACTTCATTTTATATACCTTTTGTACTTATTAAGATAAGAGCTTATGCCAAATAACTCTTTCTAGCCGTCAGTCGTTGAACCCCTAACAAACCTATGACATATAACACTATTAAACTGGGTGCTGGCACACTTGCTGTGGTAATATCATCTATATTCCAGAAAAAATAAGGGCTTTCAGGGTCGTCGTCATAAGATGTCACTATATCCATGCTAGTAAATGCATTATTCTCATCAAGCAAACCTAAAAAAAAGACTGAGGTATTATCTGTTAAAGTCATAATCAAATCTGCTGCGACCAAATCAACGTTAGTACCTGCGACACTAATCCGAATATCACCATCCACTAAAGCATCAGCACTTAAAAAATACATGCCTATCGCATTGGTAGCGCTAAAGCCTAAGCTTAAATCATCTCCATCCTGAAAAATGCCTCCATCATCAGTGCCTAAAAAATTCATGCCTGATGTTGTATCTCCATTATTACTCACTTGTAATGATGCAAAGTCTGCTAACACAGGATAATTAAAACTTATCCCCTTTAACTCTCCACCATCAGCAATAATATCGCCTGCATCAGTCCCCTTCTCATCAAAAAACAATGTATTAGAAGAGTAACCCGCGATCGCGGTAAAAAATGCATTATCATTAGTATAAGTGACTGGAGCTGAAAATGCTGCCGTACAAAAGCTACAGGCCAGCATAAAAATAGTAGTTTGAAAAAGTGTATTTTTGCTCATAAATTTATCCTCTAAATTCTATTAAGTTATCTGGCGTCCCCTTATTTGGATACCTCAAAAACAACTTAAACAAAGTCGATATTATCAACCAAAAATTCTGTGACTCCCACCATCTGAATCACCATATCATTAGTTTCTGTAAAGTCACCATCACTGTTCACATCTATAAACAGGTAGCCATTTTCACCATTATCAGCAAATGCGGCGGCACGGTTTGTTCCCGCATCATTAAAAAGACCTTCACTATATCGACTGATAAAGTATTGTAAGTCAGCGGCCTCTGAACCAGAGCTATGCAAGACCTGCCCTTTTTGGTTAATTTCTGTAAAGGCTTCGGTCGCTAAGTCTGAGCCTGCATAGCGATAAAGCGTAGAGGCGAATTCGATAGAATCCCCTGGCACTAATTCATCCCGCTCATTAAGCGTATCTCCTACAAAACTTTGGATACGGTCCAGCCCATTCATGACTATCGTATTTGCCCCAGTTTCATCTTGCTGATCAGAAAAAACAACTTGGGAATCTGTCTCCAACATATAAACTAGCGTACTCTGACTAGTACTAACATTGATGGTATCACCCCCACCATTGCCTTGAATTCTAGCCGTTCCTTGAGTTCCATTCCCCTCTCCCTCAGCAAAAAAAACAATTTTATCATCGCCAGAACCCGTCATAATTGAACTGACATTATCTGCAATCACACCACTTGCCACATCATCCTTGGCTGTTGCTGAAAATCCTAAATGAATAGCGCCTGTCGCCATGGCTGCATTAATACGCACATCACCTGCTACTGCGCCTGTCGTTAAGGAGCTAATAGACACGTCACCAGCCCCTATCATATTAATATCACTCTCGCCCGTAGTACGACGTAAACTCAAATTTTCAATCGTTAAACTAGCATTATCATCTACATTAATATTAAGTGTCGTAGTCACATCAGCAGTGCCCTCTAAACCTAAGGTCACTTGATTAAAAACAGAGTCTGTATTAAATTCGGAAGCGACGACATTAATATTACTAACTTCTGCATCAACAGCAGAAAAAGAAGATGTTCTCAAGGTGTTTTGTACGCCCGCTGCATTAAGAGTCAGTACATCATCGTTACGCGACACACTACCTGTTACATTACTAATAGATGCAGAAACATTATCAGTGTCAGTCATATTAACCACTGTTCTCATATTCGCGGCAGAATGTTGTATTTTTAAAGCAACGTCGAATACGGCATCTATCACTCCAGGTACTCTTGTCGTTTGCACATTATCAAGCGTCAATATATTACTAATAGCTAAGGCGCCACTTGGGGACCCAAGTGGCGTAAAAAGAGTATGGCTATAGTGACTATTGCCTATTTCACTAAAATTTTTCAAGCTAAGGTTATTATAAATAGCGCTTGCCGCGCTAAAGGCTGCAAAGCTATCAAACTGCAATGCGTCGCTTCCATGAGTAACAACACCCTCACTATTCATATCACCTTCAAGTACCAAAGTCGTATGTCCAACATTGGCATCTGAGGTATCAAAAGTAATTTGCTGTGCACTACCGTCACTCTTTAGCTTGGTTACAGCAAACGCAGTCTCAGCATCAAGGCTACCCACTCTTAGATTATATTCTTGCTGCCCCATATTCAGGGTCACAGCAGAAAAATCTCGATCAAAGACAATACCCTCCCAAATCGCTCCGGCAGGTGAAACAAGCTCTATTGCATCAACATCAATAGCATCCATTTTTGCTAAAAATGACTGACTACTAATATCCGTTGTCAATACTAAAGTATCTGCACCTGGGCTGCTAAACTCATCATTAGGATTTAAACTACTTTCAGCTGAATTTTCAAGTAACGTTGCCGTTACAACATCATTTCCCACACGACCCGTGACATTATCATCAGCCAGCGTTAACTCATAAGTAAAAGGGATACGGTCAATGTCAGATTTTGCATCAACAACCGTATAAGCCTGCTCTGTTACGATCAAGTCTCCCTTTCCTTGACCATAAAAGGTTAATAAAGGCTCAATAACCTCCTCATTAAACTGAGTAATGGTGAGTACCGCATAATTAGACACTTCTACGCGATTATTAAAACGTGCAGCATCTACTGGATCGGCATCTTCCTTTTCTATTGCTTTAATAAGCTCATCTACCAAAGTCCCATGAGAGACTCCGCCATCCAATACTCCTGTCCAGAAATCAACCCCTCCAGGGTCTTGAGCATACGTTCTATTAAGTGTATTTAAATAGATGACTTCAACAAAAGCTTGATGTTGCTCATGACTATCACCTAAACTATTTCCAAAATAGGCTTGTGCCGAGGGAGTGATTAGCATTTCATCAGCAGTATAAGCCTTTAAGGACTGCTCCCCCTCAAGCTCAGGTGGTAATACAACACCTTGCCAAAATTGATTAGCCCCTTGTTCTGATGCTCGATTAAAAATCGTCACAAAAAGCTGTGAAACATCCGTCTGAGTTAAAGCCATACCTTCCTCTATTAAATTTTGTGTGTGCTAACGATGTCATTTTTAATATCACGACAATGTTATTTTTTAATAAGTAAAACTAAATAATGATCTAGGACTCTCTACCCAGCAATTAAAATTGCTTTAATGACAAGGTGAGACATAGATCACAAAAGTTTCTATTATCAAGTATTTCTCAATCACACACAAATTCTATCTCAAAGAAAACAACCACTTACCTAACGCACGACTCATTCCACAACAATATAAAGGTACTTCAACTAAAGCTATTTTAGCGATGTAAAATCAACTAGCTATGCAATAGATTGCTGATATTCAATAGAAATTTCACCCATAGCTTGAATCACTTGCTGCGCATTATCTTGGTCATTTAGCGCAAAACTACTGACACCGACACGATTAAGATAGAACACTTGATCGCGCATAAAATCACCGCTAACTCGAATATCACCTGTATAGCTGTAACGACTACGTAATAATCGCGCATGAGTAAAAGCACGACCATCGGTAAACACAGGCATATGCAATTCAACTAACTGAAAATGAGCTAAATCTGCAACCATGTCTTCTACGATAGCATCAGATTCTAAGCGTAAACCTAGGTTTTGTGTTTGCGTTAAAGCGTCACGCTCTTGCTCCCAACGTGCTAAAGAAACAATATTAAAATCTGCGTTTAGCGCGGTATCATCAGCAATATAAGCCCAATCATCTTGGGTCACTTGTTTATCTTTAATCAGTTGCATAAGTTTTCTCCTTAAAAGGTGCTACGCCCACACGTCTAACCATGGCAAGAAAGGTTTCTTCTGCACTTAAACGCTGCTCTATATAGACATCAAGTATGACTTTAATCACTGGAGTAATATCTTCTTTACTCACTGCAGGGCCTAAACGATGACCAATAGCAGCATCATTTTCAGATGAACCACCTAGAGTGATTTGATACCATTCCACACCTTTTTTATCCACGCCTAAAATACCGATATGCCCGACACTTTGATGCGCACATCCATTCATACAGCCTGAGATATTAATTTTTAAATCACCTAGATCATGCACATAATCCATCGACTCTAAAACTTCATTAATCTCTTTTGCGACACCAATAGAGCCTGCATTCGCTAGACCACAAAAATCTAAACCTGGACAACAAATCATATCGGTCGCTTTACCAATATTAGGTGTCGCTAGTTCTAAATTTGTCAATTTTTGCCATAGTTCAAATAAATCTGCTTGTTTCACATCTGCTAGAACAAGGTTCTGTCTATGCGTGGCGCGTACCATGCCAAAACTGTATTGATCGGCTAAATCTGCAATCGCATCTAATTGACTGTCAGTACAATCGCCTGGAGGGCTATCGGGTGCTTTTAAAGAAATATAAGCCGCTTGATAACCTGCGACTTTATGCTCTGCGGTATTATGCTTAAGCCATAATGCAAATTCTGCATTATTCGCAGAGTGCTCAGCAAAACTGGCGTCTTGTGCAGCATCTGCTTGATAGGCAGGTGGCGTAAATTGCGCTTGTATATCAGTAATGCGCTGTGCATCTAGCTCTAGTTTATCGCTGATAATCGCCCATTCAGCATCCACTTTAGCGCGAATTGCTTTTAAGCCTTCTTCTCTCACTAGAATTTTAATCCGTGCTTTATATTTATTGTCACGACGACCGTATAAATTATAAACCCGTAATATTGCCTCCAGATAAGATAGTAAATGTTTTTTCTCAAGAAACGGCTTAATCACTTTGCCAATAATCGGGGTACGCCCTAAACCGCCGCCGACAAAGACTTTAAAGCCAACTTCACCGCTTTTATTTTCAACCAGCTGCAAGCCTATATCATGAAAACGAATCGCAGCACGATCTTGCTCTGAACCACTGACGGCAATTTTAAATTTACGTGGTAAATAAGCAAATTCAGGGTGCAAAATAGTCCATTGGCGAATAATTTCACAATAAGGACGCGGGTCTTCCAGCTCATCAGCCGCAACGCCTGCGAGTTGATCAGAGGTGGTATTTCTAAGGCAGTTACCACTGGTTTGAATCGCGTGCATTTGCACACTGGCCAGTTCTTCTAAAATATCAGGCACACGCTCTAAAGCAGGCCAGTTAAATTGAATATTTTGACGTGTCGTAAAATGACAATAGCCTTTGTCGTAATCACGCGCAATAGAGGCGAGTTTTCTAACTTGTCTGCTCGCTAATAAGCCATACGGTCCAGCAATACGCAGCAACGGCGCATGGGTTTGAATGTATACGCCATTCATTAAACGTAATGCGCGATATTTATCGTCAGCAATTTCGCCGTTTAAAAAGCGTTCGGTTTGATCGCGAAATTGATTTACGCGGTCATCAATGAGAGTTTGATCTTTATCGGTATATTGGTACATATTTATGCGCTTATATAAGCGTTTTGAGTAGAGTTATTAATTATACTTTACGCGGTGACTGTTGCCGAATTTATAGCGAGTCATTTTTTGTCGAGAGCAAGGCGATGAAACAGGCGCATAGCTGGCTACGTAACTGTTTTATCAACGCAGCTATCGGCAAAAAATGGCCGCTAAAAAACGGCAACTGTGGCGGCGTGAAGTATATCCTGCCAGCGATTAAATGACAATGTAATTAGTTAATGTTATTATATTGGGTTAGGTTTTGAATATCCTACAACTAAAAATAATTTATAAATTACAGCAAGGAATATGCCTTTAATATTCTTTGTCATACTGCCTAGGGGGTTGTTTTGTTACGTATTTTTCTGATTTTTGCTGCACTACTCAGTATGCCGCAACTGGCAATGGCTGAAGAGCAGATTGTTAACTTAGGGTTAACAGGAACCGAGCGAGGAATATATTCCGTGCTCATTTTTATTATCGCCTATGGTTTTGTTATGGCGGAAGAGTTTACAGGCTTACGTAAATCAAAGCCTGTTATTATTGCCGCGGCAATTATTTGGGCACATGCGGCGGTTTTAGCGGCAGAAGCTGGCGTTTCTACCGAAGCTTTGCATGAAGCCTTTGAGTTTAACTTAAAAGAATATGCCGCCTTAATGCTGTTCTTATTAGTTGCGATGACTTATATCAATGCAATGGCAGAACGTAATGTGTTTGAAGCACTACGTTCGTGGATGATTAGAAAAGAGTTTAGCTATAAACAACTTTTCTGGATCACAGGGATTATCACTTTCTTCCTATCCGCAGTCGCTGATAACTTAACGTCGGCTTTATTAGTCGGTGCGGTCGTCTTAGCCGTTGGTAAAGATAATGAAAAATTTGTTGCGATTGGCTTTGTTAACTTAGTCGTTGCAGCGAATGCGGGGGGAGCTTTCAGCCCTTTCGGCGATATTACCACTTTAATGGTATGGCAAGCAGGTTACGCAGAATTCTTTGACTTCTTTAGACTCTTTATCCCTTCAGTTGTTAACTACGTGATTCCAGCGGCTTTTATGTATATGGCGGTTCCTGATGAACAACCTGTTGCAACCAATGAAGAAGCGGTTATCTTAAAACCTGGCGCGATTCAAGTGTGTGTTTTATTCCTTTTAACCATTGTTGCGGCAGTCAGTTTCAAGCAAGTATTACATCTTCCACCATTTATGGGCATGATGTTAGGCTTAGGCGTACTAATGGTTTATGGCTTCAGACTTAAAACGTTATACAGCTCAGGTAAAGATGATGAATTTGATATTTTCAACAAAGTACGTGATGCTGAGTGGGATACTTTATTCTTCTTCTTCGGTGTGGTATTCGCTGTCGGTGGTTTAGGGTATATCGGTTACTTAGAATTAATTTCAGCAGGTATGTATGACGGTTTAGGCCAGACACCCGCAAATATCTTAGTCGGTATTATTTCAGCAATTGTTGATAATATTCCAGTAATGTTTGCCGTCTTAAGCATGAACCTTGATATGGACTTATACCAATGGTTGTTAGTGACATTAACCGCAGGCACGGGTGGTTCATTACTCTCTGTTGGATCTGCTGCTGGGGTTGCATTAATGGGCTCTTCTAACCATAAATACACTTTCTTCAGTCACATCAAATGGACTCCAGTGATTGCAATTGGTTATTTTGCGAGTATTTTTGTGCATTACTTAGTGAATGGTTAAGCCAATATGTAGGATGGGCAAAGGAGGTACGACGTGCCCATCTTTGAATATTTGATGGGCACGAGATAAAGCCTCTTTGCCCATCCTACACGAAGCTTTAAAAGCAAAAATATTTAAATAAGTTAATCTAAGGGAGTAGAATTTTAATTCTGCTCCCTTTTTTTATTTCTAAATTTCAAGGCATTAACCCTTATGAAAACTCACACTTGGAAGCAATCATTTTCCGCTTATCTACGCCCTCAAGTGATAGGCATGTCTTTTCTAGGCTTTTCAGCAGGGCTGCCCTTTTTATTAGTGTTTTCTACGCTGTCTGCTTGGCTAAGAGATTCTGGCGTTACTTTATCAGTGATCGGCTTTTTTAGCTGGGTAGGGCTGACTTATTCGATTAAAGTTATTTGGGCCCCTGTCATTGATAAACTACGCCTGCCCTTCTTAACTAAACGCTTAGGTAAGCGGCGTAGCTGGATGCTATTGGCACAAGTGGGAATTGCGGCAGGCTTAATGGTGTTAGCAGAATTAGACCCATTAACACAGATTGAACTCATTGCTCTGACTGCGGTAGGGATTGCTTTCTGCTCAGCCACCCAAGATATTGTTATTGATGCTTATCGTATTGAGGCAATAGAGCCTGAATATCAAGCCGCAATGGCAGCAACTTATGTATTTGGTTATCGCGTTGCTTTATTAGTCTCAGGCGCAGGTGCTTTTTATATTGCTGAATATATCGGCTGGAATGCCGCTTATTCCGCTATGGCCTTGTTTATGTTTATTGGTATGGTCGCGACTTTAGTAAGCTCTGAACCAAAACATCAAGATAATCAGGCAAGTGCTGATTTAGAAGCTAAAATTGAATCGACATTAGGCGTACAAGCGCATAGTAGTTTATTTCAACGCTTAAGTGCATGGTTTTCTGGCGCGGTGATTGCTCCTTTTGCTGAATTCTTTGTACGTAATGGCAAGTTAGGTATTTGGATTTTAGCTTTAATCGCGCTCTATAAGATGAGCGATATCACCATGGGCGTGATGGCGAATCCCTTTTATTTAGATTTAGGCTTTAGCAAAACAGACATTGCCGATGTGAGTAAAATATTTGGCTTTTTTATGACTATTTTTGGCGCGGTTTTAGGCGGTGTCTTAGTGATACGCTATGGGCTGATGAAGCCTTTATTGCTAGGGGCAATCTTAGTAGCAAGTACAAACTTATTATTTGTATTACTTGCCGTCTCTGAGCCGAATTTAAAACTTTTAGCTCTAGTAATCAGCGCAGATAATCTTAGTGGCGGTATTGCCACCTCGGTTTTTATTGCCTATTTATCCAGCTTAACCAATAGTGCTTATACGGCCACGCAATATGCCTTATTCAGCTCTTTAATGACCTTGCCCGCTAAATTAATGGGCGGCTTATCAGGCCTGATTGTAGATAGCTTTGGCTATGCCTCTTTCTTTCTATATGCCTCATCGGTGGGCTTGCCAGCGATTATCTTGGTGATTGTATTAATGCGTATGCAAGAACCCGCACAAAATGAGCCCTACCCAAATAAGTAACATAACTCACCACTAATCACTCGCTAGCTTATTTGCAATGATTGCCATTTTAACCTGCTGATGCAATTGTGTATCAGCAAATACCTGTGTTGTCCTTACAGGTACAGCCAAGGCACGCTGAAAATATGACACCGCTTCCTTATGCCTTCCCTGTCCTGCTAAAAATTCACCATAGTAATATTACCACTGTGAAAAAGGCGTTTTGGATAACTGGTTATTATAATAACGAATATCTTCAGTGACTTCTTCGCCCACCCAATCTTGCCTTTCAAAAGCCTCATCCACCGCCGACAACTCAATCTCTGCCACAATTAAACCTTGATTATCTGCTGCAAATTCGTCAATTTCCCAAGTATGCTTGCCAATCACCACTAAGTGACGCACTTTTTCAACTAAGGGTTTATGACACAAAGTATCTAATAACTCATGCGCATCCGCCGCTGGAATATCGTATTCATATTCGTGTCGCTGCGCGCCTATCGTGGCACTTTTAATATTAACCTTAGCCGTATCATCACTGACTCGAATTCTCACCGAGCTATGTGCATCACTATTTAAATAGCCTTGTCGATAATTGATTTTTTTAGAGACTAAAGCGCGCCAGTTATCATTTGCGAGTAAAAATTAACGTTCTATTTCAATAGCCATTAGTTGACCTCGTAACCATTAGGGTTTTGACTTTGCCAGCGCCAAGTATCAGACACCATATCATCTAAATTTTTCTCTGTTTGCCAATTTAGCTCACGTAAGGCAAGACTAGGGTCGGCATAATTTTCAGCAATATCGCCTATGCGACGCGCCACTATTTGATAAGGAATTTTATTGTCTGTATGTCGTTCAAATGCGGCAATAATTTGTAAAACACTATAGCCTTTTCCTGCGCCTAAGTTATACGCCTTACAACCCGACATACCTTCAAATGACTGTAAAGCTGCTAAATGTCCTTTGACCAAATCAACCACATGTATATAATCGCGTACGCCTGTGCCATCTATTGTTGGGTAGTCGTCACCAAACACAGAAAGTCGCTCTAACTTACCTACTGCAACCTGCGATACATAAGGAATTAAATTATTAGGAGTACCATTAGGATCTTCCCCTATTAAGCCACTAATATGCGCACCAATCGGGTTAAAATAGCGCAATAGAATCACTTTCCAAGGCATTTTATCATTTGCTAAAACATCCGCGGCAGCCAAGTCTTTTAAAATATCTTCTGACATTGCCTTAGACTTTCCATAAGGATTTGTTGCCCCATAAACAGGCAATGTTTCTGTATATTTGACCGTGTCAGGCTCTCCATAAACCGTTGCCGAAGAGCTAAAAATTATTTTTTTAACGCCAAATTTAGCCATGACTTCAACCAATACCAAAGTTCCACCGACATTATTTTGATAATATTTTGTAGGCAATAAACAAGACTCTCCTACTGCCTTTAGCCCTGCAAAATGCATCACTGCATAAATATCATATTGCGTAAAAATATCACTTAAAACCTGTGAATCACGAACATCTCCCTGAATAAAAACAGGCACTTTCCCTGTGATTTTTTCAACCCTAGCCAAAGATTCTGCTTTACTATTTGATAAATTATCCAGCACAACGACCCTATAGTTTGCTTGCAATAATTCAATACAAGCATGGCTACCAATATAACCCGCCCCACCTGTTACTAAAATACATTTGTCACTCATTTATTTTTATTCCTAGATGTTTTAATCTATCAATATATAAGCTAGCACTTAAGAAAATAATTCGGCATCTTTAAGTAACACGCCTAATTGGTCTTTTTCTGAAAGCTGAGGCTCTCCCTGATACTTCCAATCCACCCCAATCGCTGGATCATCCCATGCAATACACCGTTCAAATTCGGGTGCATAATAATCGGTAGTTTTATATAAAAAATCTGCGCTTTCGCTTAACACCACAAAACCATGCGCAAAGCCTGCTGGAATCCACAATTGCTGATTATTTTCAGCACTTAACTCTACTCCTACCCATTGCCCAAAAGTCGCCGAAGATTGACGAATATCGACGACCACATCAAATACTGCACCTTGTGTCACACGCACTAATTTTCCTTGTGCTTGCTGCACTTGGTAATGCAAGCCACGCAATACACCCTGCGCAGAACGACTATGATTATCTTGTACAAACTGAGTCTTTACGCCTGTTGCTTGTTCAAAAGCTTGTTGATTAAAGCTTTCAAAGAAAAAACCACGACTATCTCCAAAAACTTTGGGTTGCAAAATAACGACATCAGCAATACTTGTTGGTTCAGCCTTCATAAAAAATGATCACCTTGTGCAAGTTGTAATAAATATTGCCCATAGGCATTTTTAGCCAAAGGCTGGGCAAGTTGCAACAGCTTTTCAGCATCAATAAAGCCACTACGAAAAGCAATTTCTTCAGGACAGGAGACTTTTAAGCCTTGTCTGCGCTCAATGGTTTCAATAAAGCTACTCGCTTCATTAATACTTTCATGTGTCCCCGTATCTAGCCAAGCAAAACCACGCCCCATCACTTCCACGCTCAATTCTTGCTGTTCCAAATATATTTTATTCACATCCGTTATCTCTAACTCGCCACGCGCCGAAGGTTTTAAACTAGCGGCAATATCCACCACTTGATTGTCATAAAAATACAAGCCAGTAATGGCAAAATTACTTTGTGGCTTAGTGGGCTTTTCAGCTATCGCAGTAGCCGCTCCTTTTGCATCAAAACTAACCACCCCATAACGCTCTGGATCTTGTACATGATAAGCAAAGACTGTCGCTCCCTGCTCTTTACTTGAAGCATTACTCAATAATTTAACTAAATCATGCCCATAGAAAACATTATCGCCCAGCACTAAAACCGACGGCTTATTATCGATAAAGTTTTTAGCAATACTAAAGGCTTGCGCTAGCCCTTCAGGTTTTTGCTGTACGGCATATTGTAAACTAAGCCCCCAATCACTGCCATCACCGAGTAATTGTTCAAAGCGCGGCGTATCTTGCGGCGTGCTAATAATCAATATATCGCGCACCCCCGCTAGCATTAACGTACTTAAAGGGTAATAAATCATCGGCTTATCGTAAATAGGCAATAATTGTTTAGAGATTGCCTTAGTAACTGGATACAGTCGCGTACCCGAGCCACCGGCAAGAATAATTCCTTTACGCTGTGTCATTTGAGTCCTCCATTACTTCTTCTAACATCCGTAATACTCCCACATCCCATACAGGCAATGTTAAGCAAAAGTTTGTTTGTAATTGTTCACTGTTTAAACGCGAGTTTAAGGGGCGTTGTGCCGCTGTCGAAAACTCACTGCTAGAAACTGCGTTAATATCTGCTACAAACACTTTTAACGCAAACCCTTTTTTTTCTGCATAAGTAATCACTAACTGTGCAAAACCATACCAAGAGGTTTCACCCGCAGCGCTCAAGTGATATAAACCTGAAAGCTCTGGCTGTGTTTGTAACCTATAAAGCGCCAGAGCAGTCACATCGGCAAGCAAATCAGCGCCTGTGGGTGCGCCGATTTGATCATCAATCACACTTAAACTCTCTTGCTCTTGCGCAAGTCGTAGCATGGTTTTAGCAAAATTATTGCCACGTGTCGCATACACCCAACTGGTACGAAAAATAAGGTACTGACAGCCAGAAGCTTGTATTGCTTGCTCAGCTGCTAACTTGGTAACGCCATAAATATTAAGAGGAGCTGTCATATCCGCCTCTTGCCAAGCGACTGTACCACTGCCATCAAACACATAATCCGTCGAATAATGTACTAAGCAAGCGGCTATTTTTTTAGCCTCTTGCGCTAAAACTGCCACTGCATCCGCATTAATCAGTCGCGCTAATTCAGGCTCACTTTGTGCTTTATCCACCGCTGTATAAGCTGCGGCATTGACAATAATATCAGGTTTTATTTGCTGAACTGTCTCTGCCAAGCCTTGTAAATCAGTCAAATCTCCGCAATAATCTTGGCTATTTTGATCCAGTGCAATCAGCTCTCCCAACGACACTAAACTACGCTGCAACTCCCAGCCAACTTGACCATTTTTACCGAATAAAAGTATTTTCATACTTCTCGCCCTTGATAGTTTTTATCTAGCCATTCACGATAAGCACCTGACTGTACATTTGCAAGCCAAGTTTGGTTGTCTAAATACCATTGCACTGTTTTACGAATACCTGTTGCAAAGGTTTCTTGCGGTTTCCAGCCTAACTCACGCTGTATTTTTTGTGCATCTATCGCATAACGGCGATCATGCCCCAAACGATCGGTGACAAAACTAATCTGCTGTGCATACTTTTGCTTATCCGCTCGTGGCGAGTGCTCATCCAATAAAGTACAGACGGTTTGCACGATTTCTATATTAGGCATTTCATTCCAACCGCCAACATTATAGGTTTCTCCACACTGCCCAGCCTCTACAACACACCTAATCGCACTGCAATGATCTTTGACATATAGCCAATCACGTATTTGCTGACCATCACCATAAATAGGCAAAGGCTTGCCTGCTAGGGCATTGACAATCACTAAAGGAATCAGCTTTTCAGGAAAATGGTAAGGCCCATAATTATTAGAACAGTTGGTGGTTAAAACAGGTAAACCATAGGTGTGATAATAGGAACGCACCAAATGATCACTGGCCGCTTTACTTGCTGAATAAGGGCTGTTCGGCTGATAAGCGTGCGTTTCCGTAAAAGCGGGCTCTGTTTTATGCAAAGAACCATACACTTCATCGGTGGACACATGTAAAAAGCGGAAGTTTTCTTTATCCCCTGCCTCAAGACCTTCCCAATAATGCCGAGTCACCTCTAATAAATGAAACGTACCCATCACATTGGTTTGTATAAATTCCTCTGGGGCATGAATAGAGCGATCTACATGAGATTCTGCGGCAAAGTTAATAATCGCTCGTGGCTGGTATTTGCTTAATAATTGCTTAAGCAATTCTTTATCTGCAATATCTCCCTGTACAAAAATATGCCTAGGGTCGTCCTGCAAACTTGCCAAACTCTCTAAATTCCCTGCATAAGTTAATTTATCCAGATTAATCACAGGCTCATCGCTTTCAGCAAGCCAATCTAATACAAAGTTTGCGCCAATAAATCCTGCGCCGCCCGTCACCAGTATCATATAAACCTTAGTAAATTAAAAAGTGAATGTTAAATTTAATGCTGATGTCCGTGCCCATGCTCTTGTGCAATTTGTCGATACTCACAGCCATCACACTCCATCATTTGTGTAGAGGCTTGCGCGCCCACAAGTGCTAAAACACGCTCATCTAAAATCGTAAAAATTTCAGGCTCAAAACCAAAATAATGCCCCAAGCCAAAACTAATGCGTGGGTATTGCTGCTGTAAACGCTCAAATTGCTTATCGATACGCTCAATCAGAGTGCCTGTAAATAAATAATAAGGCAAGATACAAATTTGTGTCATACCTAATTTAACTTGGCGTTGCACCGCCGTCTCTAAGCGCGGAAAAGTAATCCCTGTAAAGGCAATGTCTACCAGTTCATGTGCGGTCTCTTCCCATAACCAGCGTGACATTTTTGCCACTTCGCCATTTGCAATGCGATCCGAAGAGCCGCGCCCTAGAATAATTACCCCAGTATTTTTAGGGTCAGGCGATGCAAGCCCAGCCATCACTTTTTGCAGACTGCGTTGCATAATACTGAGTATTCCACTATTTGCACCAATATGCGTTGCATAGATAAACTCAACACTGGGGTGGCGTTCTCTTGCCTTTGCTAGGTGCTCTGGAATCTCCATTTTCACATGCCCCGCTGCATTTAAAATAAGCGGTACCACAATCACTTTCTGTGATTTTTTAGCAGCAAGATCAAATCCTGCATCTAATAAAATATCTGCAAATTCAATAAAACAAACATCGATATGCCATTCAGGATGTTGCGAGCGCCATAATTCAGCAAAAGCATTAATTTCTACATTCCCTTGCCCAGCCCTAGAGCCGTGACCTACTAATAAAATACTAAAGTCCATGACTATTCCTGAGTTTTAATTGCTTTACGAAAACGGTGACTAAACTGTGCATCGTATAATTTAGATTTTTTCAGCTCTGTCCATTGTCTTGCACCTAAAGCAGGGCTGATAATAATCATCGCTTGCGAGTTAATACCCGCTTGCTTACATTGTTCTTTGATAGTTGCCAAAGTACCATGAATAATTTGCTGTTCATTGGGCCAGCTTGCTTTATAAACCACCACAATCGCTGATTCATCTTGCCAACCTGCAGCAAGCAAATCTTCGCGCACTTTTTTCAGTAAGGTAATAGAGAGATATAAACAAAGCGTACAGTGATGCTGTCCTAGCTCAGTTAAAGACTCTCCCTCAGGCATAGGTGTTCTGCCTTCCACTCGACTAAAAATTACTGTTTGTGTCACTTCAGGTAAGGTTAAAGTTTCCACCGCAGCCGCTGCAGATGCCATTGCCGAAGTCACCCCAGGCACTACGCCTACTGCTATTCCTGCTTTATCTAAGGGCTGTACCATTTCCACCAAAGCACCATACAAACCAGGATCCCCTGTTTGTAAGCGTATCACTGTTGCCGCTTCGACTGCATGCAAAATTAACCAATCGGTAATTTCCTCTAAAGTCATGCCTTTAGAATCTTGAATAACACAACTGGGCTTTGCCCATTGAGTTGCCGCGCTCGAAACCAAAGAGCCTGCATATAAAATAGCATCGGCTTGGGCAATTAATTTTTGTGCTTTAAGCGTGATTAGCTCAGGATCACCGGGCCCTGCTCCAACAAACCAAACTTTACTCATAAATATTTAAAAGGAATAAGAATCATTTATAAAAGCGGACTAGTTTACCACGCCACACTAAATTTACTTTCTTTCAGGCATAAAAAAAGGGAAGATCACTCTTCCCTTTTTAACAAAGTGCTTGTTGATAAGTCTTCTTAGAAGCCTATACCAACATATCCACCTGCTGTAAAACCTTCAGTATCAACGCCATCTAAGTCGCCGAAAGTTAGGTTATAACGTGCATCAGCACCGATATAAATATCTTTCCAAACTCTGAAGTCAGCACCTAAACCAAAGTGCATACCTGGATCTAATACTGTCACACCATCAGATGGAGGGCTGATTACGTGTAGCGCGAAACCCATAGGAATAATCCAAGGTCTGAAACGACTACCTTTCATAAATTTAATTTTTGGTGCTGCTGTCAAAGTGAATTGACTCACAGTCACAGCGCCAGATCCAGCAGTCAATGTACCTGCAACAGTTGAATTAAGTACTGTAGGTAATGCTGATGCCGCCATTTCTGCACGATCAAATTCTTTGTATTCGAACATTAATTCTGCAAGAATTTCTGTTCCGTCATGTAGACCGAATAAGTCATTACTTAAGCTAAAGTCAAAACCAGCACCCACATACCAACCGTCTTTGCCGCCATTTTTCTGACCGCTAATACCCGCTGTATCCGTTAAGATATCACCGAAACGATTGACGCTATTTCTCGCGTAACCTCCGCGAAAGAAGACCATATTACCTGATTTTTGCGTCGCACGAATTGCTTCTTGCTCTTCAATCACAGCCATTCTAGCATTCAAATTAGTCACTTCTTGAACATTAACAGCAGGAGCTGCTGTTTGTTGCTCTAATCTGTAAATTCTAGCATTCAGATCAGAAATTTGATCAGCGCTTGCTTGCGGTGCAGCAGCTAAACCAGTAACGGCTAGCGCAGTGGCTGCAACTATTTTAGTCTTCTTAAGCATAGTCCCCCCCGAGGGTATTTTGGATTAATGTGTGCAAATAATACAACAACTCGTATCTTTTATGCAACTTTTTTTTATTGTACGTTAAAAATAATAGCAGTAAAGCCACTTCCTTTCAAGTCAAAACCAGCATTTTTTAAATTTTTCTTTTCCTTATATTTCAGCGACTAATAGCGACATCCTAACATTCAACATAAAAGCCTATTTTAGCCACAAATTAACAAGGGTAAAACGTGTTGCAAATAAACAACTATTTATATCGCCGTTTTATTCACTTAGGATTCAGAACACTCACCGCATAAACCGCAGCCTCGCATTATAAACAAGAACGCCTATACACGCTAGACACTCAACTTATTCTGCACGGTATCCAACTTTTTACGTACTAAATCAATATGTAATAATAAATTATACAGCTGATCGGCATACGACAGTGGTGGGTTTTCCTTATTAACCTCTCTATCTATCAAACTTATTTTTTCTTGCAAATACCCTAACTCCTCTGCCGTTAAAGTCTCTTCAGCAAGTTCATCGGTTATTTCTTGTAGACCTTTATACCAACGATAGATCCTAGAGCGTATTCTCCAGCGATATAAGCCCGGCATAATCTTACTCAAGGGAATCATTAGCATTAATAACGGCACTAACATCACCATCATACGGTCAATAAAAACAGCGGGCCAAAAAGGCAAGTAGCGCATTAAAAATGGCGAGCCCACTTTATAAAACCGCTTTGCAACACCATCTAAAGGATAGCTATTAAGTTCACTGGATGGAAACCTGCTTTCCTCTGCAAAAACGCTCGCTTTAGAATGAATTTTATCTGCCGCACGCAACAATAAAATCATTAAAGCAGGATTAAAGTCCTCATCAACCACTAAATTTACCGTAGGTGCAAGTAAAGTCAGCGCTTCTGGAGGGGAGTTATTCTCTAAACTAAAAATCCCTTCAGGTACGGTTACTTTGGATAGGAAAGGCAGTAATTTGATATAACTATCAGCTCTACGTATATTAATAAGCTTTAATTGCTCATTCGCTAATAGTTCTTTCACTAGGTCTGATCTTTCAGAAGCAACAATAAACAAACCCTCAATATTTTCTTCCACCAGTGCTTTAATTGCCGTTGCCGTTGGAGTCAATAATAACTGTGTACTTGCAATATCAATATGATTTAAGGCAAGTAATTGCTTTGCCAAACTTTGCGTACCACTGCCCTCTTCTCCTACGCTAATCTTAAGTGCAGTGATATCAGCAAGCGTCTCAACTATTAGCTCTTTTTTTACAAATAACCATAGCGGTTCATAATATAAGCTCCCCAAGGACATTAGCGACGCTTCATTATCGCCTATTCCACCTTGCACAAATGCAATATCCACTTGCTTATTTAATAAGCGTTTAATATTTTCTCCTGAACCCGCCGAAGTTAGAATTTCTAAATCAATCCCTTCTTCAGCAAGTGCTTGCCGATAATATTGTGCAACTTTGAAATAACTGCCCTGCTCCGACCCTGTGGATATCACAATTTTTTTAGGGGGGGATGGGGCAATAAATTGTGAGGCTAGCCAAAAACCCGCAATCAGTAATAGCGCAGCAGGTCCAAAAGTAATGATTAAATCTTTATATGATCTTTCAGAAGTTTTTTTTTGCATAATTGTTCCATTCCCTTTCTTTGGTATTATCGCTGTTGTTTTTTCTGCTGAACATTATATTTCACTAAAATCTGTCTTTGCATAGACTGCACTTGCTGTAACAAATCCGCACGTCTACCACGCACCCCTCTTTCCGCTTCTTTGAGTAGCGTTAAGGCTTCCCTATATCGCCCTAAGGCCTGTAAAGTATTCGCTTGTTTTAAATAATACTGAAATGCCCGACCATCTGCTGCTATCGCCGCAAGTATCGTTTTTAAAGCAGCTTCATACTGCCCGCCCATCATCTGCACCGCATAAAGCTGCTGCCGATATTTTCTTTTGTAACGTTGATTCACATAGGGGCTAACCATCACCGCTTCTAACCAAACCATCACATCAGGAATATGCACCAAGCAATGCGCATGCCTTGATATAACACACTGACCTGCTGCCTCAAAAATGGTTAACGACCACGGGCTTAAAGATTTATGCAAAATCAAATCTACAATATGTGCATTTGAAAATTTTTGTTTTAACTCGGGGGGCTGTAAGCCCTTAATCACATCAACTGGCGCCGTCAAGACCGCCATAATCAGATAAGACACTTCAACAGGGTTAAGCTCTGCCGCTCTAAAATAATGCGGATAAGCTTGCAGGGGTTTTTTCTCTGTTTTAAACAGCACTTCAGCATACAAATATTGACTAATCGCTGAATCAGGATGGTTTTCACCAATACTGGTAAATAGATTTTTTTCACTCTCCCAATAAGTGGCTCGCGTCCATGTTATCAGCAAAACACTCAAAACAAGCAAGCCTGTCATAGCGATACCGATATAGTGGCTTAATCGAGACTGGTTAAGAAAAGCACTAGCCGCTTGCATCAGCAGATAAACACCCAAAATAATAATGCCTAGACTTGGCAAGTAATTTCTATGTTCATACACTAGCTCTAAGGGCAGAAAAGAAGACTCCATACTATGACCGAGCAAAAACCACAATACAGCAAAGGTAAACACAGGAAGCTTATGCCGCAATACAAATGCAGCAATCAACATGAGCAACCAGCTCAACACAGAAACCAACGTTGAAATAGGCTGCATCCACTCACGACTAATCACAATATCGTCATGAAACAAGCCCATCGTGGTGATGTCAGGATACACCAGCAAGGATAGGTAAAACCACAAAACGCGTGACTCTGTCCATAAGCGTTCGCCTAGAGAAAAATCCCTAAGCCCAAAAGAGGCCATTAAATTTCCTGGGGAAACAAAATAGTAAAAAAGCACTAAACAAATAGGGATTAGCACAAAAAAACTATAAAAAGCATATAAGCCCCGGCGCTGGCCTTTATTAAGCGCTTGACGACTATAGAGGCTAAATTCAATCACCGCCGCATAACAACTCACCAGTGCCGCATTTTCTTTGCTCAATAAACCCAGCAAAGTCCCTAAGATAACCCCCATTGCCATATAAACGAAACCACGCGTCATCTTCTGCGGCAAAATATTGCGCCCATAAACAAACAGACATAGCCCTAATAAAACAAAACTAGCCGCCATACTTGTCATGCGTTGTACCACATAAGCAACCGTACTCACATGTAAAGGATGTAGCGCCCAAAGTAAAACAATCAA
Source organism: Methyloprofundus sp. (assembly GCA_013138595.1). GTDB lineage: Bacteria > Pseudomonadota > Gammaproteobacteria > Methylococcales > Methylomonadaceae > Methyloprofundus. Next base: position 34,399 of record WTCM01000074.1, on the reverse strand, counting down.
AAAAAGTGCCATACTTTGTGTTTTAGAAAATACCTGAGGGAACTTAAAGCGTGGCCATAATAAAAAAACCAAGCACATAACTAAGCCACTATTAATAATATGTACGAGGAGATTAGTGAGCTTAAAGGCCAGCGTTGCCGTAAATCCACCCGCCATATAATGATTAACCCCAAATGATAAAGCGGGCAAAACACGTTTAAAAAGTCCGCTATTATTTGAGGATGCTGCTTTTTCTAAAGAAGCAAAAGAAAGGTCATTAATGGCCACAAAAGGGTTTTTGACTATATTTTGTATATCATCAAACACCAAAGGACCGTGTAAACTTGGCCAATAAACAATAAAAAGCAAGAGACAAATAACACTCCATAATGCGAAGGCTAAAAGCGCGTTATTGTTTTCTAAAGGCTTGATGCTAGAGGGCATTTAAGGTTCCGTGTTCAGGGAGCAAACGTAAGGCTATTAAGACTGTATAACGTATATAAACAGTATGTTATTGAATAAGCCGCGCAAAAAAAGGGTATGTAGGGTATTATAGTGCAAATATTTTTTTATATCTGGTCACATTAATTGTAATGTTACCAAGCGTTTAGGAACACTTAATGACTTCCGAAGTATCTTCACTTCCAAAATTCTCCGAATTAAACCTCATCGACCCGCTATTAAAAGGCTTAGATGAAGTAGGCTATGAAAGCCCCTCCCCCATACAAGCACTCACTATTCCACTGATTTTAGAGGGAAAAGATGTGCTTGGACAAGCACAAACTGGAACAGGTAAAACAGCCGCGTTTGCCTTACCTCTACTGTCTAAATTAGATTTATCACAAAAAGATCCACAAGTATTAGTCCTTGCGCCTACACGTGAACTTGCCATACAGGTGGCTGAAGCTTTTCAAACTTATGCAAAACACCTAAAAGGTTTTCATGTTGCGCCTATTTACGGTGGACAAGATTACTCTGGGCAATTGCGTATGTTACGTCGCGGCGCACATGTTGTTGTCGGTACGCCTGGTCGGGTTATGGATCATATGCGTAAAGGGACGTTAAAACTCCAGAATTTAACGTGTCTGGTGTTAGATGAAGCCGATGAAATGTTACGCATGGGTTTTATTGATGATGTGGAATGGGTTTTAGACCAGCTTCCTGAGCAACGTCAAATCGCACTATTTTCAGCGACTATGCCCACCGCTATTCGCCGTATTGCGAATAACTATTTGCGCGAGCCTGAGCACGTCACGATTAAAGTAAAAACCACCACTGCAGAAACGATTCGTCAGCGTTACTGGACAGTGAGTGGTATGCATAAGCTAGATGCCTTAACTCGTATCTTAGAAGCTGAAACTTTTGATGGCATGATTATTTTCGTGCGCACTAAAAACTCAACTATTGAACTTGCAGAAAAATTAGAAGCACGTGGTTTTTCAGCGGCGGCGATTAATGGTGATTTAGCACAGAATCAACGTGAAAAAACCATTGCTAAACTTAAAAATGGTAAGTTAGATATTCTAGTGGCGACTGATGTTGCGGCACGTGGATTAGATGTACAGCGTATCAGCCACGTAATTAACTACGACATTCCTTACGATACTGAAGCTTATGTGCATCGTATTGGTCGTACAGGTCGTGCAGGTAGAACTGGAGATGCGATTTTATTTGTTGCACCTCGTGAAAAACGTATGTTAAGTGCGATTGAACGCGCGACTAAACAACGTATCGAGTTGATGGAAATGCCATCCACTGAAATGATTAACGATAAACGTGTTGATCGTTTTAAACAACAAATTACCGATACGATTGCCGCTGAAGGCTTAGAGTTCTTTCATAAAATCATTGAGCAATATGAAGCTGAGCATGATATTCCTGTTAATGAAATCGCGGCTGCTTTAGCAAAATTAGTTCAAGGTGATGAGCCTTTATTGCTGAAAAAACCTGCTAAAACAAAAGAACGTAGTGGGCGTGACCGCGATCGCAATGACCGTGGTCGTGATCGTGATCGTAATGACCGTGATCGTGGACGCGATTCTGTACGTCGTAAAGGCGGCACAGGTATGCAAGATGATATGCAACGTTACCGTATTGAAGTGGGTAAAGATCATGGTGCAAAACCCGGTAATATTGTTGGAGCCATTGCTAATGAAGCAGGTTTAAGCGGTAAAGAAATTGGGCAGATTGATATGCATGCTGATTTTAGTATTGTCGATTTACCTAAAGGCATGCCAGCTGAAGTTTTTCAAGGCTTACAAGGTACACACGTTGCCGGGCAGAAGCTTAGTATTGCAGAAGTGAAAGAAGGTGAAGTGCCTAGACAAGTTAAAGAATCACGTCGTAGTGAGTCTAGGACGGATAAAAAACCACGTAGAAAACCACGTAGAAGTAAACCTTCTTAAGTTCTTTAGGAATGTGCATGGAATAACACCCCGACATTATAACGGGAGCTTATTTCATGCACGCTCCTTAATACTTTTGATGAAACAGACTAACTGTTAGGATGTCTTTATCGACTAAGAACTTAACACGGTGCACAAAAACATAAAGCAAAATGCTGGAGTTAATCGCTAAAGCTATCACTCCAGCCAGCTATATCTTCATTCCTTAGTCATCCTATTGCCCCTTTGTAAATACCCAGTATTCCCAGCACAAATATTTTTTGCCGAAAAAACGTTGTCAGATATTGATTGCTTATTTTACGCGCACACGCTTGGTAAAATTTTAGGGAAACTGAACCAATCTTTAACAGAAATCATCTAAAGTACTGGAAATAAAATATGCTGTTTAATTCCTATATATTTATTTTTGCATTCCTACCCGTTACCTTTATTACTTATTTTTTAATTGCTAAATACAAAAATGGTGAAATAGCCATTAATTTTTTAGCTCTCGCCTCCTTGTTTTTTTATGGCTGGTGGAACCCTCTTTATTTAGTCCTCATACTCTTTTCTATCGTTATTAATTACCTTATTGGCGAGACTATTGTTCGCCGTCGAAAAGTAGGGAATATTCAACAAGCTAAACTACTCTTGATTTATGGCATTATTTTTAACTTAGGCTTACTTGGCTACTTTAAATATACGAATTTTATTATTGATGTTAGCAATCAACTTTTTGGGCTAGATACTCAGTTTAGCCAAATCATTCTTCCCTTAGCGATTTCTTTTTTTACTTTTCAGCAACTTGCCTATCTTATTGACTCTTATAAAGGTATTACAGAAGAGTTTAAATTTTCTCATTACGTCCTATTTGTAAGCTTTTTTCCGCAACTTATTGCGGGACCTATCGTGCATCATAAAGAAATGTTGCCCCAATTTATGCAATTGGACAACCTAAAGCCACAATTAGAAAGTGTCATGGTAGGTATCACTATCTTTAGCTTAGGCTTATTTAAGAAATTGGTACTCGCTGATGGTGTCGCACAATATGCCTCTCCTGTTTTTAATACCGCGCTGACAGGTGAACCTATCTCCTTTTTTGTCGCTTGGGGAGGTGCTCTCGCTTATACTTTCCAGCTTTATTTTGATTTCTCAGGGTATTCAGATATGGCCATCGGTATTGCTAGAATGTTTGGTATTCGGCTACCCATTAATTTTGCCTCTCCTTACAAATCTCTAAGCATTATTGAGTTCTGGAGACGCTGGCACATGACTTTGTCACGCTTTTTACGTGATTATGTTTACTTTGCTTTAGGGGGTAACCGTAAAGGCAATGCCCGCCGTTATATCAATTTATTTACCACCATGTTGCTCGGTGGTTTGTGGCATGGCGCAGGCTGGACATTTATGCTGTGGGGTGGGCTGCATGGGTGCTATTTAATGATTAACCATGCGTGGAAATTTATAGAAAAACAAGCTAAGTTAGAATTCTTGCAAGGAAAACGCCTGTGGCGCGGATTTTGTTGGTTAGTCACTTTTGTTGCGGTAATCAATGCATGGGTGCTTTTTAGAGCGACTACACTAAGTTCAGCAATGGCAATACTGAAAGGTATGTATGGCTTTAATGGCATCGCCATTCCTAATGCCATATTTGCTCGCTTAGGAAGCATTGCTAATACATTAACAGAACTAGGCATAAGCAGCTATATTGGCGGTGGAGTACAGTTTATTTTTACTTATCTATGGGTATTAGGGCTGCTCTTTGTAGTTATGTTTATGCCAAATACACAACAGATAATGAAACTATTTTCTGATTCAAGCCCCTTAGAGCAAGGTAATGCTATTTTTGATAAAGGTATTTTTCCAAACTTTTTTAGCTTTCGTTTTAATGGATTTTCGGCATTTATTATGGCCTTTACTCTGGTCATTGCCTTATTTGGGCTAACCCGTGTATCCGAATTCCTTTACTTTCAATTTTAAAGCTATGTCGATTAAAGCCTATTCCTCTTTATTTTTTTGTTTTTTAATCTTAATAAGTTCTTTATTGGCATTGATTAATTATAGTATTGACCCCTATATGATTTTTCAGTCACCGCGTATTGAAGGTTTTAATGACAAAAAAATTGCCGCTGCTAATCGCTCCAAACTCTATAAACCCTACAATGTAACCACTATTCAACCCAAAACACTGATTGTAGGAAATTCTCGCCCAGAAATGGGGCTAGATCCTGAATCAAGTTGCTGGCCAACGGAGTATGGCACAGTCTACAACCTGACTTTCCCAGGCTCATCAAGTTATGGGCAAGTGCGTGCCTTATATCATGCTATTGCCACAAATTCTGTTAAAAATATACTGCTTGCTGTTGATTTTGCTGATTTTTTAACTCTGCATACAAAACCGAAGAACACTTATTGGTCCGCTCAAAACAGTGAGTTTTTTAACCGCCTGCTTGTTGACGAGCAACTTAAGAAGAACCCGAGTTATAATCAAAATAAGATAATTGACTATGCCTCTGCACTGTTCTCGCTTAATGCACTGAATGATAGTATTTCAACTCTAATGTTGCAGTCAAAAAATAGTATTAACCGCACCGTCTTAGGCTTTAACCCCGCAAGAGACTATCAGGAAATTATTCAACACGAAGGCGCGTGGATACTGTTTGAGCAAAAACAAAAAGAGTTAAAAAAGCGTTTTGAGAAAACTGGGTTAAACATTTACGATGCCGATAAATGGTCAACAGAACTAGAGGGCATAAAAAGGGTATTACAATTAAGTGCTGATAAGAATATTCACTTAACACTTTTTATTAACCCTTATCATTACACTTATTTGGAAGAAATTCGTACTTCAGGGTATTGGGGCGAATTTGAAAGCTTTAAGCGTCGCTTAACGGCTGTAGTAGAGGAGTATTCAAATGGAAAGGTCGATTTATGGGACTTTTCATTATATTCAAAATATACGCTATCCCCAGTTCCTCAAAAACATAGCAAAACAACTCAGTTGGGTTGGTTTTGGGAACCAGCTCACTATAAGTCTGGTCTAGGCGAATTGATGTTAGCCGATATGCTTGCGGGGGCTGATTGCACTACGAATCAATCAGCAGCGGTAGGTATAAAATTAAATAAAAACAATATTGAAGCGCATTTATCCCAACAAAAAAAGCAACAAGCGTCACTGCCTATTAAGGAACGTGCATGGAATAACATCCCGAAATTATAACGCTGCTGCTCCAGCTTAAATTACCTATGAGGAAGTTTTATGTTTTCCCTAGCTCAAATCCCACCAGCCTTACACCAAACTGCAAACTTACATATCAATAATTTCACTGATAGCTTACAGCGACTTTCGCTAGAGCCTATCACTGATATAGAAGTCATCAATAGCTTGCCTAAAGTGTTTTGTTGCAGTGAGTTTATTGCTCAAACGTGCGCCCGTCAGCCACAGTTTTTATTAAATTTAATTAGCTCTGGCGATTTATTACAATCTGCCGTACGTGATAGTTATAAAATGCAATTAGCGGACTACACTTTTAATAGTGACGCAGAGTTAATGAAAGTCTTACGCCAATTTCGTAACACCCAAATGTTACGTATTGCATGGCGTGATTTAGCCGGCTGGTCAGAATTGGATGAAACACTAGAGGACCTCACAGCACTCGCTGAAGCTTGCATTCAATTTACCCTAGATTATTTATACCAACAGGCATGTGACCGCCGTGGCACACCAGTGCTTCCTGATGGTAGCAAACAAGGCTTAGTGGTTTTAGGTATGGGAAAACTAGGTGCGTGGGAACTCAACTACTCTTCTGATATAGATTTAATTTTTGCCTACCAACAAGATGGCGTATTGACCGATCGTAAAGAAACCAGTTATGGCGAGTTTTTTAGCCGTATTTGTCGCTTGCTAGTCAAAATTCTCGACGAAATAACTGCTGATGGCTTTGTATTTAGAACTGATATACGTTTACGCCCCTTTGGTGATAGCGGCCCTGTGATTATGACTTTTGACGGGTTGGAAAATTATTACTTAAGTCAAGCGCGCGAGTGGGAACGCTACGCAATGGTTAAAGTCCGCCCAGTCGCTGGCGACGTACAAGCAGGCACACAGTTTATGGCTTTGATTAAACCCTTTGTCTACCGTCGTTATTTAGACTACGGAGCCTTTGCAGAATTACGCTCTTTAAAGCTACAAATCACCCAAGAGCTACAGCGTAAAGACCGTATGGATAACGTCAAGTTAGGGCCAGGAGGCATTCGTGAAATTGAATTTATCGGACAGGCCTTTCAGCTTATTCGAGGCGGTCAAGATGATAGCTTACAAGATAGACGCATCCAAAGCATTTTAGTTTTATTAGGTGAAAAAGACTTACTTGCTGCTGAGGATAGTCAGCAATTACAACGCTCTTATCGCTTTTTACGCCGTGTTGAAAATCATATTCAAGAATTTCAAGATAAGCAAGCGCATGATTTACCGAAAACAGAGACTGAACAAGCGATTCTCGCCTTTTCTTTAGATTACCCCGATTGGCAAAGCTTTAAAGCTGAGCTAGATCAAGTGCGCGAGCAAGTACACAAAGTGTTTGTTGATGTTTTCTCTATGCAGGAAGAGGAGGAGTCCACACAGGTCTGTGGGCAGATATGGATGGCACAGTCAGATGATGAAAGCTGTTTAAATAAACTGGCGGGATTAGGCTATGCCAAGCCCGAACAAATTTTAAGCTTATTACAAAGCCTAAAAACCAGTTCCAGTATTAAACGCTTAAGTACCAAAGGCGCGCAAACATTAGAAAAGCTGATGCTGAAAGTGATTGATGCTCTTGCCGATAACCCCAATGCCTATATGACTTTACAGCGTTTATCCGCCTTATTTGAGCAAGTCGCTGGGCGTAATGTGTATTTGTCTTTATTAGCCGAAAATGACGATGCCCTACAGCAATTAATTACGCTGATTTCTGCCAGCTCATGGATCGCAGATTACCTGTCTAAATACCCCGTCTTATTTGATGAGTTATTAGATACACGCTCTCTATATGAGCCATTAGATAAAGCAAGCTTGCAACAGCAACTGGCCGCACAATTAGCTAAGATTGACGCTGATGATATAGAGCAGTTAATGTACGCTTTACGTACTTTCAAGCAAATTAATGTCTTGCGTGTTGCCGCCGCCGATATTATGGGAGCCGCTTCATTAATGACTGTGAGCGATTATTTAAGCTATATTGCTGAAGTGATTTTAGAGCAAGCCGTTAATATCGCATGGGCAATATTAGCCGCAAAGAATGGCTTACCCCCGAATGCAAGTGCTGACAATAAGCATTTTGGTATTTTAGGTTTTGGCAAATTAGGCGGAATAGAACTCAGTTATAGTTCAGATTTAGATTTAATTTTTGTTTACGATTATGCCGATAATAATGCACTCACAGACGGGCGCAAACAAATTAGTGCCGCACAATTTTATGCCACTTTAGGCCAGCGTGTACGTAGTTTATTAAATACCCAACTGCTATCAGGCATGGCGTATGAAATTGATATGCGCCTACGCCCTAGCGGTGATTCAGGCTTATTAGTGTCGCCATTAAGTAGCTATGAACAATACCTTAAACAAGAAGCATGGACGTGGGAGCATCAAGCCCTAGTGCGAGGCCGATTTGTGACAGGTGATAGCACGACACAAGAAAAATACGCAGGTATTCGTCAAAGAGTTTTAAGCTTACACCGAGAGACTAGTGAATTAAAACAAGAAGTCCGTGAAATGCGCGAGAAAATGCGTACAGCACTGGATAAAAGCGGTGCAGATTGGTTTAATTTAAAACAAGGGGTGGGCGGCATTACTGATATAGAATTTATCGTACAGTTCTGTATTTTAGCTTATGCTGAAGCACACCCTGAACTGACTGAATTTACCGATAATATGAGTTTATTGGATAGTTTAGGCGAACAAAAACTCCTCAGTTTAGAAGAGGTAACAACACTAAAGCGTGCTTATTGTATTTTTCGTGACCGTGGGCATAAAGAAGCTTTGCAAGGGAATAAAGCCTTAGTGGCGAATGATGAGTTAGTAGAGTTGCGTGAGCAGGTGGCGAGAATTTGGCAGGGGCTAATGGTTTAATTTGAAGTTTCTATGAAGGGAGTTCTTTATGCGTACATGAAAAGCGTACCATGCAAAACTGAAGTGGCTACACTAAACACTTTCAGCTATTGAATATAATAAAGTAAACTTAGGAGTGGAAAGAGCAAAAGTTCTAGCAAGAGCATTACAGGTACGCCCTGCTGTACTTGTTTTTCCTGGGTGGGATATAGAACAAAAGAAAGCCGCCTAAATCGGCTAAGAAAAACTAAAACGGTAAAACTGAGGAAAAAACGGGGTCTACTATAGAATTATGATATTAATGAAAATCTGGGGCAGCAATTTCTATGACCCCAATTTCTACAATTTCTATGCTGATTTTAACGTTGTTAGATGTTTAATTACAGCCAGCATCTAGCATTCCTTTTCAATAGGGCTGTAGGGAAAATATAAATGAATAAAATTAACTCATTAGCAGTTATCGCTGCAAGTATGCTAATTAATCCAATTAACACATTTGCTGAAGAAATCCAAGGAACAGGTATTGAGGTTTTTTTTGAATCCTCTCATATATCTGGTTCAGGTACTAGAGTTAATATTCAGAGAACTCCTGTAAAAATAGATGGTAATATCATATATGTAGATATGGTATTTGAGGTAGGTGTTAAAAATGGTGAAGTTGTTTTTGATAAAATTTCATCATTAGATGTTTCTGGTACTGTCCATCAAGCTTCAAATTTCAATCCTGGTACATATAAAGATGGCTCTGGTAATGAATATACATTATCAGGTCCTGCTTCTACTGTTGAAAATCGTGAAGTTTGGACTTTAGTTTCTAAAAAACAAAACTTTTCACTGAACTGGACTACTGGCTCATTAAAAGGTCATCCGGCAATTAATGGAACTAGCAGTTTATCCTCAGAGGAGGCAGAGGGTTTGTCGGCTGGTTTAAGTTATGGTTCAGTGGCTGGAGATGCTTATTCGGGGACAGATTTTTCTCAGTACTGGGATAGCGGAGATCTCATCGGCACTCAACAAGTTGGTGACTCATTAGCTATTACTTTATTTAGTGTTAGTGGGAATATCAGCGAGTCTATTACTTTAATTAAATAAGTATTCTAATCGGGTAAGGGTGAGTTTCTCTCCCTCCCCACATGCGGCTCTGCATAGGTCGGTTCATCAGCCATTATGAGTAATGGAACTTCGACGACTGTTCTTGAACAAGTAAAATGGGGGCTATTATAGAATTATGAAAACCTAGGGGCAGAGTAAGGTTTAATTTTTAATCTTACTCTGACCCTGACCCTGACCCTAATTCTCCTCTAAACGCGCTAGCCCTTTATTTTTTATCAATCGCTGTTGCCTAAACTCATAGACTTACCCTCTGACACGATAAAATATTTTAGTTCCGCCCATACTATAAAAGCTTCTCCGATATTTTTTGATGAGCTTTGCTTGTCCGAATGGTATTTTTTAGTCAGTGAATCAGGCTTAATTATGCTAGTCTCAAGGGCGTGAACCTTGCTTTTTTAATGATGACGGCACATTCTATACGCTAGGGGTAAAAAATATGATGAAAATTTTGACTAAATTGCAACGCTTTGAGGGCTTTGAAGCGGACTGGAGGCGTTTGATTGTTGTCTCGCTCTGTGTCTTATGTATAGGTGCCTTTATGACGTTTGCGACTCTAGTTAAGCCTGATATTGTGGTTTTGTCAGCGAAAGGTTTTTCATGGTTACCTATCAGTGGAATGTTAGTGCTATCCTTGGGCATACTTGAGTGTCTGGATGCCTTCTTGGCGAAAGAGCAGCGGGATGTGTTGCAAAATTTACAGGTCGGTGTGCTAGATAGTATTGTCGGCTTATTTGTGATACTCAGTATTTCAGGGAACCCTGAGCGACTGAGTATTTTAATTGCGGCCTTTTTAATGGTACGGGGGATTGTGCGTATTACTTTGGTGTATGCACTGCAATTACCTCACCCAACAGGAACGGCTTTACTCGGTGGGCTTTCAGTCTTATTAGGCATATTTCTTTGGTATGAATGGCCGATTAATGCGGGTTGGTTTATGGCTTTCTGTCTTAATGTTGAAATGACCTCCCGTGGTTGGGCAATGACTGCTTTTGCATTATGGGTGAGGGACCAGAATGAAGGTATTATTGACCCTTTGATGGTAAAAAAACACCTAGATTGATGAGTATATCAATAGATATAACAAGCCCAGCAAGACATCGAGAAAAAAATAGAAAAATAAAAACAATAAAAATAAGCCGCACTTGATAAAATAGCAGCGCTAGAAAAAAATTATTGTATAAAATCCTAAAAAAAATCATGAGCATTAAGCCCGATCAAAAAATTCAATTCTCTCCCATGCATCGATTGCAATGGGAAGAGGCGCAACAAAAAGACGTTATTTTATACCCTGAAGGTATGGTTGAACTGAACCAAAGCTCGGCTGAAATTTTAAAGCTTTGCGATGGTTCGCGCGACTTAGATCAAATCGTTGTTGATTTAGAAGAAAAATTCTCAACAACGGGTTTAAAAAACGATATTACTAGCTTCCTAGACGTGGCATTAAATAATGGCTGGATCCAACAAAACTAACATCACTCCCCCGCGCTGGTTATTAGCAGAGCTGACTTATAAATGTCCGCTGCAATGCCCTTATTGCTCTAATCCTTTGGATTATGCAAAGCACAGCGATGAAATCAGCACTGAAGACTGGAAACAGGTACTGTCACAAGCACGTAAGATGGGCGCAGTGCAGCTAGGTTTTTCTGGCGGGGAACCTTTAACACGTCCTGATTTGCCCGAATTGGTCAAGCATGCGCGTGATTTAGGTTATTACTCGAACTTGATTACTTCAGGCTATGGTTTAGATGAAGAAAAAATCATTGAGCTTAAAGAAGCTGGGCTGGATCATATACAAGTCAGTATCCAAGCGAGTAGTAAGGACTTAAACGATCATCTTGCAGGCACTAAATCTTTTGAGCACAAGCAAGAAGTTGCACGGCTCGTTAAAAAACATGGCTATCCGATGGTGTTATGCGTGGTGATTCATCGCGAAAATATTCATCAAATGCCTGAAATTTTAGCCATGGCTGAAGAGCTAGGTGCAGATTATTTAGAGCTTGCCAATACTCAGTATTATGGTTGGGCACATGCTAATCGTGACCAATTACTACCGACCCAAGAGCAATTTGAAAAAGCGGAAAAAATAGCCCAAGACTTTAAGAAAACGGTCGAAGGTAAGATGAAAATCTATTATGTCGTGCCTGATTTTTATGAAAATCGCCCTAAAGCGTGTATGAATGGCTGGGGTACAACCTTTTTAACGATTGCACCTGATGGCGTTGCTCTACCTTGTCATTCTGCACGTGAGTTACCGGGTTTAGAATGTCCGAGTGTCACTGAGCACAGTATTTCTGAAATTTGGCATGACTCTAAGGCTTTTAACTTTTTTCGTGGCAATGAGTGGATGCAAGAGCCTTGCAAAAGCTGTGATGAAAAAGATAAAGATTTTGGCGGTTGTCGCTGTCAGGCTTATTTACTCACGGGGGATATGTATAAAACCGATCCTGTGTGTAGTAAGTCGCCCGATAGACAGGTGATTCAAGATGCCTTGGGTTCTGCACGTGAGAGTGCTTTATCAGCGGATGAAAAACCGTTGATTTTTCGTAATAGTAAAAACTCTAAACTCTTTGATTAGATTGTAGGATGGGTAGAACGAAGCAGCTGTCTTTTTAGCTGCGTAGAGAAACCCATCAATATTGCGCGTATATTGATGGGTTTCGCAAAAAGATGCTCTACCCATCCTACGTTTAGTGTATTGGTTCTATGCAAAATACTTCTGCTGTACTTTCTGCCAAAAAGTAGGGTGTAATAACTCTTGCATTAAGAGCGTTTCTGCCGAATCAGGCATTGCTTCTTTTAGTCGAGTATATAAAGCTTCCGCTTGCTCACTATTGCCTGATTTAAAATAATATTCACAGAACACCGATGTCAGTGCCGTATATTCCGTCACATGAAATTGATTGCGCTTTGGATACAGCGTTTTTAATTCAAATTTCTGATCAAAAATTAACGGAATTTCCGCTAAATTATCTTCGGCTAAACAGAGCCGTGCATAATTACAGCGGGCAAATAAGTTTTTAGGGTTTTTCTGATAATTTTCACGAATAATCTGTTTCTGTTTTTCTGCATCCACACGCCCATAAGCGATTGCTAAACAGCTATAAATTAATGGCAGAGGGTATTTTTCTAGCAATTCTAATAAGCGTGGAATGGCCGCTGCACCGTTCGTTTCTGCCGTTTCAGAAAGCTGATTAAATTCATTTTGTATTGCCAGTGGAAGGTTACGAAAGCGTTGATCTAAAATAGGCTCACTGGTCAACTCGTAAGACTCGTCTGCGCTGCGTGAGTAACTGCTCATATTAGATTGCGCTCGGCTACTTGATCTGGTTTTTTTTGACATGTTTTTTATTATAAGTATGAGTCAATAAGTTAAGAAATTTGTTTAAAATCGGCTTTTAAATTCGGCCATTTGCTAAATGCAAAGAACCAAATCAAAATAATATTTAAGAGTGGGATTAATAGGCATAGAACCAAGATTTTAGGATAGCCTGCTTTTTCTACAATGCGACTCCCTAGCCACAAAGTAAATAACATAAAAAAGAAAATCAGCACATATTCCATTACTTTTCCTCCTCAATTTTAGCATTTGGCCACGGCAGTAGCGCTAGCTGTAAAAAAATTAATAATAAGCCTAGCCCTGGTAAAAAGACCAATAAGCCCCATGCAGGATGAAAACCTGCTTTTTGATAAATGACACAAGTGGGGATCAGTATCATCAGACCGACGATGACCATACGCCCAAATTCGGGAAAAATAAACATAATTTGCTCCTCGCTATTTGCATGCTACTTTATATCGCTATTGATACCCTCGCCCATAAAGCTAAGCAAAATAAAAGATAGGGGAAATAATAGCACAGCTTTTCTAGTACTCTGTAGGCTTTATCCTTGCTACAATGATTTAAATTTTTTGTTAGCCGCTAATGGTACTTATGACAGCCCCCCAACACTCATTTGAACAAGCACGCACCACGATTGCTAAATTACAGACAAATTTAAATCAGGTGATGGTCGGACAGCAGCGTAATTTACAGTGGCTCTTGGCTGCTTTTAGTTCCGCGGGGCATGTTTTATTAGAGGATGTACCCGGCACAGGTAAAACCACGCTGGCAAAGGCTCTCGCCTTATCTTGTCATGCCGATTTTCAGCGCATTCAATTTACCCCCGATTTATTGCCTTCAGATATTTTAGGGCTGTCAATTTTTGATCAACAAACGCAAAGTTTTCGCTTTGAAAAAGGGCCTATTTTCTGCCATATTTTACTCGCAGATGAAATTAACCGCGCATCGCCCCGTACTCAATCGGCACTATTAGAAGCGATGGCTGAAAACCAAGTCAGTATAGACCGCAAAATTCGTGTACTACAAGCGCCTTTTTTTGTGATAGCGACCCAAAACCCAGTTGAGTTTCATGGTACTTACCCTTTGCCTGAAGCGCAGTTAGACCGCTTCGCACTTAAATTTAGTTTGGGTTATGTCACTGCTGAACAAGAAGTGGCGATATTACAAAGCCAAAGTCAGAAACTAGCGATTGACTCTTTACAGCCGTGTATTTCTTTAGCAGAATTATGTCAACTACAAGAACAGGTCAAACAAGTCCGCATCAGTACCGAATTACAGCACTATATTGTGGCCATTGTTGCCGAAACACGCAATATTCCTGAGGTAAAACTGGGTGCAAGCCCGCGTGCCTCTCTAGCCTTAATGAAATGCGCTCAAGCTTTGGCTTTAATTGACGGCAGTGATTTTGTTACTCCCGATGTGATTCAAGAGCTCGCGGTTCCTGTGATAGCGCATCGCTTAGGCTTGGATTCACAAAGTACTTTTTCAGGCATAGATGCGAAATCATTAGTACATGATATTGTTCAAAAAATAACGGTTCCCGTTTAAGCTATGCTCAGCAATTTTGTCTTACGCCGCTTCCAAAAGATTTATCGCTATAGTCGCTGGATGCGAGTGCATTTCACTCGTATGGGGCATTTATGCCTGATTGTTTGGATGATGGCGGGCGTGTTTGGTGTGGATACTCGTTCGAGTAACACTTATCAGTTGTTTGTTTTTTTGAGCATTATCTTTTGCTTTGCGCTCTTAGCAAGTCTTTTTAATCGCTTTAGTGCTACGGTACAGCGCCACTTGCCGCGTTATGCTACGGTTGATGAGCTACTTACTTATAAAGTCTCAGTGAGCAATACCAGTGCTAAAAATTATCATCATTTAGTGTATAGCGAGCAGTTAAACGAAATTTTCCCTAACTACCAAGAACTTGCTGAACACTATCAGCGGCAACATAGACCTTGGTATAAACGCAGCATTAGCTTTCGTTTATGGCTGCGTTATCTGCGTTTTCGTAACGGCGCTTATCTTAATGAGCAAGACATTGCTTTTTTATCAACTCAATACACAGAGCAAATAACAGTCAGTTGTATGCCCATACGCCGAGGTAAGTTGGTATTTACGGGAGCCTATATTGCTAAGCCCGATATATTTGGCTTATTCAAACGCTTTTATTTTGTTGAAAACAGGCAAAGTTGTCTTATTTTGCCCAAGCGCTATCCTATTGCCCCTTTGCATTTATCAGCACAGCGTAACTATCAACAAGGCGGGGTTAGTTTAGCTAATTCTGTGGGTGACTCTACGGAATTTATGGCTTTAAGAGATTATCGTCATGGCGATGCGATTAACCGTATACATTGGAAAAGCCTTGCACGGCATAACAAGCTGATTGTTAAAGAATATCAAGATGAATTTTTTGTACGTCGCGCGCTTATACTAGATACAGAATTAGGGATGGTAAGCCGTGATGTTTTTGAAGCCGCTGTCTCTGTTGCGGCATCCCTTGCGATCAATAAGCAGCCCAATGATGCTTTATTAGACCTTATGTTTGTCGGTCATCAAACATACCAATTCACTACGGGGCGTGGAGTCGATCACATGCCACATTTACAGGAGGTACTTGCTGCTGTACAACCTAGTGAAACTGGCTCATTTATTCGCTTACAACATGCCGTTAATGCTCACGCCGCACAGTGCAGTAGTCTTTTTCTGGTGTTACTCGATTGGGATGCGCAGCGCCAAGAGCTGGTCAAATCCATACTTACGCAGGGCATCCCTTTGGCGGTTTTTTTAGCCCATGAAGGGCAGCTTATTAAGCAAGACTTAGAGAATCAACCTACGCATTTTTACCTTATCAATAGCCTGCAAATTGCAGCAGACTTGGCGGCGATATGATCGTTTGCTTATTGTCCATACTCGCCTGGGGCTGGCTAAGTGAGCACTGGGTTATCGCTTGCGTCATTATGATTTTAATTGCGGTAAGCTCGACGACATCATGGCGCTGGCAGCTAAAAGTTGAGCAATTTTATCGTATTGGGGACTTTGTCACGGTCTTATTTATTGGCGTGCTGGTCTTTTTTTCTGTCACCGAAAGCGTACAACGCCCTGTCTTTATTGTCTTAGAATGGTTGCCGATTTTCTTTCTCCCCTTATTGCTGGCGCAGCACTATAGTGTGCAGCAATTACTACCGATGGGAACACTGTTTTATTCTAAGCGTAAAAGAGAGCGTTTAAAGACTTTAGACTTTACACTGCCCTATGCAGCGATTTGCTGGTTAGCAGCAGGTTTAGTCAAAGAAGTTTCTTTAAATTATTTTATACTCAGTATTTTAGGCTTTAGCTTAATGTTGTGGTCAGAGCGCTCAAAAAATAGCCCAGCTCTCGTTTGGCTGATGCTCATAAGCTTAGCGGCGGGATTGTCTTACTGGGGGCAGCAAGGTGTGCGCCAAGTGCACGGTGTACTGACCGAACAAATTATTGAGTGGATGGTTAACTGGCAAACTGATCCTTTTAAAAGCATGACTTCTATTGGTGATATAGGGGAACTTAAATTATCAGATAAAATTGAATTTCGGGTTAAATCGGATGAAGCGCAATTGCTGATGCAAGCAAGTTATGACCGTTATCTAGGTGCTTCATGGCTAGCAACCTTACGCGTATTTAATGAGCAAGCACCTAATTATTTAGCACAGACCTCTAGCCCGATTAAGTCTTTAGAAGTTTTTCAGTCACTCAAGCAAAGTACATTGCTTGCGCTGCCAGCGGGAACCACTGAGATTATAGGTTTAGAAGGTGCGACCTTACAATATACGCCTTTAGGTGCGGTGAAATTAACGGAAGCTCCCGATTTTATCAGCTATCAGGTGAACTACACAGGCTTACAAATCAATCCTAGCCATGAGTTTGATCTACAAATTCCCAAGCAGCACCAGCCTTGGATTGAGACTATTAAGCAAGCCTTGAAATTAGAAGGGCAGTCTCCAAGTGCGATAGCCAGCGCGATAGAGCATTATTTTCATACGCAGTATTACTATAGTTTATTCTTAGGTAAAGAATCGGATCCCGATAAGGCCTTACAAGACTTTGTGCTTAAGCGTAAAGCAGGGCACTGTGAATATTTTGCTGTTGCCAGCGTCTTTTTATTACGCAGTTATGGTATTCCCGCGCGTTTAGCAAATGGCTATGCGATGCAGGAATATAACACCAGTCAGCAGCTTTATATTGTACGTCGTCGTCATGCACATGCTTGGGCAATCGCGCAAATTGAGGGCTATTGGCAGGCGGTGGACTCTACCCCAGCAAATTGGCTAGCAATGGAAGACCAGCAAGCGGATGAATTACAGCCGCTGTATGATTTCTTTTCTCACCTGTATTTCATTTATAAACAATGGCGTTATGACTTAGCGATGGCTGAAGATGAGGTAGGCGAGCAGCGACTATGGATGAGTATAGGCTTGATATTAGTGCTTATTCTAATCTGGCGTTTGATTATTTCACGGCGTGATTTAATCAAGCTTAATAAGAAAAAAGACTCGTCCTATATCGCTATGTATCCAGGCTTGGATTCAGAGTTTTTTTTAATCGAAAAGACTTTTGCTAAAACGGAAAAGGCACGTTTAAATAATGAATCAATAAGGGCTTGGTTAGAGCGTATTGATGTGCCTGAGTTAAAGGCAATCGCTCAGTTACATTATCGTTATCGCTTTGATGAGCCACGCTTTAGTGGGGTAGATAGAGCGAACTTAAAGCAGGCAGTTGAAGTTTGGTTGGAGAAGGCAGAGACGAAGCTAGTTTTTAAGCAATGATGAGAGCTTATACCAACCTGAGCTGGGGCGAGGTATTCACCTCGTCCGTAACGTTTAGCCTATACAAAATTATAAACTTTAATTTGAAACGCCTGAAACGGGATAAATACCCTGACTACCTTAAGGATAATATAGTTTTCAAAGTAGATAGGGGTTAAGATAAAGAATTGTAGGGATTTAGACAGGATATAAATATGAGCAATATATTTAGTGATTATAAGGATCTGAGTGGTGTACGGATAACAAAAAAACGGCGAGTAAGACATTCTATGCGTGATTGGGGTAAATCGCAGCACCCTATGAGGGCATTGAAGAGGGGGAATAGGGGGGGAACAGCATTTAACCTAGTTGATCAGACGGCAACGTCTACAGGGTTGCTTGCTATGGGAACCTCTATCACTGTATTAGCAGGCAATACGTCAGCATTTGTTGTTGCAGTAGGTGGTCCGCAAGTAGCGATTTCTCTGGGGGTTGTGGCTATAGCAGGTATAGTGAAAACGGTATATTCTAATCGTGATCACGCGCATAGTAAGCTGCGACCTTTTGTCTGGACTCTAATAGACGATGATGAGCCTGAGTTGAATATATGGGGCAATAAGGAGCATTTACAAGATGCAGCAAATGCGGCAGTTTACCTTATGAAGCATGCAGGCTCTCAATATGAACAAATGGGGCATAAATTATCACAAGCTCATCAGAAGTTTAATGTGTTTTGGGAGGGGCATCAGCGGTTGTTAGCCCCACTCACTAATGAAATTAACGGAGAGTGGCAGGTGATAGCAATGATGATTGCTTGGGATGAAAGTAATGGGAGCAACGAATCTCTGAATAAGGAAATGGTTAAGCTATCTGAAAATTTAAAGCAAATAAAAGATGATGCTGATAAAAAATGGAAGGTTGCCAGCCAGCAAGGGGGGGAGGTGTTCGAGTTTATGCGTCGTTTAATTCATGTCGGTAATTATTTGCAGTGTGCAGGTATTATTCAAGAAGCGACTTTTGCTTCACTAGGCGCGACATCGTCTGTTCAAACTAATAGCAACCCAAATAGAAACCCACTTGCTCACTGGTCGGGAGCGCAGGGATATAGAAAGCCTCTTCAAGAGATCTCGGATGTGCTTGAAGAGGCAGATATAAATTACAAGGTTTTTAATAACGTTTTTCGACAAGTGGCAACAAAATTTAAGGTGGCGCACTAAGTGCACGTTTAAATTTGCAGCCAAAAACTGAAGTCCAAAACACGTTTTGGGTGAATTTTCCAGCAGTACCGTAGTTTTAAATATTAACAATCAATGACTTAATAAGTCATCATTGCTGGGTTACGATTTTATTGCGACGCAAAAAAATCCAACCCAGCCTACGCTGTAACGCTTTGTATACTCCCTAGACTAACAACTTAAGCCCTAATTCTTCTAAATAGCCATTATGCTCATCTTGGCACTGTTCAATCTCTTTTTCTAAGGCTACCAGCTCACCATGCACTGCCTCTAAATCAATGATAGGCTCTGGTATTGCGGTGCTGACATATCTGGAAATATTTAAATTAAAATCATTGCTTTCTATCTCTTCCAGTGAGACCGCACGAGAATATCGCTCTTCTGCTGTTCTATGTTGATAAGTGTTGATTACCTTATCTATATCGGCATCTCTTAAATGATTTTGTTTTTTACCCTTTTCAAAATGCTCACTGGCATTAATAAACAGCACATCATCACTCTTTTTGCACTTTTTAAGCACCAAAATACACACAGGGATTCCCGTCGAGAAAAACAGCTTAGACGGTAGACCTATCACCGTGTCTATATGCCCATCTTGCAGCAGTTTCGTGCGTATCTTTGCCTCTGCGCCGCCTCTAAATAAAACCCCATGGGGCAGGATGATTGCCATTGTTCCCTGTTTATCTAAAAAGTGAAAGCCATGCAATAGAAAAGCAAAATCAGCGGCACTTTTAGGCGCTAATCCATGATTTTTAAATCTAAAATCCTTGGCTAATTCATCGTTTGGCTCATAACGCAGTGAAAAAGGCGGATTCGCTACAATCGCATCAAAATGTATTTTTTTAGCAGGGTTTTCTTCCGCTAAAATCTCCCATTCATTGGTCAGTGAATCCCCGTGATGTATCTCAAATTCATTATCTTTCACCCCGTGTAAGAGCATATTCATACGCGCAAGGTTAAAGGTCGTGATGTTTTTCTCTTGCCCGTAGATTTTACCCACACCGTGCTTACCCATCTGCTTTCTGACATTTAACAGCAGTGAACCCGATCCACACGCAAAGTCAAATACACGGTTGAGCTTTTTCTTTTTGCCTGTACTGGGGTCTTGGCTATCAAGACTGACAATTTTAGACAGTATCGTAGACGCTTGTTGTGGGGTATAAAATTCCCCCGCTTTTTTGCCCCCACCTGCGGCAAACTGCCCGATAAGATACTCATACGCATCGCCCAACACATCGCTATCATTGGAAAACTCAGCAATGCCTTCCGCGATTTTAGTGATGATTTTACAAAGCTTCTCATTACGTGCCGAATAGTTTTTGCCCAGTTTTTCAGAATTGAGGTTAATTTCTGAAAACAGCCCATCAAACGCGGTAGAAAAAGACTCCTTCTCTATATATTTAAAGGCAGCTTCTAGGGTTTTGTGCAGTTCATCGCTTTGTGTGCGCGCTAGTTCAGCGATAGCATTCCACAGATAATGAGGCTCGATGACATAATGCACTTTTTTTACGCATCTGCTCTTCAAAGGGCTTAATATCTGCTTGATTCGCCTCATACCAGATAGCCAAAGGCGTTTGTTTATCCTCGTTAATCTCTGGGTAATCATTGCCCAGCTCTTTTTTAACCGCTGTTTCATAATTATCAGAGAGGTAACGCAAAAATAAAAATGACAGCATATAATCCCTAAAATCATCTGCATTCATTGCCCCGCGCAGGTCATCAGCGATTGCCCACAGGATTTTGCCTAATTCTTTTTGTTGTTCATCGCTCATGTTGTCACCTTACTATAATAGAAACTCACCACACCTTGATATATTTTTTTGAGTATCAAATATCTATCTATTGCTATTTCGATATTTGTAATTCTTTCATCTATATCAAAAGGATATTCATGCGCTAAAGCATTCCTAATCGCTCTTAAACTATCCCAATCTTTTACATCTTCAATAATTTCAAGTTTTTCTAAAAGATTTAAAATATCTATCATTGATAGATTAGGGTTATCAATCTCTTTTAAATCATATAAAACCTGCCTAAAGAGTTTAGCCCCGATTTTATCTTGAAGTTTTGCAAAATTAAATAAAAAGCTATTGACCAATCTCGTATTCGTATAGTCATCAAAAAAATCACTATTAATATCTTGTGCCTGTAGTTCATTATGGTCAATGTCGCAACTTTTCATCATCTGATCACAAACCTTAAATACCTCTTTTATCATAGCGTTATCTCCCTTTATAAAAATCATCAACTCTATCAAAGAGAGTTAAAAGTTCAGCTTTATAGGCAAACATATTATTTAAGGTTGCTGCCATCTCTTGTGGGTCGTCATCGTATTGATGTAATAGAGTGTTTCTAATATCAATCAATGTTTTCCAACTATTGACACTCTCTAATATCTCTATTTTTTCTAATTGATTCAGCCTATCTAAAAAAGTTAGCTGTTCGATATTTTCTACATACTCAGAAACAATAAACCGAAAAAGCTGATTGCCCAAAGTCTCTTGAAGTTTGGTGAATCTGAAAAGATAACTATCTATTGTTTCTATCTCTTCATCGCTTAAATATTCATATCTTAGTGCTGAAAGGGGGAATACTTTTTCGAGTTTTGTATAAGATTTTTCTATTCTAATTTTATGTTTTCGACACTCATTAATGTATTTTTGGATTTTTAATCGCCTAGAGTTCAACTCTATCCCTTTGTTTAAAGCCTCTTGTTCTATGGCTCGATTTTTATCGCGTGAAATAAGCACATCTATCTTTTGCTCGCCTATTTTTCGCTTCAGTGAGACTAAAAAATCTATCTTTTTCTCCACTAGATTCTCTTGAGCATCGCACTCGATATATAAATCTATATCGCCCCCTTTTAGCGCATCATCAACACGAGAGCCAAAGAGAGTGATTTTTCCCTCTTTAAAGACTTCTTTAAAGCTTGTTATAATCGCTTCTACCTCTTTAGAGCTTAATCGCATTGCGCCTCTCCACTGATAAATAGCTGTTGCATTAAGCCTTTTTTATGTTGTTTAAGAGCGGCTTCTTTTTTGTAGGTGGCTGCTATTAGGGAGTCAAGAGAGGTGAGGCAAGTGGCGATTTTTTGTTGTTCTTTTTCATCAGATGGGGCACTGGCTTTTACTTTTTCTAAAACCTTTACCGACAAACCTGGCTGGGCTTGACCTGTTGCATATTGATTTAATTTTAAAGTTATTAGTAAATAATATAAGTATAACCTGTTAGTTTTTCCTATTGGTTCTGAAACAACTGCATGTTCTGTTGCATGAAATTGCCCAATAGCAAATTTAATATTTCCGCAAAGCTCACCTTGTCTCCCTATAAGCGGATAATTTCCAATATGTGTATAGCTTTTTGTATAACCACGTAATCCATTCCCTCCAAAGCATGGGTTAAGACTTTCCGAGAAATTATTGTATATTTCTGATGCCTGTACAAATTTTCCTGCCTGCATTTTACAAATATCAATAAGTTCTTTCTCCTCCCACTCCCCACTAAACTCCTTAAACCGTAACTCAGGCACTAACTTATTCATCACCAAACCTCAACATCTGAATATCAATTTGACTAAAAGCAAAGACCTTTTTACCTAAGTCTTTCAAACTTGCACCGATATGATAAGCCTCTGTTTTATCTATAATCAAAAACCTATCGTGGTAGTTATTTGAGGTTTTTAGGGTTATTTTAGCGCTATTGATTGCATATCCATGATAGATATATTCGCTTAAAACCTTTGTCGCCCAAATTCTGAATTGTGTCGCTTCTTTGGAATCTACTCTATACCTAATTGAAATAATGACATCAAGGTTGTAATATTCAACCTGATAACTTTTACCATCATTAGCAGTTGTTGCAAAAATTGCAACAACTGCACTTTTTTCTAATTCACCACTTTTAAACTCTATAGATCCATTGGATGCTTTATATATATCTAACTTACTCATCATAAGCCTCTAAACCTGATAACTCAGGCACTAATTTATAGCTCATCTAAAAAACTCTTTAGTTCCTGTTCTGGTCTTTCTCCTGATTGCATTTCTTTAATCTCCTGCAACCCTTGCTCAAGAGATTTTTGAATCTTATCAATACAATCAGCTTTATTATTTATAGTGAATTCTAACATCTTAAGTCCTTTCTTTTTGAATGAGTTAATTTTACCATCATAAGCTTCCAATCCCGATAGCTCACGCTCTTCTGCCACCCTTCTAAGCAATGGATTTTCATAGGTATCTATCCATCTTTTTGCGAAAAAATACCCCGTAGGATGGGTAGATCGGAGCGCCTGTTTTTTTAGGCGCGCAGTGAAACCCATCATTTTCGACATGTAATGATGGGTTTCGCAAAAAGACGCTCTACCCATCCTACGTAATATAATACCTGCTTGTCCCGTGTTAAATGTGTCGCCTATAAAAACTAACAGGTTTATCAGAATTTGCAATATGCATTTTTTGCATACTGCTTTTTTCATAAACAATAATATTATTATTATTCATCATAAGCCTCTAAACCTGATAACTCACGCCCTTCTGCCATTTTTCTAAGCAGTGGGCTTAATTCTTCCATTAGGGCTAACTCTTTAGTCCGCCTGTCTTTCCAGCCTAGTTCTAAAGGTGCAAATAAGTCGGTGAGTTGTTCGCCATCAAAAATATGTCTGTCTAAGATAATATCAACAAAACTTTGCAGTCTTGCGGTTTCTAAGTTATTTTTTTGAGCTAAGGCATTCAGTTCTGTGGTGTTTTTAGCCCCTTTAAAATCTTCGTAGCCTTGTTTTATACTTTCTTCATCCAATGCTTTACCGACTTCAAGGCTATTGATATAAGCGATTAATTACTCTTGCTCATCCAATAAATTGGCGTGTGATTTGAGCATATTTATTAGTTGCTCTTTACTCATCGTCTGCTTTTTAGGATTGCCCGAAGCGTATTGACTGACTAGACTCATAATATAGTCATAATCTATCAATGCCGAGGCAAACAGCACAAATTCAAAATCCAACTGTTCGACTTCGTCGGGGACTGGTTCGCCTTTGTCTCTTTTGCTTTGTAGTCTTTTAGCAGTTTCAAGATACATAGATTTAAAGGCTAGGAACTCATCATTAGGGATTGCCGCTTCTATCGCGTCCACTTGCTCAGGTTTTAAATCGGTGTGTTGTTCCAGTTGTACTTTTAAGCGCTGCATCTCTTTAAAGGTGGTCGCAAACTCGGCTCTTGCTATATCGCCTTTAAGGTTGGCGATGGCTTCGGGCTTGTTCTCTAAGCCTTGTGCTTGCATAAACTGCGCTAACTTTTGCGTAGCCGCTTGAAACTTTTCGATGGTTTTAGGTGCAGGATCAACCAGCCATATTTCTTTAGGTGTGCTGGTATCTTCACCGCTAAATAGAGTAATCGCTTCGTCCACTTCATCTTGCAGGGAACGAAAATCTAAAATATTGCCATACGGTTTGGTATCGTTTAATACGCGGTTAGTGCGTGAGAAGGCTTGAATCAATCCGTGGTGTTTTAGGTTTTTATCCACATACAGGGTGTTTAAAAATTTGCTGTCAAAGCCTGTTAATAGCATATCAACCACGATGGTGATGTCTATTTTTTCCGTATGGGCTAAATCGGTATTCGGGTATTTTTGATTTTTAATACGGCTTTGTACATCTTGGTAATAAACATCAAAATTATTAAGGCTGTGGTTAGTGCTAAATTGCTGGTTATAATCGTCAATAATTTCTTTGAGTGCGGCTTTTTTAAGATTAGGCTCTATTTTGTTGTCTTCTCGTTCGGTGGGTAAATCTTCTTGTAGTTGTGCCACGTCTTTGTTGCCCTCAGCAGGGGGCGAGAAAACACAGGTGATATTTAAGCCATGATCTTGTTGTTTAAACAGTCTCTATCGCGTCGTTAATGCTGGCAGTGGTAAATACGGCATTAAATTTTTTATCGGCAGTGGTTTTGTCATGTTTGGCAAGGATGGCGGTGACGATGGCTTTTTTTAAGGTCTCTGCTTTTTGTATCTCTTCACTCTCAGGTTTAAAATAATCAATATGAAAGCGTAATACATTGCCGTCTTCTATGGCGTGGGTGATGGTGTAGTTATGTAGCTCTTTTTCAAAAATATCTTTGATGGTTTTAAGGCTGGCGACCTCTTCTTCTATCATTAGGCTTTGAGCATTTTGTTCAAATATCGGCGTGCCTGTAAAACCAAACAATTGCGAGTTAGGAAAAAAGGTTTTGATCGCCGTATGATTTTTGCCAAACTGGGAACGGTGACACTCATCAAAAATAAAAACAATGCGCTCATGGGCAAGGGGGGCTAGTTTTTCTTTGTAGTTATTTTTATTCATGCTATCAAGCGCAAGCCCTAATTTTTGAATGGTGGTGACAATCACTTTATCAGCATAATCTGTTGAGAGTAATCGCTGAACCAGCGTATAGGTGTTGGTGTTTTCTTCCACGCATTTTTCTTGAAACTTATTAAATTCTTCGCGTGTTTGACGATCTAGGTCTTTTCTATCCACCACAAAAAGCACTTTTTTAATGGTTAAGTAGGGTGGAGGCTTTAAAAGAGGTGAGGGTTTTACCACTGCCTGTCGTGTGCCAAATGTAGCCATTGCCTCGGTTGTCGTCTATGCATTCTATTATGGCTTCAACCGCATAAATCTGATACGGTCGCATCATCCTCAATTTAGCTTCACTTTGCACCAGCACCATATAACGATTTATCGTCTGAGCTAATTTACATTTAGATAAAAACGCATCGCTAAATTCATCTTGCACTAAGGGCAGACCGTTTAACAGCAGTATCACATCATAACGATGATTGCTGTTATGGGTGTTTATTTTGAGCTGGCTGATGACTTCAAAGCTGTTTTTGCACCAGTCTTTAATATTAATCAGCGTATAGTGTAGCGGCGTGCCGTCGTCGCGCTCAAAGCTATTGATTTCTCGTAAGCGTTTGGAGCTTGTAAAAACATGGGGGCTGATGATTTGCTCTAGTAATCTAGCGAATTCATGATCTGTTAGCGTTACCCTATTGAGTGCTTGGAATTTCTCGCGGAAATTTTGCTCTAAGGTTTGGTTATCACGAATATCGGGGCGATAGGTATATTTTAATGTTTGCAGCTTAGCGATAAAGTCCTTTTCTATTTTCGGCTCTTTTGTAGACATTGTTTATCCATTATAGGGTTGTTTTTCTTATGTATTCTTTACAACCAGTTTTCAAATTTCAGCAAAGGTATGCGCTTAAAATGACGTATATTATTGGTAATTAACGTTAAATCATTCGCAATGGCAATTGAGGCAATTTCAAGATCTGCTAGGTTTAGCGGTGTACCGCGCTTTTCCAATTCGGCACGAATTTGACCACAAATATAAGCGGCTTTACTATCAAAACCGACTATATTAACGGCGGGTAATAAAATGGCCTCTAAATTATGTAGATGGTATTCAGGGCGTTGACTTTTTTCTGCGCCATAAACAATTTCAGAAATTGTGATGGTGGAAATATATTGTTGCTCTTTTTCTATACCTGCTAATTTGGCTAACAGGTTTTGTGAGGGTCTCGGTTTAACAATATTCGTAATCGTATCTGTATCAAAGAGAAACATCACGCGCTTTCCCTGCATTTTTGCGTAAGCTTTCTATCTCTCCCATTGCATCTGCAACTTCTTCAAAGCCTTGCCATTTTCCTGCTATTGCTGCTAAGCCTTGCTTTTCTTCATGTTGCTCTAGTATTTTTAAGTCATCTAAACTGACTAATGCAGCAACGGGCTTGTCTCGTTTAGTGATAATAAAGCGTTCGTGTGAGTATTGACTTTTAGCAATAAGTTCTGAAATATGCGATTTTGCTTTGGCGACAGAAATGGGCGTGGCTGACATAATAGACTCCTGATGATATTGACTAGGTCATTATGACTTGTTTTGTATTTTACTTCAAACTAGGTGAGCTTCTTTTAAATGAGGTGACTACAAATTGACAGGGCATCAAGTGCCTAAAAGATGCGCTTCGTGCCTCAGCACATCCTATGCTTTTCCTTAACTTAATTGCCGTGAGGCTAGCGTGGGCACAAGTTTTATTGAGAGTCTACGCTAAGCATAGGATGACGAAATTGTATTTGAATATATTGGGGTTGGTATTATTGTCTCGATTCCAAACTCTCTATAAACGCTTGAAACGGAGTGAATACCCCGTTTCGTTTAAATATTGAAAAAAGCCTACTGCTTCTATTTTACAGGGGGCACATAGCCTTCTGGCATTTGAAACCCTGTGCCAAAGAGAAATTTCTCTCTCTCATCTTCAATCAGCTTTTTTGCCTTAGGCTCAAAGCTCGCTAAGTGATTTTCATTAATCAACATGGTTTGCATACTTAACCATTCTTGCCATACTTTTTGGGAGATATTATCATAAATATATTGTCCTTTAGGCCCGGGGAAAGGAGCTGATTCCAGCCCTTCTGCTTGTTCGCCTAATTTTGCACAGTTTACTAATCTTGCCATTGTATTCCTCTTTTAGTGTTTAATGATGTCATCAAATAGTTGTTTAACAGGCGCAGGTAGCGCAATGTTTTGTGTTTGCGTATGGTTATACCAGAGTCTGTTTTCTGCTTCTAGCACATTATTTATAAGCTTATCAATATGGATTAAAATAGGTTGATAATCTAGGTGGTAATGCGAGAAAGTATGCCGCCTTAGTGGCAAAGCTTGCTGCTTAAGCAAAGTCATAGAATTTTCCTGTAGCCATGCCTCTATGCCTGCTTCTGCCTCCAATTCAGGCAGACTCCATAGCCCTCCCCAAATGCCTGTGGGTGCTCTTTTTTCCAAAAAAAAGTGCTGTTCTTTATCAATGGCAATCACAAACACACTGTGCTTAGTGGGGATTTTTTTACGCGGTTTAGGCGTGGGTAATTCTGCCACACATTTTTGTTGTAAAGCGAGGCAATCAGATTGCAAAGGGCACTCAGTACATTGCGGCTTAGAGCGTGTACAAACAGTTGCGCCTAAATCCATGATTGCCTGTGTATAGTCGGCGACACGCTCAACGGGGGTATACTTTTCGCTAACTAGCCAAAGTTGCTTACTCACCGCAGGGCTTGCCGTCCAGCCATAAATCGCTTGATAGCGTGCTAAAACGCGGCGTACATTACCATCTAAGATAGCCGTACTTTTATGAAAGGCAATACTTAGAATAGCCCCTGCGGTGGAGCGACCAATACCTGCTAAAGCCACTAATGCGTCTAAAGTATCTGGAAAAGAGGCTTGCTGATTGATAATACCCGCTGTTTTATGCAAATTTCTAGCGCGTGCATAATAACCCAAGCCCGCCCATAAACTTAATACCTCATCTAAAGGCGCGTTTGCTAGGCTTTGTATATCAGGGTATTGCTGCATAAAGCGATTAAAATAGGGGATCACGGTGACAACTTGGGTTTGTTGTAACATGATTTCAGACACCCAAACTCGATACGCTGTGGCTGGGTGTTGCCAAGGTAAATCTTTACGTCCAGACTGGTCAAACCAGCCTAATAATTGCTGTTGAAATTTTTCAGGGTTCATTTTAAAATAATTTTTTTAACCATTTATTAACCGCTTTACTACCTTCTTTACCAATCGCTTTTTCTATTTTCTTTTGGTTCTTATTGACAAATTTCTCCACTTTTCTCTTTTCTTTTTCCGTTAGCATTGCTTTTACTGAAGCCACATCGACCTTATAGCGAGGGTCAGATAAGTCCCCTGTTACCTTCACAGCAATCGGGCGACCTATTAATGATTTTCCTTTCTTACTGGATGCAGATTTTATTTTTGCCACTAAATGATAATTTACTTTTTCAGTCACAAGGTTTGTCGTGCCTTTCCCTGTGACTTCAACTGTGGAAGATTTTGCCAGTAAATTGGGCGTTGTCACCACGCCTCGCTTAATAGTAGACTCGGCGCGTATTTTAGAAAATAGTGTTTGTTCATTGCTATAGTCTTGTTGCATTTGCTTGCCTTTAAGCAGCAACTTACCGACATCAATAATTTGCTGAAAATTAAAGTCTCGGATCGCTCCGTTACGTAAATCTAAATCCAGCTTGCCGCCTAAAGAGGACAGCAGCAGTGCATGGGTATTGCCTTTTGCATTCAGCTTAGCCCTAATCGTTGCCCTGCCTTTAAATTTTGCATTGTGGGTTGATTTAAAATCTTTTAAAAAAGGCTCTAACTGAATGTTTTTTAGTTTTTCATCTAAGCGGATAGTCGGTGTTTTTTGAGTCGCATTAATACGAATTTTGCCTTTATAGCTCCCCTTATAAAGCTTTTTTACTTGGTGTTTTGTCTGTAAAACTCCGTCTTTTACCGTTAATTCTAGCCTAACACCGCGCATTTTTAATTTTGCCGCTTTTAATTGATCTATCTTTAGATTGCCTGATACATTCAGTGAGCGTATCAGTTCCAGTGGTAATAATTCGGGCTCATCTGTCACTGAGATTTTCGCTTTAGACGCAGAGGCTGCAGGGTCGGTTTTCCTGGTTTTGATATTTTTTGCATGGTTATCTGCCGCCTTTTTGACTGTTGCCGTTACCACTGGCTTTTCTGGGGCAAGGTAGCGGTCTAAATCAAGTTTATCCGCATTTAATTGAAAACGAATGGCTGGATTTTTAAACTGTTTAACGGCTAGTTCGCCGTTTAGCTGTGTCTCATCTAGGCGAATATTTAAATGCTTCAGTTCTAAGGCATCGCTAGTTCCATGCAGGTCAAAATTCATTGCTAGCTTTTGCAGTGCTTGCGGATCCATCGTTTCAAGCGCGTCCATCTGCAATTGTTGCATCAATGTTTTAGGGTTAAATGTTGCTAACTGAATTTTCCCTTGATATTGCAAATCGGTATCCAGTTGGCTTGCGCTAAGTTCGCCCGTCAAATTGATTAAATTAGAGTTCAGCTGTACTTGCCTTAAGGTGACTGTTTGCTGATCTAAGTCTAAGGCTATTTCAGTTGCAAGTTGTGCTTCTATGGTACCACTAGGGATAGTATCTCCTTTGATAACGGAGTCTAGCTGAAAGTTTTGTAGCTGAATTTGCTTAAAACTATCACTTACAATAGCATGTGTACTCAAACTGAGTTGGTCGCTCATTGTTGCAGTACTGAGCAAAAAGGAGAGCTTAAGTTCTACAGGCGTATCAAAGGCAAGTGTTCCAGTGCTTAAATTTAAATTTGTAATCTGGGTCTGCTGATTCGCTTTTTGATTATCCCAACTGAGCAGAGAATTTTCTAACTTTACACCGCTTAAGCTAAGCTGGTAGCTATTAATATCCAGCCATGCAGGAAGCGCTTCCTTTTCACCTGCATTATTTTTGTCTTGAGACGATTTGTCAGAGGATTCTTTTGCTTTAACTAAATCATCCCAGTTTTGCATGCCTTGCTTGTTTTTAGCTAAATATAGCTCTAAACCTTTTAATACCACGGTTTTAACTTCAATTTTCTTGGAAAAAAGTGGCATTAATTTTACTTTAATATCCGCTTCAGCAAGCCGTGCAAAATCTTGATCATTAAATTCAGTGGCATTCTCTAAACGCAGTGAGCCGGTGCTAATGCCTAGCCAAGGAAAAACAGAGACCTCTAAATCACCCTCTATACTCAAAGTGCGCCCTAGCTTATCTTTAACAGCGGCTTCTATTTCTGGTTTATAGTCATTTAAATCCACGACAAGAGGAATAATGACGATAGCCGCGATTAAAAGTAGTAATAATGAAGAACAAAAGATTAAAATAATTTTAGCGAACTTATTCACGAGTATCTCCTTGCAACATAAGTGAGTTATTTTCTTGCAGCTCAAACCCCATCATAATAAATCCTAGATAAAATAAGGTATTTTGATACGCTGAGTGTTCATTATAAAAGCGCAAGCATTGTCTAAACTATATGATAAAATTTGTAGCTATCATCCTAGAAAAGAATAATTAACCCATAAAAATAGGAATAAACCATGTTAATTTTAATCAAACTAGCGGCTATTGCAACCATTGTTATCTTTTATCAAACGGGAAAAAAGCACGGAGAAAATGGTATTAGATGGGCGATTATTGGTTTTGTGGGCTATGTCTTAGGCTTTGCCCTTTCCATGCTATTGATCGGCGAAACATTTATTTCTATTTTTACGGCTTGTATCGTTGTTTACTTTACTCGTACACAGCTGTTAAGGATCATTGCGAAAAAAGACAGCCTTTAAAGTATTGGATATTTTTAGCAAGCATAAAAAAGGCGGGCTATTTTTCAATAGCCCGCCTTTTTACTGAATCAAACTAAGTTATAGCTTGTCAGAATTTTCGCTTAAGTAAGCGGCAACACCTGCAGGTGATGCATCCATACCTTTATCGCCTTTATTCCAGCCAGCTGGGCAAACTTCACCGTGCTCTTCATGGAATTGTAGCGCATCGACCATACGTAACATATCATCAATGTTACGCCCTAAAGGTAGGTCATTAACGACTTGGTGACGCACCATACCTTCTTTATCAATTAAAAAGCTACCACGGTAAGCAACTGCGGGTGCTTCTGCTTCCACATCGTAATCTTTAACAATCGTATGCGCCATATCTGCCGCCATTGTATAACGAACTTGACCGATACCGCCGTCATTGATTGCCGTATTTCTCCAAGCATTGTGAGTGAAATGTGAATCAATTGAAACAGCGATCACTTCAACACCACGATTGGTAAATTCATCCATTCTTTTATCTAATGCAATCAACTCACTAGGGCAAACAAACGTAAAATCTAGTGGGTAAAATACCACTACTGCATATTTTCCTTTTGTTGCATCCGAAAAACTGAAAGAATCAACAATTTCGCCATTACCTAAAACGGCAGGAACCGTAAAATCTGGTGCTTGCTTACCGACTAATACACTCATCTGTGTCTCCTAAATTTGCTACTTTGAATAATAAAAAACCTTAATAATACTGACTATCTAAGGCAAGTAGGAGAATTCTACACTAAAATGCTGGGTTTTTCTTAAAAGTACGTTGCTTAAAATGCGAGAGTTCAATAATGCGCTAGCTTTTGATTGTTTTTAAGAGGATTTAATGACAAGACATTTATATAAGACAAAAAACATATCTTCCTAAACATATAATGATGCCTTCATTATGAAGAATTATGATTTTTTGTGAAGCAATTCCTGTCTTTTTGATAAAAGGTAGGGTATCATTACAAATGCTGAGATAATATTTAGCCCATTAATAATAATAAAAAATCGCTTAGTATCTTAGTTCAGTAAGGCTGTGAGTACGAGTAGCTTCTGTAAGTGGCACGCGTATACTGGAAAAATTAAACTTCCCTACCGATCAATCTCAACACTATTATTTTATAAGAGTATAAATAATTCTTTTTAGGATAAAAGCGGTTTTGATTGTCAGCCACATAGAACTGCAGTAGGTTAACACAGCAATAAGCTACTTAGATATTAATTTATAGCATTTTTTATTTTTATTAAAAAATAAAAAAGAGATAACAATGATAAAACATAAACATATTACTCAACCTGATGCCTTTGGCTTCCAAGTTCGTATCGTACGACGCGGCAAAGAAAGTAGTCGCTACTTTTCACATAAACTATGGGGCAATAAAGCAAAGTCCCTGACTGCAGCAATTGCTTGGCGCGATCAAATGTTAATTGTACTCAAAGGCAGTCGAACGCGTTTTTTGAAGCCACCTAAAAATAAAACCACAACAGGTTTAACAGGTGTATCACGCACTATAAAATACGATAGAAGAAAAGATAAAAGCTATCTTTGTTACACCGTATTCTGGGTCTGTGATACTAAGTCTCGTAATAAAACATTTCAAGTCGGTAATATAGAAACGATTACTGCTGATGATGAATTACATGCATTTCGTACCGCTAGATTATTCAGAAGTTGTTATGAGTTTGCGATTGATAATGATCTTCCTTTTGATGATGGTGCTTTTGTAGGCTGGAAAAAGAAGCGTATCTATGAAGATCTGTTTGCGCCTACTGCTAATGAGGCTATCGCGGCATAGTACTACCTAGATAGTAAGCTGGGCATTTAGTCGCATATTGTCGTTTATTCGGCTAAAGCCCAGAGCTTCTCACACGTATTAGCATTAAGTCATTTTGATTTAAAGCAAGCGCACACTACTCAGCTCACTTTTCAAGCACTTTCCAACAAAGAAAAATACTAATTTTTCACTACTCAATAATTATTCCTATAAAATAGTGCTTATTTTTATTTTTTTAGCTTAATCAGATAATATGAACGCTCCAGCTGCTTTATTTGAATCCACTTTATCCCACTTAACACTACGTGCGCGCGGAAAGGTTCGTGACATTTATGATATTGATGACGACCACCTGCTAATTGTTACCACTGATCGCCTGTCAGCATTTGATGTGGTGCTACCTAATCCTATCCCTGGAAAAGGACGAGTACTCACCTCTGTTTCCAATTTTTGGTTTGAAAAAATGCAGGATATTATCCCTAACCATTTAGCAGATCTTAGCTTAGAAGAGGTTATTCCTGATGCTGCAGAACGCATGCAGGTAGAAGGGCGTAGCATTATTGTTAAGAAACTTAATCCACTTCCTGTAGAAGCGATTGTGCGTGGCTATTTAATTGGTTCAGGCTGGAAAGATTACCAAGCAACAGGTAGCGTGTGTGGTATTCAATTAGCCGCAGGGTTGCAGCAAGCTCAACAACTCCCAAAAGCAATTTACACGCCCTCAACAAAGGCGGCTGTAGGCGACCATGATGAAAACATTCCTTTTGCCGACACTATTCCCTTGTTAGGTGAAGAGCTTGCTAAACAGGTTCGAGATGTTAGCTTAAAACTCTATACCAGTGCCGCTGCTTTTGCTAAACAGCGAGGGATTATTATTGCGGATACTAAGTTTGAATTTGGTTTAGACAATGACGGTAAATTATATTTAATTGATGAAGCTTTAACGCCAGATTCCTCACGTTTTTGGCCCGCTGAATCATACCAAGTCGGTATCAGCCCACCTAGTTTTGATAAGCAATTTATTCGTGACTATTTAGAAAGCTTAGATTGGGATAAAACAGCACCAGGTCCTAGTATTCCTGATGATGTCATTGCAGTGAGTAGCCAAAAATATCACGAAGCTGAACTCAAGTTGACGGGAAAATAAAACGCATAAAAAAGAGTTAAGGAATATTTATATGTCAGTCGGGGTAGCCTCACAGCAATTAAGTTAAGGTTTTTTCAAATAAAATAAATACCCTAAATGTAGGATGGGTAGAGCGTTCTTTTGCGAAACCCATCATTTTACGCAAGATTGATGGGTTTCACTGCGCGCCTAAAAAGACATGCCGTCCGTTCTACCCATCCTACCGTGTATTTTGTTTTTCAATATTTTATCATTCATACTACTGTCATATTCGGCATTATAAAATACGCTTTTAATTCCTAGTTATGGATCAGTATGCCCGAACCAGTCAGCCACTCGCCCGTTTATAAAACGTTTCTATTAAGCTTATAACAAGC
>WTCM01000167.1 GCA_013138595.1 Methyloprofundus sp. | reverse complement strand
TCGCGCTTTAACGCGCTATTTTTGTTTTGAAAACTGGCAAAAGCTACTGGAGTTTATGCTCGAACAGCTTGAAGTACCACGCCCTCAATCGGTTTAGGAATATTTGAAGTCAAAATGAGAATTGCTGGCTCATAATCGGCTTTTGCATTTTTTAAATAGACTGCAATTCGATCAAGTAAGCGTGCGACATCTTTTTTGTTTATTGATAAGTCTGTTATCCATTTTGCACAGGTCAAGGCATTGGGTAATAGGCGCTCATAATTTTGCCAGTCTTTAAATTCAACATCATCAGGTAAAATGACATTTACAGCTGAGATCGTTTTTTCTACCCATATTTTTTGCGTATCTGCATTCATTAAATACCCTTAATGTTGAAATTTATTAATTGCAAAAATCGCTTTTCAATAATTATGAAACGCGCTAAAATTTTTTGGAATATATTTTTCCAACTCATATTTGGAGATTTTTCTGTCACAAAATTTTTATAATTAATTCTTGCGATTTTGGTATTCGGATGATCTTTTCCTAAAGACTTTTCCAAAATCATTAAACTACGAATAAAAAGAGGCTCAGCTTTATGCGGTGTACTTAGCGCATTATACAAGAGGGCTAAATTGTTCAAACTCAAAGCCACATTTG
This sequence comes from Methyloprofundus sp., assembly GCA_013138595.1. Classification (GTDB taxonomy): domain Bacteria; phylum Pseudomonadota; class Gammaproteobacteria; order Methylococcales; family Methylomonadaceae; genus Methyloprofundus. The sequence continues at coordinate 10,704 of WTCM01000167.1, read as the reverse complement.
AGTGGTCTTTTCCTAATATTTTTTCTTGAATAGTTAAACTGCGCAAATAAAGAAGTTCAGCTTCGCTATATCTGCCTTGTGCCATATAAAGTAAAGCTAAATTATTTAAAGTGATGGCAACATGAGGGTGATCTGTGTTTAAGGATTTTTCTTGTATGGCCAAACAACGTAGATAAAGATACTCGGCTTCGCTGTATTTGCTTTGGGCATCATAAAGCCGTGCTAAATTATTTAAACTAATAGCAATATGAGGGTGGTCTTTATCTAAAGTTTTTTCATAAACCGCTAGGCTGCGTAGGTAAAAGTTTTCAGCTTCGCTGTATTTACCTTGAAAATCATAAAGTCTCGCTAAATTATTCAAAGTTGTAGCAATATCAGGGTGCGTTTTGTCTAAAGATTTTTCTCTAATCGTCAAACTGCGTAAATAAAGTGGTTCGGCTTCGCTATATTTTCTTTGAGCATCATAAAGTCCAGCTAAATTATTTAAACTGGAAGCAATATCGGGATGGTCTTTATTTAAAGATTTTTCCCTAATTGCTAAGCTACGTATAAGCAAAGGCTCTGCTTCATTATATTTTCCTTGAGCATCATATACTTCAGCTAAATTATTTAAACATGAGGCAATCGTTGAGTCGTCTTTATCTAAAATTTCTTCAAAAATTGCTAAACAAAGTAGAAAAAAATGCTCAGCTTGTGAATAATCAGCTTTTGCATTCTCCAAATAAACAGCAATACGAGCAAGTAGTCGCGCTGTTTCTGTATTGTGTATTTGCAAGCCTATAATCCATTGCGTACAAGCCAAGCCACTCAATAATAAGCGTTCATATTGCTGCCAATTTTTAAACTCAACATTCCCAGCTGGCAAAGCTTCATTTACAGCGACTATTGTCATTTTAACCCATTTAATTTGCGCTGCTGTATCCATCATGTACATCTCTAACTACAACTTGCACTAAACGGTGCACCGTAAACAACTGCTTTGCATTAATACGCTGAATTAAGGAATAATCTTTTAGTGCTTCCAAAGCTTTATCAAGCTCCAAGGTATCATAACAAGCAAACAGCTCTTCAGGAATGCCATCGGAATGACAAAAAGCACTCATGCATAAAACATCATCAACTAATAAACTACGTTTTTTTGCACTTTCCATAGCCAACAAAAAAGTCTTATAAGCCGCCTCAGGATGATTCGCCGATTGCACAAAACCACGCTCTTTCAACATCGCCGACGCATGATCTTGATAACGTTGCAAATATCCATCTAAACCACACCCCTTCTGTTCAATATAAGCCCCTGCCTGATCTATCGCCAATGCCAAGCCACCCAACTCATGCACTAATTCCGTTGCTATTTGCCAATCATCTGTCGAAACTTTTGATTGTATCTCTTCCACATTTTCTAGCTCTTTAACTACCAATTTACAACGACGCAACAAAAATACCGCCCCCGTCTCATCATCAAAGCAATCCACTGATACCGAAGCCAAAGCCCCCGTAGCCTGAGCACGAGTCGTAAACAACACATGTCCATCAAAACTAGCAGGTAACAAATCCTGCGCCGCCGTTAAATCCTCCAATGTCTCTGCATTATCAAACACCAACAACCAACCCTGATGCTCAGACAACCACGACTGCACCGCTAAAATCTGCTCATCCTGCTTTTCCAGCTTAAAACCTAACAAGGTTGATAATTGAGCAAAATCATTCCGTAATAGATCTTTACCGTCGGCTGAGACCCACAACACCACCAAATATTCATCTTTATAACGATGTGCATACTCAGCCACCGTCTGCGTCTTTCCAACACCACCCAAACCACTTAACGCAGTGGCTTTTTCCGAAGGCTTAATTGCAATTTCATGATCGCATTGTAAGGCTTCATGCAAATCAGCTAAAATATCACCACGTCCCGTAAAAAATGGGTTACGTGCAACAGGGACATTAAAAATAGCTGGCTTTACTGGCGGCTCTAACTTATATAAATATTTTTTCTCTAATTTTAAATTAGTTTTAATTTCATCAATAAAGGCAATAAACGATTTATATATTTGTGCATCTTGGTTTTTAGGCTTGCAAATACTAAAGTGATCTTCAGGTAACGGTATGGAAATTTCATTCGCTACATGAGGTTCTGCACTATCAGGATTAACAACCATCGCTGTTAAAACCTTACCCCAAAAACGCTTGTTTATAGCGACTGGCTTTCTTTCTGCAAAAGTACGCACGGGAAATGGCGATTGATTATAATGCGCTAAAAATTGCTGATGTAAATTACGCAAATGTGCATTATGTGATTTTGAGTCACCCACTTGATCATTCGTTTTTAAGAAAAACTTAACCGCAGTAGCTAAGTCGGCTAGCTCTGAACCTTTATGAGGCGTTGCAATAAACGCAATACCGCAGATAGATTCTATTAATTGTTGATAGCGCAGTACTCCTTTAGTCAGCCCCGAGTTGATTGCCGTTTTAATGACCAAACCACCTAAGCTATGTCCTATCAATAATAATGGACGATCCTTTAATTTAGATTCATTAGCAAGACGATCCAAAACACTATCGCCTTGATCAGGTAATGGCATTGCAGTATCTTTCCAGACTGATAGCTCTGCATCATACCCAAGTGTCCATGCAGAACAATCACTGTCTTTTGCTAGCCAAGTCGGCCAAAAGGTAGCCTTATCTTTAGGATCGGACATCCAAGTTTCATATAAATTGCCACCCAAGCCATGTACAAAAATTAAAACTAAGCCCTGTTCTTTATCGTCACCGTAAATACATTTAAGTTCTGCCATACTATTTCCCTTTTTTATAAACCTGAACTGCTTTTCTTTAATTAATCGCTAATATTCAAACACATTTCAGCAAATTCTTTTAATTTATCAGCCATATTAAGTAAGCGATGGGAACCAGTGGGGCCAGACTCTAATACTGCTTCCAGCTATTAGTTACTAACTTGATTTATAGCGATAAAGATAGGTTTTAAGCTGGTTTTATCCAATGTACTTAAAGTTTAAAATCAATCACTTGAATTATTGGGTATTATTTTTTATGCCATATTTTGTAAATATAGCCGTTATAAGTTATTGAACTGGAAGTGCTGTATACAACCAAAATAACTCAATGCATTGATTTTAATTGCAATTTATTGACTGGTAGCAGTATTAAGATCAAGTTTTGCATTTTGTATCTGTAACGCACAATACAAGATCAATAAAATAGCTCACCTTACCTTTTAGACCTCCCCTAAGTATTAGCACTAAAATATTGATTGAGCATATCAACCCTCAAATACATCCGTTCCTTCAGGTGCTACAAACTCAAATATCTTAGGCTCTATCACTGCTGGCACTTGAACATTAGAAAAAATAATTTGCGTTAACTGACCAAAATTATCACTTAACTCCATAGAATATAAAATGCCACTTTTTAAACCCACGGTAATATATTTAAAGCTGCTTTGTTCACTTTTAGGGGTTAATTTGATCCAGTTATATTCTGCTTGCTGATTGACACTACTGATTGTATATTTTTCACTTAAGTTGACACTGCCACTTAATAATAAAGCGGGCGTATCACCAATAGAGCTGTCTATTTTTTTAATAATCACTTGCTCTAAATCGGCATCATAAAACCATACTTTGCCATCTTTAGAGACGATTTGTTGGGCATAAGGCTTTTGGTAATTCCAACGAAACTGCCCAGGTTGCTGTAGATAGAAAACCCCAAAACTACGCTGTCTAATTCTGCCGTCTTCATCTAAAGACGTTTGTGTAAAGTCAGCTTGTAAGCTGGTCGCACGCGCAATAAAGCTTTCTAATTTTTCGACTGCCGTCGTTTCAGCAAAGCTAGTCACTGAAACCAACATCATCATTAACGCTATTATTTTTCTCATTAAATCGTTTCCTTATTAAAAAATTTCAAACCAAGATTTTTCTTTATGCCTACTAGGCGCAGCACAATCTGCATTTTGAGCAGGTTCTGAACCTTTCACAAAAGGCACTATATTAACCCCCGTACAAAATTCATTTGCTTTAAAACCTGTCGCAGTCTCTATTCTATAGGCGACGACTGAATCAGGCATCGATAATAAAACCGACTGGGTTGCCACTCGATCCATAAGTGCTGTCCATAACTTTAATGCCCCACTCGCCCCTGTCACACCTGCTGGTTTATTATCATCCCGACCAACCCAAACGACTGCTAGATAATCGCCCGTATATCCTGCAAACCAGCTATCTTTTAAATCATTACTCGTGCCTGTTTTACCCGCTAGATTCAACTTTTTAGATAACTTTTGATAGGCGGCACGCCCTGTTCCTTCACGCATGACTTTCTGTAACGCCCAATTGGTTAAATACGTCGCATCGGGGTCTAATGTTTGCCGAATAGCAAAGGGGTAACGCTGTAGGACTTCCCCTTCTTGCGCTAAAACTGCATTAATTGAACGCAATGGCATGGTAAAACCATCCCCCGCTAAAGTCTGATACATTTGCGTGACTTCAAAGGGGCTTAAAGGCAGCGCGCCTAAGAGCATAGAGGGGAATAAATCTATAGTCCGATCCACACCTGTATCGCGTAATGTTTTCGCAATCCGCCCAACCCCAATATCCATACCGATACGTACCGTCGCTAAATTATAAGAATGTACCAAGGCTTTATAAAAAGCCACGTCGCCATGTTCTTTGCGATCATAATTACTGGGTTTCCATGTTTTTCCATGCTCTGCTTTTACGCTAATTTTTCGATCACTGACAGGCGTGAGCAAGTTATATTTTTTAGGGTATTCTAATGCCGTTAAATATACCAAAGGTTTAATTAATGAACCTATCGGTCGTACCGCATTTAAAGCACGATTAAAGCCCACTACCTGACTATCACGCCCCCCTGCAAGGGCAACAATCTCACCGCTTTCCTTACGCGTGACAATAGCCGCTGTTTCAAGGTTTTTGGCACGTTTATTACGTTCAATTTGAGTCAGTTGCTGTTTAATACTGCTTTCTAAAGCATCCTGCACGCGAGTATCTAAGGTCGTAAAAATACTGAGACCTTCCGAACTTAAATCTGCATCATCATATTCTTTACGCAACTGCCCTTTCACTAGCTCTATAAAAGCAGGATAGCGGTTTGCAGGTCTATGCGCATAAGCCACTAATTTCAGCGGCTTTTTTTGTGCTTCAAGCATGTCCTGTTCGCTAATATTGCCTTGCATAAACATTTCACTGAGCACTAAATTACGCCGTTTAGTCGCACGTTTAGGGTGTTTACGCAGATCATAATAACTAGGCCCGCGCACCAAAGCGATTAATGCCGTGACCTTATCTAAAGGCAAGCCTTCTAATGGTTGAGAAAAATAAAACTCACTCGCTAAACCAAAGCCATGAATGGCATGTGCGCCATCTTGCCCTAAATAAACTTCATTTAAATAGGCTTCTAAAATATCTGCTTTACTAAAGCGCGCTTCTAAAATTAACGCCATTAAGGCTTCATTGATTTTGCGCTTTAAACTTCGCTCAGGGGTTAAATAAAAGTTCTTGACCAATTGCTGGGTAATCGTGCTCCCGCCTTGTGCCATCCGCCCTTGACGTAAGTTCACCCAAATGGCACGCGCAATACCTTTTAAAGACACCCCATAATGCTGATAAAAATCACGGTCTTCCGTTGCCAATAAACCTTGTACTAAACTTTCAGGTACTTGCTCTAATTGTACTAAGACTCGATCTTCTTTATGCGCAGGGTAAAAGCTGCCAACCTGCTCAGGATCTAACCTGACAATAGCAAGTTCCCCCCCTGTTTCTGCGTCTTTAATGGAAGCAATACTATTGCCTGCAAACGTCACCTTAATATGCTGTATTTCTTGAGTTTTATCCCAAAAAACAAACTGGCGAGTTTTTAGCGTAATAGATTTAAGCCTTTTTCTATAAGTGGCTTGTGACGATAACTGCTTATCGTCGCGATAATGTAATTTTTTCAGCAACACTAATAATTGTTGCTGATTCATTTTTGAACCTGCATAAATTTCCACAGGGTCTGCATACACACGCGCAGGAATAGACCAGCGTTTGCCTTCAAACTGCTGACGCACGGTATAGTCTAAATAACCTAGATAGCAAACAAAAACAAAGAGACAAATCCCTGCAAATTTTAATAAAGGGACTTTAAGTAACGGCAAAAACTTAGCTAATAATGAGGCTTGTTGCTTTTTAGCTCGCGCTTTAGGCTTGCGCTTTGCCACGGGCTTTTTTTTAGCCGCAGCTTTGGTTTTTGCAGCAGGTTTAGCTTTAGGTTTCGCCTTTTCGGCGGCTACACCTTTAGTGGGTGCAGCCGCTTTGCGAGGCTTTCTAGGCTTTGCGGGTGTCTTTTTTTCAGCCATTACTCAGTACTGGTTATTTTATCGACACGTTGATAACCGCGTGGTAAAGCCGATCCGCGTTTTGCTCTAACGCCTAAGTAATTTTCTAAATCACGGGCTTTTAAGGTTAAGGTGCGCTTACCTGAGAGTAATTTTAAAGGTGAATTTTCAGCAATCACAGTGACTGCAACGACTTTATCCGCGCCATCTTTTAAATCAGCAGTAGGAATTTGAATAAGCTTATTCCCCTTACCTTTTGTTAAGGCAGGCAAGGCGGCGGCTGGAAAAACTAATAAACGTCCTTGCAAAGTCACCACGGCAATTAAATCACTGGGGTTATTCACTTTAACAGGGCTTAATAATTGCGCACCTTCGGGTAATGTCACTAAGGCTTTACCTGCTTTATTCTTAGACACTAAGTCTTTAAGTTGCACTCTGAATCCATAGCCCATATCACTGACCATAAGCAGAATATCATCTTCATGTCCTGCTAATAAATGCGTGAATAATGCACCTGCACGGGGTTTTAAACGTCCTGTTAATGGCTCACCTTGGCTACGTGCTGAGGGCAAATCATGCGTCGCGGTCATATAGGCACGACCTGTTGAATCCATAATAAACACGGCTTGTGTGGTACGCCCCATCACTGAATCTAAATAGCCATCACCTGAACGATAATTTAAAGCTTGTGCATCTATATCATGCCCTTTTGCGGCACGAATCCAACCTTTTTGTGACAATACAATCGTGACAGGATCATTAGAAATTAATGCTGTCGCACTTAAAGCTTGTGCCACATTACGCTCAACAATAAATGAGCGGCGATCATCACCGTACTTATCGGCATCTTCAATAATTTCTTTGCGGATTAAACGATTTAATAAACGCGTCGAACCTAAGGTTTTTTGCAAACCATCACGCTCTTTTTCTAGCTCTGCTTGCTCGCCTTTAATCACCATTTCTTCAAGCTTAGCTAAATGGCGTAATTTTAATTCTAAAATGGCTTCGGCTTGTATATCAGTAACCCCAAAGCGCTCCATTAACACAGGCTTAGGCTTTTCTTCACTGCGAATAATCGCAATCACTTCATCAATATTAAGATAAGCAATCAATAAGGCATCTAAAATATGTAAACGCGCCAGTACCTTATCTAAACGGTACTGCAAACGTCTACGTACCGTATCAGTACGATAGCTTAGCCATTCGACTAAAATCTCATGCAAGCCTTTGACTTTAGGCCGTCCATTCAGCCCAATCATATTCATGTTAACGCGATAGCTGCGCTCTAAATCGGTAGTGGCAAATAAATGCGACATAATCGCATCCACATCTGCGCGTTTAGAACGTGGAATCACCACTAATCGTGTCGGTTTTTCGTGATCTGATTCATCTCTTAAATCTTCGATCATCGGCAGTTTTTTTGCCTGCATTTGCGCGGCAATCTGCTCTAATAATTTCGCGCCTGAAACCTGATGAGGTAAGGCAGTGATAATGATATTATTGTCTTCTAGCTCATATTTAGCGCGCATACGCACCGAGCCATTACCGTTGACATAGATTTTCTGTAAATCTTCACGGCTACTGACAATTTCTGCATCAGTGGGATAATCAGGCCCTTGGACAAACATAAATAAATCATCCAAAGTCGCTTTGGGATTATCCAATAAATGTACACAGGCATTCGCCACTTCACGTAAATTATGTGGCGGAATATCAGTCGCCATACCCACCGCAATCCCCATCGTGCCATTCAGCAAAATATTGGGTAATCGTGCAGGTAAAGTGACTGGCTCTTTTAAAGTGCCATCAAAATTATCCTGCCAATCCACTGTGCCCTGCCCTAATTCTTTTAATAAGGTTTGTGCATAGGCTGTTAAGCGTGATTCGGTATAACGCATCGCCGCAAAGGACTTAGGATCATCAGGAGAGCCCCAGTTACCCTGCCCATCCACTAAAGGATAGCGATAGGAAAAGGGTTGCGCCATTAACACCATCGCTTCATAACAAGCACTATCACCATGTGGGTGATACTTACCCAACACATCCCCTACGGTACGTGCGGATTTTTTATGTTTAGAACCTGCACTTAAGCCCAGTTCAGACATGGCATATATAATACGCCGCTGTACGGGCTTTAAGCCGTCACCTATATGGGGTAATGCGCGATCTAAAATCACGTACATGGAATAATCCAAATACGCTTTTTCAGTAAAATCCTTTAAAGGAAGTTGTTCAAAATTATCCTGAATACCCATGTAGTCTGCTTGTTTATCGTCTGAAAATTAAAATAGACGACTATATTAGCCTATTGTGCGTAGCATAGAAACGGGAATTTTGTGATAAAATCAAAAAACTTTTTGTTTGCGAATAAGTTTTAAAAAAACTCACACATCCGATGGAAAATTTAGGAAACATTATCCTGCTTAATAAACACCTATTTAGTATTAAGGTACTCCTTATTATATTAAGCCTAGGGATACTAAGCCCCCAACTAGCACTTGCTAAAACCCCCAAGGCAATTGTCACTAGCTCAGGTAAAGAGATTTCTTTTAAGGACACACGTATACGCGTACACAAGCTATTACGCAGTCTAGGCGAACCGACTTGGACTAAAAAAGAACTCACTCGATTAACACGCAGTGTACATTCCTATCTTAGGGCTTTTAGTGGCAGGCAATTTGATGCCACTTTAGCTGCCTTACGCCGTGGCGACCGTTACCGTCCTATGTTACGCGCCAAGCTTGCTAGAGCAAAAATCCCTATGGCCTTTGAAGCCCTACCGATGGCGGAAAGTGCGTATCGTTTTAATGCACGCAGTAAAGCAGGCGCACGAGGTTTATGGCAATATATGCCTGCGAGTGCGCGCCAATATGGTTTACACGTCAGTCGTAAGTTAGATCAACGTACTGACCCAGCAATGGCAACGGATGCGGCTTTAGATTATCTTAAATATCTAAATCGTAAATTCGGTAAAATTTCCATCTTATTATCGGTTGCGGCTTATAATGCAGGAGAAGGACGAATTGGTCGTGTGGTGCGCAGAAGCGGCATCAAATCGGGCAAGCGTGGCTATAGTCGTGTATTACGTTTCCTACCTAAAGAAACACGTGGCTATGTACCTGAATTTCTAGCGGCAGCAATTTTAGTCAAGTCCCCTGCCTACTTTGGCTTTCCGACAACAACACAGCGCACGCATCAATACGTACAAGTACGCAAACCTTTAACGGTTCAAAAAATTGCCAATATCAGCAAAATGTCTCTTGCTAATGTGCAGCAGTTAAACCCAGAGTTAAAGAAATATAAACGCACACCGACCCATAATTATTTTATACGCTTACCTAATAAAGCTGCTGTGCGCTTAAAAAACCAGCTTGCTGATCAAGCAAAGCTTTGGAAACCTGTTAGCAGCCCCATCACACTTGAGCATGTCACCCAACAAGCACATGCTGCCAAAGCAAAGAAAGCGAATAAAAAATTTGGTTCACATACCGTCTATACGGTGAATAAAGGTAATAACTTAGGCGGTATTGCTGATATTTTTTCTGTGCCTATTAAGGACATACGTCAAATTAATAATGTGCGCGGCAACCGTATTCATGTCGGACAAGCGCTGATTATTCCGACTAAGAAAAACTTAGATAGAAAGGTCTATCGAGTACGTTCAGGCGATAATTTAGGCTCTATTGCACAACGCTTAGGCATCGGCGTGTCGCATTTGAAATTTGTGAATGGTGTCACTAATCCGCGTAGATTGCGCTTGGGGCAGAAGTTGATTTACTATATTTAAGCTTATTTAGAAAGGAGTCTTCGCTGGTTTTAACAGTGCAGGGACGCACTCTTAAACAAGGAAGGGTAAAACGAGGAATGACTTTAACAGTTTATTTTTCATCAGCCTTCCTTGGCTAATGACTGGGTTGCTCAAAGATAGCAGCCCAAATTATGACAACTAATAGCTTGCGCTATTTTTAGCTGTTGTATGATAATTTATCACCAAAAGCTGCTGACCAATCTTTGTTAAACTTCTCTACTGCAGGTTGTACCGCAGGAAAATTAACCATTTGCTCGATTACGTCTACAGGCAATGTGATCGCGCCACAACCTGTTGCTAATACATCCATGACTTGCTGAGTCGATTTGAAACTAGCAGGTGTCAGAATCGTTGGTAAGTTATGAACTTCTAATAAATGCTGAATCTCAGCACAAACGCCTACGCCATTGTTGTTTAATGTATCAATACGGTTTAGGTAAGGAGACATATAATCAGCACCATTCAATGCTGCTAAAAATCCTTGTTGCACTGTGTAAATAGCGGTTGCTAATACACGGATATTAGTATCGCGTAATCTTTTCATTGC
>WTCM01000238.1 GCA_013138595.1 Methyloprofundus sp. | reverse complement strand
TATGTTGACAGGTTTATCAGGACTCTTCGGGCTAGTTTTAGCAAGTTTCCTAGCACTAATGCTAATAATTAGTGCGGCATTTGGGCGTTCTTTATTCTTTGTCTTAGTGGTTCCAACCACCATGCCGGGTGCATTCTTTTGGAAAAATGATGGCTTTGTTGATCATGCCCGTGAAACAGGCTTAGCCGATGCACCACAAACAGGCGTGGTGCATCAAAGGCATCATGCCTTTAAAGTGGATGAGTTAATACAGACAATTAAAGAAAATTCACTGAGTGATATGCTGGAGCATGTTAAGTGGGTTTTTGGTAAGAAATAATCATAAAATTCTGCTGTGCTTAAGCTATGCTTAAACACAACAGAATTTTAGTTATGACGGCACTTATATCATTTCAGCTACAAACTTAAGGCAAGATAGTCACTCACGTAGGGTGCATTCCATGCTCCTTAGAGCCGATGAGATTTACTTGCTAGCCAAAATCTGGGGCTGGGCGGGGTATTCACCCATACGCATCAAGCTAAGCAATAACTTGCTTATAAGTCATTAATTTTGTTAAATAGTCCTATTTTTTACAACATGAAATTTTAAAAAATAGGACTAAATATTGAGCAGTAATCCCCGATGCATTGAAGTTAATCAAGAGCAAATAAGCCAAGAGCTGGATATGTGGTTTAAAAAAGAAGAATGCGAAGCACTTGCTCGACAAACAGGCTTTATCCAACGAAGTAGTAGCAAACTGACAGGAAGTTCATTTTTCAATTTACTGACAGTAGGTACGTTGAGTGAACCAACCATTAGCTATGAAGGGTTATGCGACCAATTAGAGGAGGCAGATCCTGCAATGACAATAACGCCACAAGGCTTGTGCCATCGAATCAACAGTAATGGTTCAGTAGAATTTTTAAAAGCTGGGCTAGAGAGAACACTCACTGAAATCACAAGCCAACCTAAGTCGGTGATTCATAGTGACTGGCTGGCTTCTTTTCAGCGAGTCTTATTGCAAGATAGTACGCAAATACAAGTCCATGAGAAATTGGCTTCCCAGTTTAGGGGGAGTGGCGGCAATGCGAGTGCAGCAAGCGTCAAAATAGACTGGCAAATGCATTTAATATTGCACATTTTGGGACGTTATTTTTGCATATGCTGTCCAAGTTAAAAAGGATACTAAAGCAAAAAAGAACACTTCGTACCACTCGGGAGTTAATCGAACAAAAAGTCGGTTATTTAGAAAGTTTTACCGACTGCCACCCATACGCATCAAGTTAGCTTGATGCGTATGGGTGAATGCCCCCGTGCATCGTGAGCCTTCTTTATATGTCTTAAGTGTGGGAATTAGCCACTATAAGGACCCAAGTTTTAATCTTAAATATGCCGATGTAGATGCGCTGGATTTTTCCATGACTTTGAAAAAACGGGGCATTAATTTGTATAAAAAAGTACCAGTACGCACCTTAATGAATCAAGAAGCGACACTTACTCGGATTAGTGAAGAAATTGAGGCAATAGCCCAGCTTGCCCAGCCACAAGATGTGTTTGTCTTTTATTTAGCAGGGCATGGTAGGGTGTTGGATGGGCGTTATCATTTTATTCCTTATGATTTGATTTATGAAAATGAAGGTTCTTTAAAACAAGCATTAAGCGAGGCTAAATTAAAAGCTTTAATTGCCAGTGTGGAAACCAGCAAACGCATGATGGTGATCGATAGTTGTCATGCAGGGCAGGCTATTCCTGCTTTAGCGATGTTGTCTACACGTGGGATAGAGGATAAAACCGCGATTAATCGCTTAATGAATGCCACAGGCATTACGATACTCGCAGCAGCAAGCAAGAACCAACAAGCGCATGAGATGGTAATTGATAATACAGGGCATGGTTTATTTACCCATGCCTTATTAAAAGGCTTAAAAGGTGCGGCAGATAGCGGCAATAAAGATAAACAAATTGATGTTGAAGAGTTGATTACTTATACCCGTGAACAAGTCCCTGCCCTGTCATTAAAATATTTACAATACGAGCAATTCCCAATGTTTCAATCACCACAGCAGAACTTCCCTATTGGTATATTAGCTAAGTAGGGTGCATTCCATGCACCCAGAGCCGACGAGATGTACGTGCTATCGTAGGTGTGGCTTTAGCCGCACAGTGCAGATAAATCTGCACCTACATGACTTTATGCCTCGTATTAAGTGTCTGGAGGTCAGGCTTTGCCTGACAGATCAAGCAAAGCTTGACCTCCGCAACCAAAGGTTTGCCCTGCCTTAAGTTGCTAGCCCAATTATTGGATATTTTTGCTTTTTACCCATAGAGGTCTTTATGCACCGCCCACTTAAAATATTCTGTTCCTATGCACATGAAGATGCTGATATTATGCGGGAATTACGTGTGCATCTGTCAAGTTTACGTAGAAAAGAGCAGATAGAGGATTGGGATGACCGCAAGATTCCTGCAGGCGGTCAATGGGCTCAAGAAATTGAAGATCAATTAAATACAGCGGATATTGTTTTATTATTAATTTCTGCAGATTTTATCAATTCTGATTATTGCATGAAGATAGAAACCGCTAGGGCATTACAGCGGATTGAAGAAGATAATATCAGTGTTATTCCTATTTTTACTCGTGAATGCGTGATAGAGGGCTTGTCTTTTGCAGGTTTAGACGGCAGACCTAAAGATTGTGCTTGGATTGCACAACAAAGCTCAACTGATAAAGCGTATACCGAGGTCGTGAATGCCATTAGTGAGCTTGTGCGGCAATATCACGCGTCTAGTAAGCCCGTGCTAGCATTTGTTAAGCCTGATGCTAAAGGAGGCGGTAAGCCCCCATTAACACGCTGGTTGGTTTTAGTGCTCTTGCTAAGTTTAGGGTATTGGGGAGCTTATCAATATTATCTCGACCTAACAGCACCAAAAATCAACGCTTGGGACAGTTTATTATTACAGGGAGAGTATGCTATTGCAAACAATCTATGTACCAATGTACAGCAAGTTGATACAAGCTATGCTACGGCACAAGAATGTTTAGCGATTACTCAGTTAATGCTGGATAAGACTCTCGGTTCTCTGGTCTTTTTGGCGCAGGCAGAGGCAATTACTCGCAATTACCCAGATTCAGCCTATGCATTGGCTGTGATGGCAGAAGCTTATGCAGGGAAAGAGCAGTGGCATAAAGCAGAACAGGCTTATCAACAAGCCTTGCAAAAACAGCCAAATTTTGCACAAGCTTATTTTGGTTTAGGGCAGCTCGCCCACACTCAAAAACAGCCTAAAATTGCTTTAGAACATTATCAACATGCACTTAAATTAGCACCGGAAAATAAGCGTTTTCTGCATAATTTAGCGTCTTTATATGTTGAGTTAGCACAAACCGAACAAGCAGATGAACGACTTACGCAGGCAACTGAGAATTTTAAGCAATTATTACAAGAGGATGCTAATTTATTTTTGCCCTATGTGGAATGGATTGAAGCCTTGCAATTACAAGGGAAATTTTCAGAAGCTTTACAGTTAGGTGATGCATTACAAGAAAAAATAATCATCGCTGATTTATGGCAAAAACCGTTAAACAAACAAGGCTGGGTCTTTAAAACAGAACAGGATTATGTTTATTTACGTGCTCAGGGTGATAAGCAATACTATATAAAAACACAATCTATTCTGTCGGCTTACGCGCTAAATAGAATTGACTTAGCAGAAGAGCGTTTGCAGGCATTAAGCAAGCACCGCTTGCCGTTACGGGTGCGACAACTGATAGAGTATCAGCGACAACGCTTAAATAAAATGCACCCAGAAGTTGCTATTCCTAATTTTGCCGAGACCTTCAACACAGAACTAGAGCTGCAGGAACTTAATCGTATATTTTCAAATTTATAGATAAGTCAGTGAGGCGTATATTTCACCTCACAAGCAACGCTTGAGCCGTAGGGTGTCATTCCATGCATCCTTGCTAGTACGTAAATCTCGACGGCTCCAAGAGGTGCATGAAATGCACCCTACACGCTGTTCTACCTATTCGCTTAAGGCTATTTCAGGATTCCACAGTAACCACTCTGCTTGACTCTCTTTATAGAGCTCAAACACCTGATTATCACGTGCATTAGCGGCTTCTTCATTCGGTGTTGCAAAGGCGATACCGCCTGAAACAATGCTTTCTAATGATTGCGTTTGCACTTGTACGCCGCTAAATAAACCTAAATCCATAGATACCCCACTGGCATTCCAGAAGCGAGTGTTACTTTTAACCAAGGCGGCATATTTTGCTGCAATCATAATATCAATTAAAACAAATTGTGCATGACTGGATAAGCGAAAATCACTGACTTTACCGACAGCGATTTGTCGATAAAAAATCGTGTTTCCGCGTTTAATCGAGCCTAAATGCGCGGAACGTAAAATAATATGTAAGCCATTTTCTATTTCAGCGCGTTTTAATTCGGCTGTAAACTGTGTTTGCTTAGCGCCTTTTCCTGGTACGATTTCTAAATAATCCCCTTTGATTAAGGTGCTTAAGTTTTTATTTTTAAATAAACCTAATTCTGCAGAGATGCGATAAAAGCGTGTACCTTTTCGTGTAAAATCTGTGGCACTATTAATGAGCTGGGCATAAGCAATAATAGATTGGTTATTATCAGCGAGTTCAACGCGGTTGATTTCGCCCACCTTAATGCCTAAATACTTGATAGCCGTCCCCGCGCTAATACCTTCTGCTAAAGCAAATTTTATTTGTATCTCTTCGACTTGTTGTAAGGCATGTTGCTTATCCTTATATAAAGCATAAGCATGTTGAGATTTAGGCGTAGAAAATGGCGTGTTAGCAAAGCTAACCCCGCCATTTAATAGTGAATGCACCGAGGCCATATCCACATTTACGCCCGATAAATCCGCTTTCACTTGTAGCCCACTATTACGCCAAAAGCGTGTTTTATGGCTGATTAAATGTCGATAATCTTTATCAATTTCAGCTTTAATGATGATTTCATCGCTTTGCTTCGCTAAACGGTAATCAACAATTTTACCGACGGGTATTTTTTTATAATATAACTTTGAACCTAGCTCTAAAGAACCTAATTCCGTTGTTTTTAAGCTAATCAGTTGGGTATTTTTAGCTTGCTTATAAATATGAAAACCATTGTCCATGACAGCAGCATAGCTTTCATACAGGGGGTAACTGATACCATTTTTGACTTTTTTATGCTTTAAGTTGGGGGTAATAAATTCAATTCCCCCCGTCAAAATGGTATCCACCGTGCCTGTTTGTATGTCTAAACCTGCTGTACCGACTTTGACATTGATACCACTGGTATTCCAAAAACGCGATTGACCAGAGATTAAATGCGCATAGCGCTCAGTAATATAAATGTTAATTAAGACATATTCACCTTTGTCATCTAAGCGAAAATCATGCACCTGTCCGACTTGTATTTTCTTATATAACACGGGGC
>WTCM01000138.1 GCA_013138595.1 Methyloprofundus sp. | reverse complement strand
CCCATAGAGGACATATAAGTATGGCGTTGTGCAAAACGCATACTGTACCAACGACGGTAAATAGAAGTGGCAAAGTCATCACCGTCTAACTTACAGACTTCATCAGTGGTCAGTGCGCCCAGTTTAGGTTGCAAGGCAAACATGCGATAGCACGCATCGGTTAAGCCAGGTTCTAAAATAGAATCACCATCGACCACTGAAACCACAGATTTTTCTAAATTAACCTGTGTATTTGAAACAGCACGAAAAGCCGCCGCTAGTGCATCACGTTTACCTGAGCCGCCGATACGCACAATTTTTAAGCGAATATGGCTACCTGGGTTTTGCGAGAGAAATATTTTGCGCACTAAGCGTTCTTCGCTTAATTCGACAATGGAAGCAATCACCGTAGTGGGAACACCTGTGGAAATGACATCTTGTAATGCAGCGCGATACACTTCTACAGTGACGCTAGTCCCAATTCTAAAGGTGGTTAAGACTAAAAATACATGCTCTGGTTTACCTGCATCGCCTAAGGCGGTGGCGCGTTTTCTTATTTTAGGAAAGGCAATTTTACGAAAGATGAGAGAGCGTGTGAAATGGGTTAATGCCCATGAATAACGCCAAACGGATAAAGCCCCCATGGTAAATAAAAATTGCGGTGCCATAGAGTCAAAATAAATTTCTGGCAGGTACAGCCCTGTTGCTATCAATAGCAATATATATAAAATAAATCCTATCATTCTTTATCTACATTTTTTTGTATAATTGTTGCTGCTCATACCGCTCTTAACTCTGACTTTCTTTTGTCTTTCACGGGTAATAATAGTGTTATCACAAATTTTACCCTGTGGCTGGGTCATGATCTTTAAGCCGCTATTCATATTATTGGCAAGGTGGTTATTATACACATGGTTATTAATGCCTTGGTCGGCGGTATCACCGCCTAAGCGTATACCTGCGCCATCATTATCGGTCACATGGTTATTGCGTATTGTATTGTTATTGCCTCGAATAGAAATACCGCCTACGTTTTTATCTTTTTCATGTTTACAGGCATTAAATTCGATAAGATTTTTCTCGCTACCTTCTTTAACATCAACACACTCACTGCCATTAGGTTCAATATAGTTATGATGAATCCAATTTTCATTAGAGCGGTCTACGTGTTTAGTGGGGTTTTTTCCCACCTTAATTTGTTCGGGAGCCGTGCCAATATAGATGGCTTCACCATTATGGTTTTTAGTGGGATCGCCATACACATAGTCTTCAATCCCGCAATCCAGTATTTTTGAGAAGGCAACCTCATTATGGTGAGCTTGGTATTTGATACGAACACATTCATCGCGCGCATTTTGAATGGTCATATAAAGCAGCTTTACACCGGTGATTTTTTTGTTTTTTAGAGCTTTGATATAAACCAATTTTTTGCGATAGCCAGCTGCTTTTTTTTTCTTATTGAATAGACCGTCTATGGTGAAGTGATTAAGCTCTATATAACTATGTCTAATATCAAAGATACTGGTATTCCCAGCACCTTTTACAATAGCACCTGGTAAGCCCACAATACGGATAGGTTTATCGGCTGTCCCTGCATGGACAGATTTTACATCTTGCAAGTAAACACCTTCCATTAGCACGATGGTCTCACCTGCACGGGCTTGTTTTAACGCGTGTTGAATGGTTTTGTAAGGTGCTGACATACTGCCTAATGCCTGGTCATTGCCATTAGGATGGATGTAGTAGCTTTTGTGGAAGGAGGGTGGTGCCGCTAGTGCAGAATGCATGACTGTCAAAGACGATAATGCCGTGATGAGTGCTGGAATAATAGAATTTTTATAAGTCATTAGGTTTTCCTCGCATAAGAATAATAAGGAGTGCCGTCTATCAGGAGCTATATTGCTGCGAAGATGTCGTAATGACTCAAGGTCAGTGGCAGAGAGTTGTAAGTTATGGATTAATGCTGAATGTTAATATAAGCAGCATTACTTTTTTGAGCATAGCGTTAAAAATGAGTGAAGATTAAGTTTGTGTGTTTATGGGCAGGAAACTAAAAACTGTTCTTTATCAATGCCAGAGGCTGTTCTTACGGGAGCCTGATCCTCCAATAAATCAAAGGTATTATCACATATTTTATCTTGAGGTTCTACCACGATTTTTAGCCCACTGTATTCATTGTTGCTAAGTAAATTACCATATACATTATTAGAATGACCATCAGAAGCTCGGTCGCCCCCTAGTCTGACGCCTGCGCCTAAGTTATCGTGAATTGTGTTGAAGCGTACAGTGTTGTGAGTACCACGAATAGAGATACCTGCAGCATTAGTATCAAGTTGTTGGCTACATTCATTGTATTCAATGATATTGAAGCGCGAGCTTTCCTTAATATCGACACATTCATTACCAAAAGTCTCAATAATATTGTCATGAATCCAGTTGCTATCCGATTGATCGGCTTCATTAGTTGCGTTTCTATCAAGTTGTTCGGGAGCTGTCCCTATATAAATACCTTCGCCATTATGCCCGCCGCCATCAAAGAGAAAGTCTTCTGCACCGCAATGGCTAATATGGGAATTAGATATTTCATTATTGCGTGCAAAATATTTGAATCTTATGCATTCATCACGGGCATTAAGTAGTTCCATATTGAGCAACTTTACACCATGAATACCCACATTTTTTTTACCTAAAATATAAACGAGTTTTTTGCGATAATGTAATACTTGGCTGCCATCACCCACTAGCCCATCAATAGTAAAGCCATTGAGTTCTATATAATTGTGTCTAATAAACGCAATATTTGTTCTTTCTGTGCCTTTAACAATAGCACTGGGTGAGCCGGTAATGCGAATAGGATTTGCAGGTGTTCCACCACGGTATGTATCTATATTCTGTAAATACTCGCCGTCCATTAAGTGAATAGTATCGCCTGCTTTTGCTAATCTTAAGGCACGCTCAATAGTTGCCAAGGGGGATGAGATTGCAGCGCCCGTTGATAGGTCATTGCCATCAGGGTCAACAAAATAAGTTTGACTGTAAGCTGCCGTGGAAAGTAAGCTAGTTGCGATTAAGGCTAGTGGTAAGGGGATTTTGGTGTGTTTTTTGAGAATATTCATGGCTAGTGCTTCCTTTGCTGTAGAGTCGTATATGAATTCTTTTTGAATTACAAACCCTTACAGTTATATGAGGCAACAGGATTTTAAGTCATCAAGATATTGATGTTAACTGTTATATGTTAGCTATAATTTAGTGATCCTGCAACCAAAGATTTAATTGTTAATGGGCTCTTTAGGCATAGTTTATTAGAATTAGTGAGGTTTATCTGTGAGTTTCCTATCAGAGTTATTATGCTAACGGAATACTGAGAGTATTCGAGTCTGTAGTGTCTTTTGTGATTTATGTGGCTTAAAGCTTATATCTAAGATTTGTAATATACTAAACTTATCAATTGACTTAAAAGAATCAATCAATATGAAAAAAGCAATTATCTATCTACATGGATTTAATTCCGCCTCGCTAGATCTCGCGGGTAATTTACTGACGAATAAGGAAAAACTTGTCGTTTTACAGGCGTATTGTGAGCAAAAGGGAGTGTTGTTTTATGCGCCTAATATTGATTACCGAGATTTTGAGGGTTTAGTTGAAGATCTATTATTTCAGTGGAATCAATATTTAGACCAGGCTTATGATGTGATTTTTATGGGATCTTCTATGGGAGGCTTTACAAGTGAATATTTGGCAATGAAGACAGGTGCCAAGGCAGTGATGATTAACCCTGCGATAGTGCCTAGCGAATTATTGCCGCAGTTTATAGGTGTGACTGAAAATTATGAAACGAAGCAAGCTTATCAGTGGGTGCAAAGTGATTGCGAGCAATATTTAGTTTATGAAAAGGAGTTAGTTATGAGCAAGCAGGCAATTGATAGGACTATTTTCTTGGATATGGAGGATGAGCTCATTGATTCTAAAAATACCTTATTGGCCTATCAAGATAAAGCGAATATTGTTTGTTATGACGGTGGCTCGCATGGCTTTGAACATATTAAGCAAGCGCTGCCTATTATTGACCGCGTTATCTTTGACTTTATCAAAGCATAAAGTATGAAAGTGCTTGATAGGTTAAATATATCTCATAAAATCCTGATGCTATCTGGGTTTCTTATTGGTTTAATGTTTTTTCTGGGAGTTATCTTTTATAGCCACTTGTTTTATCAAAAAAACGTGATAGAAGAATTGGTGGATCATAAACTTGCTTATTTATTGGAGAGTTCAGCTGTTTCTCGAAACATGATGGGCTTACATAATGAATTATCTAGTACTGTGCGTAAGGCATCTTTTAGTGCTCTGTCAGATAGAGAGTTGCTATTAGCAATGGATCATTATATTCATTTGTTGAATGACTTGGAAACTAGGTTACAAGTTAATTTTGTGCAGCATAGTGTGCCTGAGCAGCAGTCATTGAAGACCTTATTTGTTGAATATAGGAAATGGCTGGTCCTTATTCAGGAGTCAGTTGTGCAGGATAAAAGTCTTGTTGATGTTTATTGGGTGCATGCTGATAATAATATTGCTTATATAGCGAGTGAGTTTGAACGGGTTGAAAGGCAGGTTATTAAAGCGGCCCAGAATAATTTTATGCTTACTAGTCAATATTTTTTTCAGTTTGGCTTATTTTTTGTGGGTATTTTTTGTTTATCTATTTTTATTGCCTATTATTTTAGCCGTAGTATTGTTAGGCCGATTAATTACTTGGCTGTAAAGCTTAGCTCTATTAGTTCACAATTAGACTTGAACCAATCTGTACAAATTCATAGTCAAGATGAGTTGCGAGTTTTAGCAGATGCTTTTAACCGTATTATTAAACAATTAAAAATGTCTTATGATCGCTGGGATGTCTTAAATAGTGATTTAGAGTTAAAAGTAGAGCGGCGTACTGAGGAAATTAGCGCATCTAATGAAAAACTTAAAGATGAAATTAAGGAAAGGAAGCAGGCAGAGAGTTATTTGCGTGATAGTGAAAAATCCTTTAGGTCTCTATTTGAATACAGTGGTAATGCAGTTATATTGATTGAAGAAGGAGTGATTATCGATTGTAATATGGCTGCTTTAAAAATGCTGGATTATACCGATAAAGCTGAATTGCTAAATATTACGCCAGCCGACATTTCCCCTGTATTGCAATTGGATGGTCAGGCATCGGAAGATAAAGCCGAAAAAATGATTGCAATGGCGTTAACCAGAGGGTTTCATCATTTTGAATGGATGCATCGTAAAAAAGATGATTCGGTGATACCTGTTGAAGTTGTTTTGACTTCTATTAGTATGCAAGGGGTAGATATAATTTATGCCTCTTTAAAGGATATTACTGAGCAAAAGCAGGCAGAAAACCAGATAAATCAGTTGGCTTTTTTTGATTCATTGACTCAATTACCGAATCGGCACCAGATGTTAAAGCGGATAAAGCTAGGTGTTTTACGTGCACGACATGAAAAAACTCAGCTGGCTGTCTTGATGTTGGATTTGGATCATTTTAAGCCTGTGAATGATCAGTTAGGGCATCAGGCAGGGGACGAGTTATTGCAACAGGTGGCGATACGTATTTTTGGGCAATTAAAAGCGTCTGATTTAGTAGCGCGCTTTGGAGGAGATGAATTTGTTATTTTATTGGAAGATACTACTTATGATGAAGTAGGTAGGGTGGCTAATAAAATTGTAGAGGCCTTAGCGGTTCCTTTTGAGCTAACACAAAGTGATGATGTGCGCATTAGTGCAAGTATAGGAGGGAGTTTATACCCGCAGCATGGAGACAGTGTCGAAAAGTTGATGGCTAATGCTGATATGGCTTTGTATCAGGTAAAAGAAAAAGGCCGGGGGTGTTTTACTTATTTTTCAGACTATTTAACTGAAGCTGCAGAGTCTAAATTAAAAATAGAATTAAAATTGCGTAATGCGATAGAGCTGCAGCAATTGTGTATGTTTTATCAGCCTCAAGTTGAGTGTCTAACGGGTGAAGTTGTGGGGTTAGAGGCTTTAGTGCGTTGGGAAGACCCTGAAAAGGGTCTTGTGTTTCCTGATGAGTTTATTGGCATTGCCGAGGAATCGGGGTTGATTATTTCGCTAGGTGAGTGGGTGTTACGGGAGGTGTGTCGACAAGGGGAGGAGTGGCTTGCTAAAGGGATTGCTCCAGTAAGGCTGGCGGTTAATATTTCGGAGCGGGAGTTTATGCAGCCTAGTTTTTTTGACTCGGTAAAAAATATATTATTGGAAACTCAATTTCCCGCTAAGTATTTAGAGTTGGAAATATCTGAGAATTGTTTTATGGGGTATAAAGATAAAGCTATTTATTCTTTCAGGGAGTTACATTCTTTAGGTGTGGGCTTGGTGGTTGATAACTTTGGGACTGGTTGTTCATCCTTAGCTCACTTAAACTGTTTTTCGCTGAATGCTCTTAAAATAGATAAAAGCCTTATTGATGGTATTTCCTGTGATGGTAAGGATAGGGAGTTTGTGGTAACTGTTATTGCAATAGCTAAAGTATTAAGACTTCAAGTGGTAGCAGAGGGTGTAGAGACAGCTAAGCAATTGGAGTTTTTAAAGCAGCATGAGTGCGATATTTATCAGGGGTATATTCAGAGTAAAGCATTGAACCTTGCTGATATTGAAAAGGTATTGCTTGCTGGTGTTACGCACTCTCAATAGCTAATTTCATCTATAAGTATTGAGCTGCGTAACATCAGTTGTCTTTGTTTGGGGTAAGTACTTTATAGCCAATAATGCTAATTGTCGTGTCGCTTGATGCAATTTATAATATTAAAATAATTTTTTTAAAAAGACGATAGTTAATATGGCACTTGCAGAATTTGATTTAATTAAACAGTTTTTTACCCGAGCTGCGCAGCGAGAAACGA
Organism: Methyloprofundus sp.; assembly: GCA_013138595.1. Lineage (GTDB taxonomy): Bacteria > Pseudomonadota > Gammaproteobacteria > Methylococcales > Methylomonadaceae > Methyloprofundus. The sequence goes on along the minus strand of WTCM01000138.1, from coordinate 1,342 downwards.
CAGCGTTATCTGTGGGGGATGATTGCGCTTTGCTAAATATTCCAGAGGGGTATGAGCTAGCAATTACCACGGATACTATGGTTGAAGGGGTGCACTTTTTTGCAGATGTAGAGCCTGAGCAGTTAGGCTATAAATTGCTTGCTGTTAATTTAAGTGACTTGGCTAGCATGGGGGCGGAGCCCATTGCCATTAGTCTTGCCTTAACCATGCCTAGTGTGGATTCTAATTGGTTGCAGGGTTTTGCAAAAGGCTTATTTAGTTTGGCGGATAAATATAGAGTGGACTTGATTGGTGGGGATACTACCTCAGGGGCTTTGACCTTAAGTATTCAAGCAATGGGCTTGGTGCCAAAAGGGCAAGCCTTAAAGCGCTCTGCTGCAAAGGTAGGTGATTTAATTTATATGACGGGTTATCTTGGTGATGCGGGTTTAGGTTTAAAAATTAAACAGGGTTATCAGGGGAAGGGTATTGAAAATGCATTAAAGCGTTTTAATATGCCAGAGCCTCGTATAGAGAATGGTTTGGAGTTGCGCCCTATTGCTAATGGGTGTATTGATATTTCAGACGGGCTGGCTGCTGATCTAGGGCATATCTTAGAGGAAAGTGCAGTCGGGGCAAGTTTAGATTATGCCTGCTTACCTTTGTCTGAGTCTGTTATAGACTATATAAAGAAGACGGGAGATTGGCAGATGCCATTACTTGCGGGAGATGATTATGAGCTGTGCTTTACCGTGAGCCCTAGTCGTGCTCGGAAGTTGAGTGATGGCTATCGTTGTGTGGGTGTGATTGAGCAGAAAATGGGATTGCGTTTAGTGCGTGAGGGTATCAGTACCGTATTTCAAGTAAATGGTTTTGAGCATTTTAGATAGGTAAGCTATGTTTTTAAAAAAAGTAGGAAAAAATCAATTAACGCCACGGGAGATATTAGTCGATCCTGTCTTATGTCTCGCTTTTGGCTTTGGTTCAGGCTTGGCAAAGAAAGCGCCAGGTACGTTTGGGACTTTAGCAGCTGTGCCTATCTATATAGTGTTAATGCAAAGTAATATTTATATTTATAGTATTGCCACGCTGTTATGTTCAATTCTAGGCATCTGGATATGCGGTATTGCCGCAGATAAATTAGGTGAGCATGATTTTGGTGGAATCGTCTGGGATGAGATTGCAGGTCTACTAATTACGATGTGGTTTGTAGCGTTTAGCTGGCAAAATTTAATTTTAGGCTTTATTCTATTTAGAATCTTCGATATACTTAAGCCTTGGCCGATAAAATGGATAGATCAAAAGGTCGAAGGTGGCTTTGGTATTATGTTGGATGATGTGCTTGCAGGCTTGATTGCTGGGG
>WTCM01000232.1 GCA_013138595.1 Methyloprofundus sp. | reverse complement strand
GATACTTTCTCGCCTAAATGATCTGCCGTTTCGCGATTAGTAGAGCCTAAGCGGCTGACAAACTGCCATTGATTATCTATTTGCTTATAAACAAAAATAGCGCCACTTTCAACGCCGGGATCAAAGGTATCATTACGACTAATGGCAAAACGGGGCTGTTTAGTTTTAGCTTGTGTACTATTATCTGCATCGGTATAAGGCGCGCCAATAATTAAAGTATCCGCCTGTTGCGCAATCGACTCACCAAAGCGCGCAGCTTGCGGATCTTCCGAGACTATCGACTCAATAAACTGCCACTTTAAGTGTTCATCCTGCTTAAAAATATAGACTTTACCCTGCCCTCGAAAGGGCGCACCGACATATAGCATATTGCCCACCAAGGCCATACCGCGCCCGAAACGATCACCTGCTTGTGCATCTGGGGCGGTAATTTTTGCAGTTTGTCGCCACTGCCGCCCTGCTGAGGCGCGCTCAAATAAATAAACCGCGCCACTATCCTGCCCTAACTGATCATCACCATCGGCATTCACTAGCAAACGATTGTTATCTAAAACAATCGCTCTAGCAAAGTTATCCGCGCTATAGTCGCTATTGATAATCGCACTGAGTCGCCAGTTTTCATCCATTGCATACGCATACACAGCCCCTGCAATACTTTTATCACTCGCATGTGTTGCCACCATTGCCGTTGTCCCAGAAATCAGCATATCTGTGGTTATTAACTGATCTGAAAAAGCAGCGGGAGTGGTGAGTTTTATTTCCTGTAAATCGGATAAATCGATAGCTTGTGTATTTAAGCTAAGGCTTAAACCCAACGCTAAGACAAGACAAAAAGACGATGATCTCATACTAAATTTCCATACTGAATAAGAACTCCCAAGCAAGATAGGGAAGGTTTTGATGTGACGACAAATGATCTGTAGAGCCTCCTTACAAACAGGAGTTCCAAACACATTCGGGAAGTGTAATTTTATAATAAAATACGGAGGCTACACATTTAAGACAGGACAATAACAAACATCAAAAAGACCACATCCCTTAGAGGAATGGTATCTTGAACGCCTCTTTATTGACTTAAGTTAATGAGTAAACCCTAAAGTGTCTTGTGTACTCTATAAATAAGCCCAAAGCATGTGTTAGGCGGCTGTGTACAAAATAGCTTGAGTACAGAAAAATCAACTTTTAACTGCACTCTTCACTATTTTTAAATAATGGCTTATTTTTTACCCAATAAATCTTTGATTTTATGAATAAGCCCTTCAGCGACATCTAGCACGACTGACTCGCTGTCGCCATGTGGCTCTGTTTCACCAAAAGGTTCACCACTTTTCATGGAATACATGTAAATAAAGTAGCCTAGTGGTGCGAATGCAAAAAGAGCCACTAACCACATGACAATACTCATCCAAATAAGATCACCAACCATAATATTTCTCCCCAATTTATTTTATTATTATAAAGGCTTAATATAACCCTGTCCTTCCCCCTGTACAAGTGAAAAATCGCTTTATAGCGAGAAGTTTACGCATAATTTAAGTTGCGCAAAAAAACAGATCACCGTATACTCTGACCTAGCTTACTTGATCAAGCTAGCATAAGAATAATTAAATATAACTCGAGGATATATTATGAAATGGGAAACTCCTGCATACACAGACTTACGTTTTGGTTTTGAAGTAACTATGTACATCTATAACCGTTAAACGTACGGTTCTGGCGAAAAAGGGCTCTTTTTGAGCCCTTTTTTTTGTCTATTTTTCGACTGCGCATTCACGATACAGAGCTACAACTCACTTTAGCTGTGGCCTTAGAAACACCCAAAACTGGAGTCCAAAACGCGTTTTGGACGAATTTCCATACCGTTTTGTGAAAAATAGGGAGCGCACTGCGTCCCCTACTTTCACAGCCTTATTGGCTGCACGGTGTGATACTGTTTCGTTTTAAGTGAGTCGTTTATTTTTTCTTCACAAACTAAAAAAACATGAAAATAAGAGTTCTAGGCTCAGGTGCAGGCGGTGGTTTTCCTCAGTGGAATTGTAGCTGTCCAAATTGTAAAGCAGTTAGAGCAGGTACGATGAAAACCAGTACCCGCAACCAATCTTCTATTGCTATCTCATCCGATGGTGAACACTGGGTATTATTTAATGCCTCGCCTGATGTACGCGCGCAATTAGAAAATTTTCCAGAAATTCACCCTAAAAATAAAGTACGCGGCACAGGCATCGAAGCAATTGTTATTATTGATTCTCAAATCGATCATGCCACAGGCTTACTGATTTTGCGTGAAGGGGATCCGCTGACGATTTATTGCACCGATATGGTCAAGCAAGATCTCACCACAGGCTTTCCTATTTTTAATATTTTAGAGCACTTCTGTGGTGTGAATGATCAGCCTATTCCTTTAAATGGCGATTCGTTTACGATTCCTAATATAGATGATCTGGAATTTACTGCTTTAGCACTAAAAAGCAAAGCCCCTCCTTATTCACCGCACCGTAATGATCCGCATGAAGGTGATAATATCGGTATGGTGATACGCCAAGTCTCTACAGGAAAAACGGTTTTTTATGCACCGGGTTTAGGTGTGATAGAGCCACACGTAGAAACAGCTATGTCTGAGGCGGATTGCGTGATGGTCGACGGTACATTTTGGACAGATGATGAACTTGCCTCTGTCGGTCGCCCGCTATTAGCTAGAAAAATTGGCCATATACCGCAATCGGGTAAGGATGGCATGATTGAAGTTTTAGATGCGATGGACAAGCCGCGTAAAATTTTAATCCATATTAATAATACCAATCCGATTCTTAATGAAGAATCTGCAGAGCGTGAAATTCTAAACCAACATGGGATAGAAGTTTCTTTTGATAATATGAATATAGAGCTTTGATAATGACAGAACAAACCGCTTGGTCTCGTGAAGAATTCGAGGCAAAATTACGTGATATGGAAAAGTTTTACCATATTCATCACCCTATGCACACTTTGATGAATGCAGGTAAGCTGACTAAAAAGCAATTACAGGGTTGGGTGGCAAATCGGTTTTATTATCAAATTATGATACCGATTAAAGATGCGAATATCTTGGCAAATTGCCCCGATCGTGAAACACGTGCGATTTGGACGCAACGCATTCTTGACCACGATGGGCATCCAGGCGACCCAGGGGGTATTGAAGCTTGGATACAATTAGGTATTGCCGTCGGTATGACACGCGAAGAAGTCACTTCTTTAGAGCATGTATTGCCTGCCGTTAAATTTGCTGTGGAAGCGTATGTGAATTTTGCACGTAATGCGGAATGGCATGAAGCAGCAAGCTCTTCTTTGACGGAATTATTCGCACCGAAGATTCACCAGCAACGCTTAGATAACTGGCCAGAACTTTATCCGTGGGTAGAAGAAGAAGGCTATATTTACTTCCGTAAACGCCTATCAGAAGCACGTAGAGATGTAGAGCATGGTTTAGTCATTACTTTAGATTATTACAAAACACGCGAGCAACAAGAGCGTATGTTGGAAATCTTAAAGTTTAAACTCAATGTTTTATGGAGCATGGCTGACGCGATGTATATGGCTTATGTGAATGATATGCCTCCGTATTTTAATGTTGAAGAGTAAGTCGTACAATGAAACATGCCATTGATCCAAAAGTTGATTGTGTTTTTAAAGCCTTATTAGGTTCGCCTGAAAACAGTAATTTATTGGTTAACTTTATCAATGCTATGCTGGGTGAGCATCTTGCTCACCCTGTTCAACAGGTTGAAATTCTTAATCCTTATAATGAACGTGAATTTCTTAATGACAAGCTCAGTATTGTGGACATTAAAGCGCAAGATACTGAAAAGCAGTTTTTTCAAATTGAGATTCAGCTCGCTAATTTTCTGAGTCTACCTGCTAGAATTCTTTATAATTGGGCAGATATTTACCGTCAGCAATTAAAAAGTGGCGAAAATTATGCCAAATTAAAACCTAGTTATGCGATTTGGTTGCTCAATAAAAATCTGTATGATGACAAGGATTACCTACATCATTTTCAAATTCGTGACGATAAAGGACGCTCATTAATTGACCATTGCCATATCACGCTTGTAGAATTAGATAAATTCCATAATCAGCCCATTCATAACAATCAAGAAAGGTGGTTACAGTTTTTTAATCAAGCCGAATCCTTTGATGAGAATAAACTACCCGAGTGGATGAATACTCAGGAGATGCAACAAGCGATGAATACATTAAGCCGTTTTTCAGAACAAGACCGTGAATATTTTGCGTATCAAGCGCGTCAAGAATATATACGCCAGCAAAATACAATTGCCTATGAGCGTGAGCAGGAAGATATTGCAAGGCAAAAGGAAGATGTTGCAAGGCAAAAGGAAGATGTTGCAAGGCAAAAGGAAGATGTTGCAAGACAAAAGAAGATGGAGCTGGTTCAGCAACAAGTGCAACAGGCTCAGCAAGAAGCCAAAAAAGAAAAGCAAGAAAAACAAGCTGCACTTGATAAAATAGCCGAGTTAGAAAAATTATTAGCAGCACAAAAAACCACCAAAAAATCATAAATATCAAGCCCGATCAAAAAATTCAATTCTCTCCCATGCATTGTTTGTAATGGGAAGAGGCACAACAAAAAATTGATATGTCAAAATTTAATGTTAATCTTCACCAAGTTATTTTTTCACTATCCGATGCGCTGGATTTAGTGGGGGTTGATCAAATCTACCATGGCAAACGTGTTGCTTATATCGCGGCCGAGTGTGGTATCGCACTTAACTGGAATAAAAAACGGCTGGATGACTTGTTTCTTGCCGCTATATTGCATGACTGCGGTGTCTCCAGTACTGCGGTACATACAAAATTAACTAATTTTGAAGGCAAAAATGTCGGTAATCATTGCGATATAGGCGCTAATTTATTGCAAAAAAGACCTTTACTGGCAAAGCTAGCTGATTATATCTTGTACCACCATACGTCTTGGGCAGAATTGCAGGGGCTTGATTTATCAGAAGCCGTAAAATTTGGTGCCAACTGTATTTATATGGCTGATCGAGTTGATATCCTGATGTTAAATGGGCTGCAAGCTGATGCTAATATTCTTGCCAGTAAGGACTCAATCAGACGACAAATAAAAGCAAAATCAGGGCGTTGGTTTCAGGATGAGTTAGTCGATAGTTTTTTGCAAATATCCGCATCAGAAGCATTCTGGTTTTCCATGGAACAAGTACAAAATTCGGGTTATGCACCCACTTGGGTTGCAGATCATTCAGCCCAAGCAATCGACTTTCAAGAACTAAAAGATATTATTCAAATTTTTTCTCATATTGTGGATGCAAAACATAGATACACCGCTCAATACTCTGAAGGTGTGGCAAAGTTATCCAGATATTTAGGCGAGTTATTCAAGCTTTCTGAGCACTCTTGTGACAAGCTTGAATTAACAGGGCTATTGCATGATTTAGGCATGTTACGCGTACCCGATAACATTTTGGCAAGAGCTAATAAGTTATCGCCCTCGGAATATTTTATCGTTCAACGACATAGTTTTGATAGTTACGATATTTTAAAAAACATCGCGGGCTTCGAGGATATTGCAACATGGGCAGCTCAACACCATGAGCGAGTAGATGGTAGTGGCTATCCCTACCACTATAATGAGCAAAAGCTTTCAATTGAGGCAAGAATTATTGCTGTCGCCGTGGTATTTATGGCTTTAAGTCAAAAAAGAGCCTATCGGGATAAGTTTTCTCCACAACAGCTTATATCGGAACTTAATCAGCAAGCGCAGGCGGGTAAACTGGATAAAAGTGTTGTCTTAATGGTGGAGAATAATTTTACGGCATGTTTGAAAGTAGCGCAGCTGCTGGATGATATTATATAAATAGTTGCACAACTATATTTTTTACACCTCAAGAGAAGGATACTCACTATGAAACCTTTATTATTCGCTTTAGCACTCAGCCCTATCGCGATGACGAATACCGCAGCGGCGGCTATCTGCCCTCAGGGTTCTGCCGTTTATACATTGCAAAATGAACAACTTGCTCTGCCCCGTATTGGCGTAGAGTCTAACGAGAGCTTATGGACAGCATCGCTAGAGCAACTCGCAGGCGAACAAGACTTTCAATTTAAAGTAACAGGCTTATCTGCTTTAGAGTCTGTAAGCGCCCCTGCAGGAACTATATACCACCCTCAGCAACAAGTGCTCGCTATTGATGAGCTTTGTCTGCGGCAAGAGAGTGGTATTAAACAGAACGAACAGCTATTTAAAAATACCGAGCTACAATTAATCCCCAATACACAACCGCTACAATTCTTACTGAAAAGCATTGCCGATCAAACAGGGAAAACTATTTTTACTTGGGCGATTGCAAATGATAACGGTGGCATTTTTCTAAAAGACCGTGCCGCCTTTGATCGCTTGGCCATTCAGACGGATATATCAGGCGTACTCGGTGTACGTGAGTTAAAATTTGTAATGGTAGGGCTACAAAGTGGTAATTCCGTGCTATATTTTATGAACTCTCAGCGCACGCCCTTACATTATGATTTTGTTCGCCATGTATTAAATCGCTATCAACAGTCTACTTATAGCCAAGGTGCCGCACGCTTTAGTGCAGAGACCTATTTTACGCAAGACAGAGATTATTTAGTCGGCTCTATTATTGCCTATGATTATTTTAATCAAGGCGAAGGCTTATATAGCTTAGAGTTTTGGCCTACCGACCCCGTTCCTGCAGCGCTGATTGAACAAGCTTATCATACGGCGACAGCCGCCCTGCCCTTCTTAGCTTCTCCGCTGGCATATCACCCTGTAGGCAATACTCATGAATTAGAATACCAAGCCTTTGCTGAACGCTTTGCAGCGGCTAATATTCGCACGATTACGAGTGATGAATTATTTGCTCAATTAGACACCACTATTTTAAATAAAGGCGAAGCGTATGGGCGTTTAAAAGTGATTAATGCTGGAGATCCTAATCCTGGGCAAGCAGATATTGCGATTTATACCTTTATCCCGAATACGCTAGGGCATGTGGGGGGGATCATTACCGCAGAGCCACAAACGCCTTTATCGCATATTAATTTAAAGGCGCGACAAAATAATACCCCGAATGCGTATATTAAAGAGATACATAATAATCCTGAGTACAGTGAGCTGATTAATCAATGGGTACATTATACGGTCAGCGATACAGGTATTGCGTTAAGCGCAGCAACAGAGGCAGAAGCACTCACTTGGCTTGCGGGTCAAATACCGACTGAAGTCACGATACCTGAAAGTGACTTATCATTAACCGATCCTATGCCATTAACAGAGTTAGGACATAGTGATTGGGTGCGCGTAGGTGTAAAAGCAGCGAATGTGGCAGAATTGGGCAAAATATTAGCGGGTGATGTCGCGCCTAAAGGCTATGCCCTGCCCTTTGCTTTATATGACCAGTTTATGTCTTTACAGCGATGTGCCGATGATTTGAGCAAGCTCTGCCAAGATCAAAATAGCTTATCTTTATATCAATATGTCGCACAATTTTTAAGTAATGAGACTGTGCAACAAAACCAAGCACAGCGCGAACAGTTCTTAGCCGAGTTACGTGAGATTATTGAACAAGCGGAAGCCCCGCAAGCCTTAATTGATAAAATTGAAACAGTACGACTGTTTTGGGAACCCGCAGGTGAACCCTTTACACAAAAATTACGCGTACGTTCCAGCACCAACAATGAAGATTTAGAAGGCTTTAATGGCGCGGGTTTATATGATTCTTATACCCATAAACCCAAAGAAGGGCTGTTAATCAAAAGCATTAAAGAAGTCTGGGCAAGCTTATGGACAGACCGCGCTTTTGATGAACGCCGTATTCACCGTATCGAACATTTAAAAACCTATATGGGGGTTTTGATTCACCCGAATTATGGGGATGAACAAGTCAATGGTGTCGCGATTACAAAAAATATCTACAACCCCCATTGGGATGGGTTTTATGTGAATGCGCAATATGGTGAAATCTCGATTAGTAATCCTGAACCGATTGAAACTGAAACGGGCTTATTGAACCCGATTGCGGATGAATTTATTATCAGCCGTTTGCCCGCCTCTTTAAATGCTTATGCTTGGGAAACCCAGTTTATTCGTCATAGCAATATAGAAACTGTGTATGACTTGCCTGTGATGACCGAAGATGTCTTAACCGCGACCGAGATTGAGACTTTACGGGATAATTTACAAATCATTCATCAGCATTTTAAAACGGTGTATCAAGGTGATGAAAATTTTGCGATAGATATAGAGTTTAAAATCACTGAAACCGAAGATGGCAGTCGCGGTAAGTTAGCGATTAAACAGGCTAGACCTTGGGTTGATTAGTCATATGGAGGTCAAGCTTTGTTTGAGCTCGTCAGACAAGGCATGAGCTCCATATATGCTAATCGTGTAAGCACCCGCCTGTTGTTATTATTATGTTCGATTGTGAAGTTGTCGTGGCATCATTATGAATAACAGTACCCCCAACAGAAATTTGATAGCCTAAATTTCTAAAGCTGCCTCCATTGAGTCTCCCTGCTTCATAATAACTAAGACTATAGTTTCCTGTTGTTGCAAAAAATACTTCTTGCGTAAAAACGCACTATTTTGAATAAAAGCGAACTGTTCTCCGCTAGGCGCTTCCAATGACTGGAAACCAGAAAAAGGATCAATCACCCCGGCACCACTATCAAAAGTCCAATCAAACGAGTTAGGGTTATATAAAAATGAATTAGGGTCAACAGCGATATTCTCAAATGAGTGATCGTTAATAAGCGTTGCATGAGCTGTTGAGATAGAAAGTGAAAGCGCGAGTAAGCTGAGTATTTTTTTTATCGGTTTTAGATTATGCTGTGAGTAACAAGTACTACACCTTGTATTTGGACGCTTATGAACAAAGAAAATGCAGTATGAAATTTCAGTTTCACATATATGTTAAGAAAACAGGGGCGTACAACAAAACTACGCCGCTGCTTTTTTTCTAACGTGCTTGTGGAGGGTAAAGCTTAGATATTATGAATATGCTCGCTGTCTTAAGCGCAGCATCCCCAATAATCCAGTACTTATTAAGATAAAAGTAGTGGGTTCAGGTACTGTATTTCTAACTAAGGCACTCCCTGTATCCAAATCGCTGTATACCGAATTAGTGCTACCAAAACTAATACTAACGTAATCTTGTGTGGTGGTTTCTGGTTCAAGTATCTCATCGTAAATGAGGCCGTGCGGAATAAAATCAGTAGGGTCACTGGCTTGTGTGAAAAATTTACTAAAACCATCACCTTCGTTTGGAATTTGCAGGTGCGTTTGTTGTCGTAAATCGCCCCATAACGGTGCTATCACATCAAATAAACCATTGTTTTGTGTACTATAGCCATTGTAAAAATTACTATCGCCCCCGAAAGCGTCAAAAAAAGAGGATACTTCCGAGGTAGTAGCGAATCGCCAGCCGTTAAGCTCTGTATCTGCTACGACTTGATCGTATGACATCCCCCTTGTTGCGCTTAAATCCAGCCAATCTAGCCCAGAAATGGTATCGGTTGTATATGAGTCGTTGTCAATAATTTCTGCATTGACATGACTAATGCTTAACAGCGCGATGGTGAGTGTAGTGATGCTTAGTTTATTTTTAATCATATAGATATAGTGTGTTAGTAGAGGAAGTATAAATAATACTATTGAATTTAATCTAATTTTGTCGCTCTTAAAAATTCAAAAACTAGATCATCTGAGGTCATTTTTAAATGCACATCATATTTTTCTATATTGCCTAATAAATCAGGTACGTTTAAGAGTGGAATATGTAAGATGCCTTCACTCATTGAAAAAGAGGCGGTAGGACAAGATTCAAGTGAGGGTGTTGCAGAGAACTCTGATTCTCCGCGTATGCATATTAATTGATTAGTGCGTGAAGAGGAACTTTCAGTTAACTGCCCTGAATAATCTATACACTTATTATATTTTGAATAAGGACCTATCCTTAATGTATTTGAACAATAAGTCGTTTCAAACTGCTCCCCTTCACTTAATAATTGTAATAAATCAGGCAAGGAAGGCATACGCCAGTCGCTTTTATCATTATGTACAATATTTTGACAATACATATCGCCTAAACCATTAGACAAAGAAATGTTCGTTTTAAACGTTTCTAGTGATAGTGCTGATTGACTGAAGCAAGCTAGCCCCAAAAGTAGAGTGATTTTTTTCAATGTAAATACCTTTTATATTGAATGTTGAATGTGAATAAAACATGTATTGCGCTTAATCTAATAAAATAACCTTACATTAATTAAGTAATAATATCGCTTTATTAAGTGAATTACAACACATAATGCTTTAGCTTAATAGCAAAAAATTAGCGTCCGCCCTTAACCTACTTCTTTACACAAAAATATCATAACAACCTAAAATCAACAAGTTAAAGAACTGTATATTTTTTTATATAATTTCCTGTAGCCCCTTATTGGCTTGGCTCGCTGCGCTCGCAAGCCAACAATGCAAACCCAGCCGGCTGTTCCTCGCGGGTGATTTGCATTATTTTACTGACTTCTCTACTCTTAAATAATATCTGTAAGGAGACCTCTTTAACCAGCACAGCAAGGACAGCTCTTATTCTTACGCAATTTCATCTCATTCCACTGCATGCTTAACCCATCTAATAATAATAAGCGCCCTGTTAGTGTTTCACCAATGCCCATAATTAGCTTCATAGCCTCCATCGCCTGAATACTGCCAATAATGCCTGTTAAAGGAGAAATTACGCCATTGGTTGCACAATTTTGTAAGTCTTCACCACTTTCGGCATATAAGCAGTTATAACAAGGGCTGTCATCATTCGTTGCAAACACGCTGACCTGTCCTTCAAAACGAATCGCTGCACCTGACACTAAAGGCGTTTTATGCGTAACGCATGCCTTGTTAATCGCAAAACGAGTACTAAAATTATCCGAGCAATCTAAGACCACATCAGCATTTTCCACGGCTTTATCTAAAGCTTCTCCTTGTAAACGCTGTTTAATCGCAAACACATGGGTTTCGGGGTTTATCTTTTTTAAGGTCGCTTGGGTTGAAATGACCTTATCTGTCCCAATATCGTCTGTGTAATGTGTAATTTGGCGTTGTAAATTAGAGAGATCCACCACATCGTCATCATAAATAGTCAGTGATCCTACGCCTGCTGCAGCAAGATATAAGGAAGCAGGTGAGCCAAGACCGCCAGCCCCAATAATCAAGACTTGAGCATTGAGTAATTTTTCTTGCCCCTCTATATCCACTTGAGGAAGCATGATTTGGCGGCTATAACGTAACAGTTGTTGGTCGTTCATAATACGGTCGTTTTGGCTAGGCTAAAGTAGCGATGAAAAATAAGCATTTTGTAGGATGGGTAGAACGAAGCAGCTGTCTTTTTAGCTGCGGTGGAATCCCATCAGTATTGCGCGTATATTGATGGGTTTCGCAAAAAGACGCTCTACCCATCCTACATAAGTATACAGGCTGTCAATAATGCCACAAACTGACCAGACTACAAACAAAGTTTTTACTAGCACTGGTTTTTAAATGAGTGTTAAACGTTTTTTAATTTTATTATATTAACAGGAGTTATCAATGAATATACGCCCTTTACACGATCGTGTGATCGTAAAACGTGTTGAAGAAGAAACCACTACAGCGAGCGGTATCGTATTACCAGGTTCTGCAACTGAAAAG
>WTCM01000268.1 GCA_013138595.1 Methyloprofundus sp. | reverse complement strand
ATTCAGGCAATGTTATTTTACGCGTTTTTAGCCGTATTTTATTAATCTCTAAACTGAAATTTTCTAAATAGTCATCTGCTTGCTCCTTCATAGTCATTGTCAACGCTGTATCAATTAAGCTAAAGCTCCCGGCATGACTTTTGAAGTGTATGGCAGGAATTTCTAAGCTAGAGCGGCCTAATAGCATCATGCCTTTATATAATTCGTCTATATCCAGACTAACCCGCGCCTCTGCAACCCTTAAATTAAAATTTTCTCCATTATCATGCCCCGATAGATTTAAAAGACCTGTAGAGACATTAGCATACAGGTAGTCATTTTTTGCCGTGCTGCTAAACTCTCCTTTAATGCCTGCTAAACTTAAATTAAAGTCGCTCCCCTTACTTTGTGGAAGCTGAAATAATGTCGCGAATATGGCCGCATCTATGGTTAAAGGTGAAATTTCAAAAAACTCTGTAAAGCTACCATCAAAATTTGTTTGCGTGGTAGAGAAAAGTGCTTGTTTTCCTGCAAAGACTTGATTGATTATGCCTTGTTTTTCTGGGTTTAAGGCACCTAAATCTAGGCTAGTGACAATATAGCTTGTCCCCACTTTCAGCCCTGCAGATGTCGCCATCAGCGGTCCATGATAAATTTCATGTTCCAAGGGAATGGCAAATGCATCGTTTAATAGCTCAGGCCTGATATGAATAATCGACTTAGCATGACTACTGATAAAGCCTTTTTTAAAAGACTGTTTTTGCATGCTTAGCATCGCTGTGCTTTCTGCTAGCTGTTGATTCGATTCAACTAACATTTTATTAAACACATCTTCTGTTTTACTTGCTGCAAACCATGTTAAACCTGCCCAGAGAGCGGAAAAAATAAATACTATACTTAACAATATTTTTTTCATTAAATAATACACCTTGTGCTGGTTAAATTTGATGAGGCGCTATTAAGTCTATTATACACAGGCGGGCTACTAAGATGGCTTCTGTCTAGCTCATTTATGCATTCCATAGCCCTTATATCCACTCTAGCAAGGGTGCGTGGAGCGCCCCCTACAAGCTTCAAATGCATAGCCCTGCTTTTGAAATAACACTAAACCCCTTTATTTATATGGTTTTTAATGTCGGAGCTTTACTTTATCCCCATTGCTCCTACACTTTAATGATAAAAAAGTACCATACGCCATGTATAATACAGCTAATTTTATGATTAGGAACGGGAGATATTATTGGATTCTCGCTCCTTAGCTTATCGTACAGGAAACAAAATGAGCAAAGGCACTTTGTATATTATTTCAGCCCCTTCAGGTGCAGGTAAAACGAGCTTAATCAAAAAGCTATTACCCAGCGTAGATGCGTTAAAGGTCTCTGTTTCGCATACCACCCGCACACAACGAGAAGGTGAAGTGGGCGGCATTGATTACTTATTTACATCCGTGGATCGTTTCCAGAAAATGATTGGTCAAGCGGAATTTTTAGAGTATGCACAGGTCTTTGATAACTTTTATGGAACCTCACAAAGTGCTGTTGAAAGTGACTTGCACCAAGGCATTGATGTTATTTTAGAAATTGATTGGCAAGGAGCAGCGCAAATTCGGCGCATGCTGCCAGAAGTCGTAACTATTTTTATCTTGCCTCCCTCAACAGATATTTTACGTGAACGCTTACAGCAGCGCGGGCAGGACAATGAAGCAACCATCGATCGTCGCATGCAAGATGCGGTTAGTGAAATAAGTCATTATTCAGAGTATGACTACCTAGTCGTCAATGATGACTTTAATACCGCCTTAAATGAATTGAAAGCTATTATTATTGCTAATAGACAAAACATACTGCGACAGCAACAGCGGCTCAATCCGTTATTAATCGAGCTTTTAAACTAACGAAGCGACTTTGAAATACACAGTGCAGAGGGGTCAATGATAAAGTTAATTAGCCTATTATTACTCAGTGTTAGCAGTCATAGCATCGCGGCGACTCGCCTGTTAAATGAGCCGATAAGCCCTATCCCAGACGCTATTATTCATTCCGTGGAACAAGTAGAGTTAGGACGCTTACTATTCCATGATGTCCGCTTATCAGAAAATGACCAACTTTCCTGTGCAAGCTGCCATTCCTTAAAAAAAGGAGGGGCTGATGGACAAGTCGTCTCTTCGGGTGTCAATGGCCATAAAGGCTTGATTAATTCACCCAGTATCTTTAACAGCTCCTTAAACTTTCGCCAATTTTGGGATGGACGGGCGGACAGCTTATTAAGTCAGGTCGATGGCCCTCTGAATAACCCATTAGAAATGAATATTTCATGGGCTGGAGTTTTGGCTAAATTACAGCAAGATACATTCTATGTAGACTTATTTAAGCAAGCTTATGCCACCGGCTTAAGTATTAATAATATCAAAGCCGCTATTGTCAGCTTTGAAGAAAGCTTGTTAACGCCAAATAGCCGCTTTGATTTATATCTTAAAAATAAAGCAAATGCGATAAGTACGGAAGAACTTGAGGGCTATCGCTTATTTAAGCAATATGGCTGTATTTCATGCCACCAAGGAGCTGCCGTAGGCGGAAACCTTTATCAAACTTTTGGGATAATGGGAGATTATTTTGCAGATCGTGGCAATATAACTCCAGCTGACCTAGGTCGCTACCAAGTGACCCATGATGAAAAAGATAAATATGTTTTTAAAGTCCCTAGCTTAAGGAATGTCGCTTTAACAGCCCCCTACTTCCATGATGGCTCAGCAAAGAACTTAGAAGCTGCAGTTGAAATTATGATGGTCTATCAATTAGGTCGCATCTCGACTAAACAGGACATCAGAAAAATAGTCCTTTTCCTCAAAACGCTCACAGGCCAATATAACAATAAGCCACTATGAATAAAGCGCTAGAATTCCTACTACTATTTTTTATGCTGGCAACGCTGGTATTGGCAAGTAGTTTGTATTCTAAGTCGCAAGTAGACCATCAAAGCTATCAAGATCAAACCCATTTAGTTAACCAGATTAATGAGCAAGCGGCACAGCTGAGTTTAGCTATTTTTTTAGTGGCCGAGGGAGAGCGCTTAAATTACGACAATATGACTCTCAGCGGAAAAGTACTGAAAGAGCTTAATCAGCAGCTTGATTTAAGTCAGCCAGAGAATACCAAATTACAACAAATCAATCTTTTGTTGATTGAGCAAGCAGAGAAAATAAAAAGCTTACATGCTGTCTATCATAACTCTTTGTTTTTTCTTCCCAAAGAAATGAATGATCTGCAAGTGCAGCTAAAACGAAGCAATCAGTCACCGATACTTGCCATTCAATTAGCCGCCCTGCAGCAGCACTTATTACTCTTTAACCTTAGCCCTGACACCAGTAATATTCAAGGATTTCAACAGGCAATTGATACACTTAGTCGTCATGAGCTTAACTTAAAAATAACGCCAAACAACCGTTTAAGCTTATTACTCAAACATGCACAGCTTATTATTAACTATCAACAACAGTTAAAACAATTATTTCAACATATTATTAACTCTCCCGTTGCAACACAGGTTCATGTCGTATTAACAGCTTATGCTAGTCACTTCCAAGCGAGTCTAAATAAAGCCGAAAATATTAAAAAAGGCTTTTATATTGCCACTTTATTACTGATACTCAGTGTTATTTGGGCGCTGATCCGCTTAAAAAGGGCATTAAGCAAGCTGTATACTAATGAACGCAGCTTACGCTTAGCAGCCACTGTATTTGAACATAGCCCAGAAGGTATTGTGCTATCAGATGAGAATAATAAAATCTTACAAGTGAATAAGGCATTTTCAGAAGTCACGGGCTATTCCGCCGAGGATGCTATCGGCAACAATCCCAGTATTTTAAGTTCGGGCATGCAAGATAGCACGTTTTATCAAGCCATGTGGGCAGAAATTAAAGAGCATGGGCTGTGGAGTGGCGAACTTTATAATCGGCGCAAAAATGGCGAAATTTACCCCGAATTTTTAAGAGTGATCGCAATTAAAGACCCACAAAATCGCTTAACTCATCATATTGCTATTTTCAATGACTTATCAGGCCAGAAAGCCACTGAACAACACATACATTTTCTTGCTCATTTCGACCCCTTAACCGACTTAGCTAATCGCAGTTTATTTACCGATCAACTCAAGAAATCTATTCTTAAGGGACGCAAAAACCAGAATAGTATCGCTTTACTCTTTATTGATTTAGATCGTTTTAAAGAAATTAATGAGAATTTTGGGCATAAAGTAGGTGATCAATTATTAGTACAAGTGGCAAATGATATAAAGCACTGTGTCCGAGAGACGGATAGTGTTGCTAGATTCGGAGGAGATGAGTTTATTGTTACCATAGAAGAACCCACTTATGACGAGTTAGTTCTCAATGCCCCTATCATTGCAGAAAAAATTCTCAGCACACTTTCGCAACAATATCATTTAGGCACCGCGCATGCTTATATTAGTGCGAGCATTGGTATCGCTATTTTCCCTGAAGATGCCCCCACTGCTGAGAGCTTATTACAACGTGCCGACCTTGCGATGCATCACGCCAAGGAAAAAGGTAAAAACAATTACCAGTTTTATTCTGAAGCATTAAATGTAAAAGCAAAGCGCCGCGCTTATATAGAGCGAGAACTGCGCTTAGCCCTCAGTCGTAATCAACTAGAAGTTTATTATCAGCCACAATATAATATTCTCTCTAAACAAATTAAAAGCTTTGAAGCTTTATTGCGCTGGCAACACCCTGAACTGGGCTTTGTGCCCCCCGAAGAATTTATTGCCATTGCTGAAGAAAGCGGGCTTATCGTTAATATCGGTCTATGGGTTTTAGAAACGGCAGTCAAACAATTAGTTATTTGGCAAAAAGAGCTTTATTCAGAACTTTTTATCGCCATTAATATCTCTGTTAAGCAACTAGAAACAGATGAACTCAGCCAGTTAGTCAAATCGTTATTAGAGCGTACCTTGTTACACCCCGAGTACTTAGAGTTGGAAGTCACGGAAAATATCTCCATAGAAGATGACTCTATTACCTTAGCTAACTTATATAAGTTAAATAAGCTAGGTGTACAACTCTCTATGGATGATTTTGGCACGGGATATTCTAATATGACTTATCTTAAAAAACTGCCCATAGAGCGACTTAAAATTGACCGCTATTTTATCTCAGATATTCCACATGATACTAATAATGTCGCGATTGCACAGGCGATTATAGTCATGGCGCATAGCTTAGGCTTTAGCGTTATTGCAGAAGGGGTTGAAACACTGGAGCAAGAAGAGTTTTTACTCAATAATGGCTGCTATATGGGGCAGGGATTTTTATTTAGTAAACCCGTGCCTACACAGAAGGCAACAGATTTACTAAGAAATGAATACGAAAAAAAACCGCCCCAACTTCATTAATGCAAATGTGCCGCTAACCAACGCTCCGCTTCTTCCACAGATAAGCCTTTACGCTGTGCATAATCTTCTAATTGCTCCGCAGTCACTTTGCCCACGTTAAAATATTGCGCTTCTGGATGTGCAAAATACCAACCACTCACAGCCGCAGTCGGATACATGGCAAAACTATCAGTTAATTCAATCGTGGTATTCGCTGACGCATCCAGTAACTCAAATAACGCCGCTTTTTCAGTATGATCTGGACAAGCAGGATAGCCAGGTGCAGGGCGGATTCCTTTGTAGTTCTCTTTAATTAAGTCTTCATTTTCCAGCTCTTCATCATCAATATAGCCCCAATGATCTTGACGAACTTGTAAATGCATATATTCCGCTAACGCTTCAGCAAGTCTATCGGCTAAGGCCTTAAGCATAATCGAATTATAATCATCATGCGCT
>WTCM01000007.1 GCA_013138595.1 Methyloprofundus sp. | reverse complement strand
ACTGAAAGGTCTGGATTGCTGAGTAGCATTACGAAAGAGGGATTCGTTTGCTTCTATTTTTCCAAAGGTGGAGTGCCAGTGAATTTTTTTTTACCATGACGATGATACGAAGGAGATTTTTCACTGAACTGCTCAGCGCTTTTTATAGCGGCATTTTCTCCCCAGCAATGAAGGGCATCATTACCCATTTTACGTAATTCTTCAATCACGTATTGCTCTGCTGCATCTGCTTTAGTGCAGTCTCCTGTTACATTTTCAACAACATTGAGCAAAGACTCCAATCTATCACGTAGTTTAGGATGTTGATTAAGGCGGCGCATCAATTCTTGGTCTTCACTAGCTTTCATGATTTATGTCAATAAAAATAATGCCATTTTAGCAGGCCTACACACTTTTAATCACACCCGGAAAACATCTATGCAACAAAGCAGACAAAAAACACTGGCACTTGGCGCGTTACTCGTTCTAGGTATTACAAGCACCGCTCAAGCTGCCTTAATAGACCGAGGTGATGGTTTAATCTACGATGATGTCTTAGATGTCACTTGGTTACAAGATGCGAACTATGCATTTACCTCAGGCTATGCGGGAGCCAATGCGGTTGATAGTGGTAGTGGTGCAACGGATAATATTTTCGCTAATGGACGTATGGGCTGGGATGCCGCAAACACATGGGCAGCTAATCTAAGTTTTGGGGGTTATGATGACTGGCGTTTAACCACGATGACAGATACAGGTACTTTAGGTTGTAATTCTGCAAATTCAGGCACCGATTGTGGTTATAATATCGATACCGATTTTTCTGAAATGGCGTATATGTATCATAATAACTTAGGCTTGAAGAGCCGATTAGATGCCTCTGGAGTGATTCAATCCGATTATGGTGTTTTTGGTAATGGAGCATATAACGGTGTTGATAAAAGTAGTTTGGGTGAAAAAGATTTTACTGTAATGCAAAATGTACAAGCCTTTGTGTACTGGTCTGGTGTTGAGTTCGCGCTTGCTCCGGCTGTTGGTGCTTGGTCATTCGTTCCCGGCGACGGTCACCAGCGCGGCGACAATAAGAACGAAGAGTTCTATGCATGGGCAGTTCGCGACGGAGATGTTACCGCGGTACCGCCCCCTGTGCCGTTCTGGTTAATCGGCAGTCGTTTGATAGGCTTATTAGGCTGGAAACGCAAGCGGTAAGATAATACGACGGATACCATCTCTACAAGGGATGTTATCCGTTTTTTGTGATTATTTGGCTGTAAAATGAGAACGAGAGAGCAGAAATTCAGCTCAATAGGCCTATCAGTCAACCATGAATTTCAAAGATAACATCCCTTGTAGGGGTGGTATCTTGATACTCATAAAGTCAACGGGGTATTGTCGTTCATAAAACTTATTGTCTACTTATCGTATTCGGAGCCCAAAACGCGTTTTGGGCGGATTAATAAGCTTAAGCTTAAGCACAAGTATCAAGCTTAACCAACCTAGCTCGACGATATTTATCAATACTCACAATACGGTGACCTCTTTTCTGCAAAAGCTTGATTAATTTTTTATCTTCACCACGGTGCATGTGTGAAAACACCAAATATACTCGGCAACTATTGAGGGCAATTATCTCGCGATACATGGTTTTTAAATCTTTTCTTTTCGCCTGTGATAAATAAAAGTTCCTATCGGGATAATGGAAATTAATCGCTGCAACCGAGCCATAGTATATAAATACTGGGTCATTCGTTGCTTCCTGGTCAATTTTGATAATCGGAGATTGAATATCTTCTACTTCTGCATACACCGATTTAATTTTAAAATACGTGGCAGGCATAATCACTAGCAACACCAAGGCTAGGCTGTAAATTATATTATATTTTAAGCGACTAAACAGATAAACAAAGCTAGCAACCGTGACGATAATGATCAGTGGCGCGGCAAATAAGTGCTGACGCATGCCCCAAAAAGGGTATAAATCAAGAAAAGCGAGTGTATTGGAAGCTAGCCAGAGCAGAATAAGCGCCACTAGCAAATGGGCTTCTGGACTTTTTAAATAGCGATTTTTAAACGCTAGTAGGCTAAATAAAAGCATAGAGACGGCGGCGACCGTGGCAGGTATCGCACCGCCTAAAGCATATTTTATATATTTAGTATTGGCCTTTAGTAACCATTTTTTGAGATCGGCACATTCTTCGGGAGGATAGGCATACAGTAGGTAATAAGCCTTGCCTATGCCCATTTGATATTTTGCGGTAATCAGGTAGGAAATAAACGTCGCACCGAGTAAGGCAGCTGATAAGAGTAGCGATTTAAGCCAAGAAAACTGTTGTTCACCTATATCACTGAGTAGTAAACACGCTAATAAAATACCTGCTAAAAAGATATTGCCATAGGAAGCAAAGGGCGTAAAGGCTAGCACGGCAAGAAAGAAATAAGCGCCTTGTAAGTTTCTTTGCTTTAAGCTTTTTAGAAAGCCATAAATCAGTAAGCAACTTATAAGAACAGCTAGACTATATTCTCTCACTTCTTGCGCATATTTAATTTGTACAGGTGCAATGGCAAGCCAAAAGGCGGCAATCAGTGTGACCTTTTTGGACAAGCCTACTCTATAGAACTGCAAGCTGACAAAAACCGCTACACTACCAAATAACATGGGAATAAAGCGTACAGCAAAGTTATTTTTGGCAAAATCGCCTAATAACCAATAAATAAACGGTAAAAAAATAGGCGAGCTATTGTTATCTCTTGTTCTCGCAAGAAAGTCTGCAAAAGTCCCATAAGAATTATTGGCATAAACCGCTTCGTCTTTCCATAAAGAAGTGCCGTCTAGGTTGTACAGCCTGAGTATAAGGGCAGTAATAAAAATTAAGCTAGAGAGTAGTAAATAGCGATGTTTAAAGCAGAGCTTAATCATGGTAGTTATGTATGCGTGATAAAACGTGATGAACAGGGTCAATACCCGTCTAGCTTTAGGTATTATAGGTCATAATTTGATTTTTTTGATCTATCAACTCTCTGCTTTTTTTATCGTAGGTAAAGGAATTTTCAAGGCAAGCAGAAAGAAAAACAAATCACCTAATAGCGTGACGATGCGTAGCGAAAAAGCGGCAATGATCGCATCAGCTTCGCCAATAAGAGGCGTTAAACCTAACACTAATAAAGCTTCACGAACACCTAAGCCACCAGGTGCGCCAGGGGCAATATAACCTGCTAACCAAGCGATTGAGACGAGCGTTAATAAGCGTCCAAAATTTTCGATGCAATCTAAACCAGAAATATGTTGAATTAAAACTGCCATATGTGCGCTATAGATAAGGAAGAACAGGGCATATAGGCTATAGGCAGGGAGTATTTGTTTGAGCATACTGCTGCCTTTATGATCAGCAGGAAAAACACCTTTAATCACGGCTAGTCGTTGTGCGCCAAAACTGATCATAAGCAGTATAAAGACAGCACATGCAAGCATTGCGAGTAAAGCTTCTGGGCTAATCGCAGCGTGGGGTAGGCGATAATAAGCCATACCTGCTAAGGCAAGCAGCCCTGAACTGAGAAATAAACCTAATATTTCCAATAGAGAAGCTCCAGCGATAGCCGCTTGAGAAGCGCTAAAATACTTTGTCGCCATTTGTCTGCCTGCAAAGTGAAACACATTACCAGGTAGGTATTTGGCTATTTGTGTGCGTCCATAGAGACTATGACACCATGATAACTTAGGCTTACTGACCCCCCACCATTTTAAGAGCAGCTGCCATGCTGTGGATAAGAGCAATTGACTAAGGGCAAAGGAAAGTCCACAGAGAAGAATTAATAGTAGCGTATCCCAGCCTAAATGCTCTAAGGAAAGGGTTTGGCGAATACTCCATAGTCGTGATAATAAGAAACCGATGCAGGCTATTAACAGGATATATCCGCCCCCTCGAATAAGGCGTTTAATCCATGCTTTATGTAAAATTTTAGTGTCTAAAGCCATTTAATCGTTGTTTTTTAGGGTAAAAAAGGGGGGGTGTAGCACAGGTCGAATATTTGCTAAAGGTACGCGGTGCGATACTCTACTCTGACTACAAATTGCCTTGGTTATTTTTCAGATAGTCCAAAAACTCAAGATTTTTACCATATTCCCTTAAAAGCCGCAATTTTTCCAGTAAAATATACAGCCGTTAGTCATAATAGTATTTTTTGCAACTGATCTGATCTAAATGATAATAAGCAGTCGTCACATTAAATGGATAGTCATCTTTACAGCCGTACTGGTTTTAGTGGCTATTTATTACCCAGCCTTTGCTCAAAGTATTGGGCGCGCCGCAGCAGAACATCGTTTTAATGATGATGTACGCCAATATATTTGGCCTACTTTTGTGTATGCGGGAGAGTCACCGTTTAACGATGATTATGTAACAAATTATTTTTTTGATTTAATGCCGATAGGCTTTAAAGCTACTTATTTTGCGGTCTCTCAATTTATTCACCCGCGTATTTTTAGTAAAATTTTACCGTATATATTATTATGTTTGACCTTGCTAGTATCGTGCATGTCATCTTACCGATTAGCTGGGCCTTTTGCTGCTTTTGCCACATTGATCTTAGGCTTATCAGGCAGTGAATATATTTTAGACCTCACTGCGGGGGGCTTACCTCGGTCGTTTAAGTTTTTACCTTTATCAATGGTAATTTATGCGCTGATAACGCAGCGTCCTTATTGGATTGCCTTTGTGACGGTGATTTCCGCTAGTTTTTATCCGCCTGTTGCTATATTATCGGGCGTGGTATTAACCCTGTATTTATTATTCCCATCTAAGTTTGGGGGACTGGAATCCGCTTTACCGACTCAGCAACGACTGCTTATTATTGCTATCGCTGCCATCGTGTCTATCACAATTTTAGTGCCCAATTTGATGGCATTGACTGGTTATGGCACTAAAATAAATATTTACAATACTGAACAGATAGAACGCTTTCCAGAAAGGTTAGATCGACAACCGATTAACTTAACATCACGTAAGGTAAGCTTAGAATCAGTCGGCGAACAAAGCTATAAAAGTTTAAAGAAAGCTTTTCAGGGCAGTGAGAAAAATATGTATTTAAAGTATTTTTCTAGCAAAAGTAAGACACGAGATATTGTTAATAGTGTGTGGATATTTTTGACTTTATTGGGCGCACTTATGCTTTGGAGAACATCTCATGCAGTGAGACGTTTATGGGTGTTTTTCTTTGCTACTTATAGTTGTGCATTTTTGGCCTTAATTTTATACCCGCTGGTATATTATCCTTCACGTTATTTAGATTCTTCTTTATTCTTAATCATGTTGGTGGTGATACCCGCTGCTGCAGGAGCGATTTTCTCATTTATTTATACAAGCTTAGGCTGGCACGTTAAGCGTAAGTTACAGGCAGAAATGTTATTAAGTGTGCTGCTACTGGTGTTATTGTATGGCAATAAAGGACCGTCAGAATCAGGTTTATTAGTTAGAATAGATGGCAAAGATAAGCCGCTTTATCAATTTGTACGCACATTGCCAACCGATGTTGTGATTGCAGGTTGGCCTAGTGATGGGGAGATGAAAAATATTCCTTACTATACCAATCGCAAGGTTTTGCTTAATCGGGAAATACATTTATGTTTCCATGAGGACTATGCCCTAGAAATGCGTCATCGCTGGGAATTACTGGTGAGTAGTTATTTTACACCTGATACGGAAAGTACTCAGCGTATGGTTAAGGAGTATGGGGTCTCGCATTTACTGATTAAAAAAGCCTATATGCAAGGGCAGAAAACACCGCATTATTTTGCTGCTTTCGAACAAGATATTAAGCAGTATCAGCAAAATATTGAGCTTTCGGGAACCCATATTGTGTTTGAAAATGCTAAATATTATATTCTACAGCTTTAAAAAAGATTGGAGTCGGTCGCTATTCGCTTTAAAATACACAAAGATAAATTATTAAAAAAGATGGAGAAACCTTTAATGCCTGACAACTTAGAATTTTCAATTGTCGTCCCTTGTTATAACGAAGAAAACGCCGTATTGGAAACCATTGCCGAGTTAAGTGAAAATGTTTGCGTAGGAAGGCAGTGCGAGTTGATTATCGTGGATGATGGCTCTAGTGACAAATCGGCTGCGATACTAAAAGACGCATTGGCAAGTCAAAAATATCCGCACTTAAAAGTCATTACCCATGAGTGGAATCAAGGCTATGGTGCTTCTTTAAAATCAGGTATACGCCAAGCAAAAGCCCCTTTTATCGTGATTACCGATGCTGATGGCAGTTACCCGAATGAGCGCTTGCCAGAATTGATAGAAAAAGCGGCAGATTACGATATGGTCGTGGGTGCTAGAACTAGCGATGATGTGGAATACTCTTGGGTGCGCCGAATTCCTAAATATTTCTTAATCCGCTGGGTTAGTTGGATAGCCAAAACCCCAGTGCCTGATATGAATTCAGGGATGCGTGTATTTCGTAAAGAAGTGGTGGAAAAGTTTCTTAGTATTTTGCCAGACTCTTTTAGTTTTACTACCACGATTACCTTAGCCACATTGACCAATCAATATTCCGTACTGTATGTGCCTATTGGTTATAAAACGCGCATAGGCAAGTCAAAAATTCAACCAATTCGAGATACTTTACGTTTTACATTATTGATCTTACGGACAGGAATGTATTTTGCCCCTTTTCGTTTATTAATGCCTTTTTTCTTTGTGTTATGGGTAGGGTTTAGTGCTAGTTTGACGTATGACTTGATTCAAGGGGATTTAACTGAAAAGACCTTGTTATTGATGATAGCGGCAATGAATACAGGCATGACAGCTTTATTGGCAGATATGATTGATAAGCGTAGTGCGCAGTAAAGGTAACATCCCTTAGAGATGTAATCTTTAAATGAGAGGAGTAGAGTTGATACTGTCTTGAAACAGTATGAAGCTCGCCCAGCCTAGAGGGCTTATTTCTCATAGTGATTATGATAAAAGAGACTTTTGTAGGATGGGCAAAGGGTCTTTTCGTGCCCACCTTTTACGCTATGATTGATGGGCACGGGATAAAGCCCCTTTGCCCATCCTTGTATATTAAACATCTCTATTAAACACAAGATTATTTAGCACAAAACCATTATAGTAAGCACTGATTTTCTGGGGAAGCCGACCCATCCTAAAGCCTTGAGCTTGTGCGTAGATTGGCTCCCCACCCTCGTCATCCATGCCGTGGAGTATCTTAGACCTGTAAGCTAAAGCTTCTGAGTCTGCATTCACAAGGACGGTAGGTGAAGTGTCAGGGTTGGGAAACCAGTGATCATTATAATACTTAAATATGAGATAAAAAATGAATAGTATCGGAATTGATGTGAGTTGTCGGGAAGTGGTGGTAGTTATTATGGTTAAAGGCAAGGCACGTAAAGCTAAAGTCTTTAAAAATACCCCTGCTGGGCATAAGACAATGGCTCAATCTTTTACAAAACTTAAAGGTGAAACAAAGGTTTGCATGGAAGCAACAGGGGTTTATCATTTTGATTTAGCGGTTGCCCTTAGTCGAGAGGATAATATTGAAGTGATGATTATTAACCCCAAGGTAGCCCATAACTTTGCTAAAGTATTAATGAAACGTAGTAAAACAGATGCCATTGATGCAGAGAATCTAGCAAACTATGCAGAAAGAATGCCTTTTGAGGCTTGGGAGCGTCCTGCTGATGAATATATTAGCTTAAGGGCTATTTCACGCCGTATTGCGGCTTTAACCAAGCAAAAGACACAAACTAAAAACCAGCTTCATGCGCTGAAATCAACACAAGAAACACCTCAACTAGTCATTGACCAGACAGAGCAGTTGATTACTATTTTTGAGTCGCAAATTATAAGCTTACGTAACAGTGCTTTAGCGGTGATTAAACAGAGCTCTCGCCTAGAAGAAGCTTATCTTTTAATCACTGGGATCAAAGGTATTGCAGACGCTTCAGGCATACAAATACTGAGTGAGCTTATGATTTTACCTGAGAATATGACGGCAAGGCAGTGGGTTGCTCATGCAGGGCTGGATCCAAGGGTATTTGATTCGGGGAGCAGTGTGTCTAAAAAGCCACGTATCAGTAAAGTAGGGAATAAATACATTCGTCAGGCTTTATATATGCCAGCACTGGTATCTAGTCGCTTTGAGCCAAATATTAAAGGTTATTATTGGCACTTAATTAATGATAACGGCTTAAAGAAAATACAAGCTGTCTGTGCTGTCATGCGTAAGCTATTGCACGCCATCCATGGCATGTTACGGTCGAATAAAGAATTTGATGGGGCACGTTTTTATGCGTTTCCCGTCACTACAAATTCATAAAAAATAAATGAATATTTGTAAATTAGCACTTGTATTTTAATAGAGTTAGGACTTTCGCAAATTGAGCATTTGGGTGTATTTTATACCCCATGATAACAAAACAAAAATACATAGAATATCTCGTTTGTACGCCGATTAATTATACATGTACCAACTTGTCTGAACATTTGGA
>WTCM01000053.1 GCA_013138595.1 Methyloprofundus sp. | reverse complement strand
CAAACATGTTACCTTCCCTGCACATTCAATTGACGAAGATACTTTTGAAGAAGGCAATATGTTTGATGGCTCTTCAGTTGCTGGCTGGAAAGGTATCAATGAATCTGACATGATCTTAATGCCAGATCCTACTAGTGCTAAAATCGACCCTTTCTTTGATGACAACACTTTAATTTTACGTTGTGACATCATTGAACCTAAAGATATGCAAGGCTACGAACGTGATCCACGTTCAATCGCTAAACGCGCAGAAGCTTACCTACAATCGACAGGTATTGCTGATGCTGCTTTCTTTGGCCCAGAAAATGAATTTTTCGTTTTTGACGATGTACGTTGGAACACAGACATGGGTAGCTGTAGCTACAAAATTGATTCAGAAGAAGCGGGCTGGAACTCTGAAAAAGTCTACGAAGATGGTAACATCGGTCACCGTCCAGGCGTAAAAGGCGGTTACTTTCCAGTACCTCCTGTTGATTCACTACAAGACATGCGCTCGGCAATGTGTCTAGTCTTAGAAGAAATGGGACAAGTCACAGAAGTACATCATCACGAAGTCGCAACAGCAGGACAGTGTGAATTAGGGGTTAAATTTAACACGCTAGTACAAAAAGCGGATGAAGTATTAGAACTTAAATATGTGATTGCTAATATCGCTCATGCTTATGGTAAAACAGCGACGTTTATGCCTAAGCCTTTAGTCGGTGATAACGGTAACGGTATGCACGTTCACCAATCTCTATTCAAAAATGGCGAGAACCTATTCTCTGGTGATTTATACGGCGGCTTATCAGAAACGGCTTTATTCTACATCGGCGGTATTATCAAACATGCAAAAGCCTTAAACGCTTTTGCTAATGCATCAACAAACAGTTACAAACGTCTAGTACCTGGTTTTGAAGCACCTGTGATGCTTGCTTACTCTGCACGTAACCGTTCAGCGTCAATTCGTATTCCTTTTGTTAACAATCCTAAAGGTCGTCGTATTGAAATTCGTTTTGGTGATTCAACTGCGAATCCTTACCTATGCTTTGCGGCAATGTTAATGGCTGGCTTAGACGGCATCCAAAACAAAATCCATCCTGGTGATGCGATGGACAAAGATTTATATGACTTACCTCCAGAAGAAGAAAAATTAATTCCACAAGTGGCTGTTTCTTTTGATGAAGCCTTAAACGCATTAGATGAAGATCGTGAGTTCTTAACTCGCGGCGGTGTATTCACTGATGATGTGATTGATGGTTATATTGAGCTTAAAATGGAAGAAGTGACTCGTCTACGTATGAGCACACATCCTGTAGAATTTGATATGTACTACAGCTTGTAAGATTATTGTTAGGGGGGAGGTAGTTAATAATACCCACTCCCTTAGACTTAATAATCGACAAAGGGTAGCTGATTTATCAGTTACCCTTTTTTTTGCTTTGCCTTTATTTCGCACCATTATAGTGCGAAATATTTTTAAATCGCCTAGGGTTGGTGCATTTCTTCATTCTCTTAATAGTGTACAGACTAAGTCTTATTTTCGTAACTTCTCATTATTCATGGAAAAATTAGATAATGCTTAAGCTTATGAATGGAAAATAAAATTTTAAGTATTTTATAACTAACTGGTCTACAAATTGCTTTATCTATCATTAACCATAGCCACTGATCAATCCTGTGTATAAAAAAATATTAGAGAATATCAATGAAGCTGTTCTGCTCTTTGATGCCACATTGAACCTTAACTATATCAATAGCGCAGGCGAGGTTTTGTTTGAAGACAGCGCACGGCATTTACTAGGCAAAGCAGCAAGCTATTTTTTTACCGCTCATAATTCAACGATTATTAAAGATTTACAACATTGTATTGAGCGCAGTGAAGGCTTCTTTGAACGTGAACTTAACCTAATCGTTTCTAATAAAAAAATTACCATTAGCTTTAGTGCGACACCGATTATAGAAAATGAACAACCCTCTGAGGTTTTAGTCGAACTTAAGCAAGTTGATTATCAATTACGTGTGTCTAAAGAAGAGCAGCTATTAGCTCAAGAGAATATTTCACGTATGCTAATGCGTGGCTTTGCACATGAAATAAAAAACCCATTAGGTGGCTTAAGAGGAGCAGCTCAACTACTAGAACTTGAGCTGCAAAATGATGAGTTAAAAGAATACACACAAATCATTATTGCCGAAACAGATCGTATGACGGCTTTAATGGATAAGATGCTAGGGCCTAATAAAGTCCCCAATAAAGTGCCTTTAAATATTCACGAAGCACTAGAGCGTGTCAGACAGTTAGTACAAGCCGAAGCGGTAGACTCTATTTTAATAGAAAGAGATTATGACCCTAGTATTCCCGAATTAAAAGCTGATAAAAACCAGCTAATTCAAGCTTTTTTAAATATTGTGCGTAATGCTACTCAGGCAATTCAGCAAACAGGTACGGTCACTTTACGCACTCGTATATGCCGACAAATGACCATTGCTGGCAAGCGTCACAAACTCACGGCACGTATCGATATTATTGATAATGGATCAGGCATCAAACCTGAACTCATTAATCATATATTTTATCCAATGATTACTGGCCGGCATGATGGTACAGGGCTAGGGCTACCTATTTCACAGTCTATTATTAATCAATATAATGGCATTATTGAGTGTACCAGTAGCCCTGACATCACCACTTTTTCAATATACTTACCCGTAGGAAATGCTAATGACTAACCCATACCAAGCTTGGATTGTAGATGACGATAAGTCAATTCGATGGGTCATAGAAAAAGCACTGAATAAAAATGCCATCGATACGCAAAGCTTTGCCACGGCTGAAGCGCTTATAAAGGCCTTACAACATGATACACCGGATGCTTTATTATCAGATATACGCATGCCTGGTATTGATGGCTTAGAGTTACTCAAAAAGTTACAAATTTCACACCCTGAATTGCCGATTATTATTATGACTGCACATTCAGATTTAGAAAGTGCGGTATCTGCCTTTCATGGTGGTGCCTTTGAGTATTTACCCAAACCATTTGATATTAAAGAAGTTATTTCAGTCACTGAGCGTGCTTGCATCCATAGCCAACAAAGTAAAAATAAAAGTTTAGAAAATGAGGCTAGCCACGAAGCCACGCCAGAAATCATTGGTGAATCACCGGCCATGCAAGAGGTGTTTCGTGCCATTGGGCGTTTAGCAAGGTCTCATTTTACGGTCTTAATTAACGGTCAGTCTGGTACAGGTAAAGAGCTAGTTGCTAAAGCCTTACATCGTCATAGCCCCCGCTCTAAACAGCCTTTTATTGCCCTTAATATGGCGGCCATTCCTAAAGACCTGATGGAATCAGAATTATTTGGTCATGAAAAAGGAGCCTTTACAGGTGCAAACACCAGACGTGCAGGGCGCTTTGAACAGGCGAATAACGGCACCTTGTTTTTGGATGAAATCGGCGATATGCCCGCTGAATTACAAACACGTTTACTACGTGTCTTATCAGATAATGAATTTTACCCTGTGGGCGGGCATACGCCAACGCGTGTTAATGTGCGTATTATTGCAGCCACTCATCAAAATTTAGAGTCATTGGTTGAACAGGGCTTATTTAGAGAAGATTTATTTCATCGCCTGAATGTTATTCGCATCCATATCCCTCCTTTGCAAGACAGAGCTCAGGATGTGCCTTTATTAATGCAACATTTTTTAGCCACGGCTGCAAAAGAACTAGAAAGCGAAATCAAACTCCTAAGCAAGGAAGCAGAAAGCTATTTAAGCACGCTCCCTTGGCCGGGCAACGTACGCCAATTAGAAAATATTTGTCGCTGGATTACCGTCATGGCACCGGGTAGAGAAATACATTTAGCGGATTTGCCCCCCGAGCTACAAGCGGAATATTCAGCTAATGAAAAAACCGGCAGCTCAGCTGAAATAAGCAATAACTGGCAACTCAGTCTTAAACGCGCTATAGAGGAAAAAATCCAACTTAAACAAAAGGATATAGCCAAACAAATCATTCCATTAACGGAGGCTATTTTAATTAAATCCGCCTTAGAACATACCCAAGGTTATCGTAATGAAGCGGCAAATTTATTGGGTTATGGGCGTAATACCTTAACTCGAAAAATTAAGGAATTAGCGATTGAATAGGGGCTCTTGTTGTATAAAGCCCCCTGCCCTTAAATATCGCTTGCCTTAAACATGATTAAAGCGCTTTTGGCTTTTTTTCATTAAATGCTGCAATAACATCAGCATCGGCATACGTAGATAATGTGAGCGCACATAAAGCAACCAACGCGCAAAAGCCACTTTTTTACCCATAAAATCGGGATCTTCTGGTAGTATTGATAAAGGGACTAAATACTCCATCAATACTCTAGGTAAAAAGTTAGGGCGGTTTTTGTTAATTAATAGCTCAGCAGGCACTGAAGTCTTTAATAATGACTTAGAAAAATACAAGGCATAATACAATGGCTCATACAAGGACAACTCTTCCGCTCTGCTATCTAGTTTCTCCCAAAACTTATCATCTTGCTTAGAAAAATAACTAAAAAGCTCATGTAAATCGACTAAATCTCGAAAGTCAGTCAAATTAAGTTCGGCATCATGAAATAAATGCACGACACTATGCAAGACCATATCAACGGGCGAGAATACCTTATTACGCGCCCCCCCTTTAGCCAACACTGCATCACTCAGCATCGTCTTAGGGTCTGGGCTTAATCGACTCGTGAGAGGTAGGATGCTATGATGAATATCCACTTCAATATACCGTTCACGATGCCTCATCGGCGGAATCTCATGCATCCAAGTACGATAATAATAGTCATCATACTCATCCAGTGATGCGGTTATCCAGCCTTGGTCTGACAATAATTTCTCAACTTCCTCTATATTTTCTTTAGCCACTAAAATATCAATATCAGAGAGCGTCCGTCCATTAGCAAAGGGTAGCTCAGAAGCAATATAAGCAGCTCCTTTTAACAAGACTATATCAATATCTAGGTTTATTAAGGCACGATTAAGACAATGCATTTCCCAGGTAGTCATTTGCTTACGGTAATTAACTAACTGCTGTGCAGCCTGAAAATGATCTAAGACTTTTTCTGGCACAAGCATAGTGGGGCAATTAACAGCGATTTTATCCCCTAGAGCCGCAACTAATTTACTAGCACCTGCGCAACGAATTAATAACTCCCAGTCTTCTAATGGCAGCCCTTTGAGTAAATTAGGATTTATAAATGCATCTAACAATAACTGTCTACTTTTTTCAGGCCTATCCATCATGACTGCTCTCATTCACCAATCTTTTATCAAGTTGATCTATCACATCATCTAAATTACTGTATGTAAGGCTTAAGCAAGTACAAGAATCAATCATATCTCTTACGCGCTCAAACCCCTTTAATCCCATCACTTCATAATTAAATGAATTCGTAGATAATTTAAGAAAAGCATAATGAGCAGGCAACTCTTCGAAAATAGTTTCACTGCCCTCTTGATAACGTGGAAAGATGACCATCGCAGGTTTTACGAGTTTATTAGATTGCTCAACACTTGCTGTAGGAGATTGTAAGTGGGAAACGGTTCCTTTACGTGTTTTGGGGTAAACAGGCCCTAAAACAGCTGATGTTTCAAAATTTTGAATGACTTGGATAGACGTATTTTTAAGCGGTACAGGTCTAGGCATAGGCTGTAATAAGCCATCATTAGCCCTAATCAGCCCAAATTCATCTGAAAGAAAGCGCCACCCCCTTAAACCTAGCGCTGAGCTTAAGGTGCTTTTTCCTGAACCAGGAAGAGCTGGAAAAATAATGGCTTTACCGTATTTTTCGACGACTCCCGAATGCAACATTAAGTATTGATGCGCAGACCGTCCAATGCACCAATTTAAGCCCCACTCAAATAGAGGAAAAGCATGATCTAATGGAAATGGCTCAAAGGGGGCAATACCATCCACCCAAAAAATAATTTGCGCATTGACCCACCGGCGCACGTTCGTAGGTCTACGCATATCAATATGAAAATCAACAAACTCACCTTCAGAAACTTCAAAATCTTGATAAAGCATTGAAAAAGTTTGTAAAAATGACTTTTCTTTAGTGCGTATTCTCACGACGAAAGGACCAATACTAACACATAGCCCTTTACTGCCTGATGAGTGTTCCACTAATTGCTTAAATGTTATATCCTTAATTTTCACTATCAGTAACTTCTATTAATCCTAAACTTTCAAAATTACTCAATAATTCTTGTATTTGAGTTTCCAAAACAGCCTTATCATCAATTTCAAAAAGCAACTCTAATTGACTAATAAGGCTTAAAATGCTGTTAGGCGATTCTTGTAATAGCTGTAATATCTCATAAGCTAAGAGATTCAATATATGTGTCTGCCCAGACAATCCGCAATACACAACCGCACTTTCATCCCACAAACAAATAGACATAGCTGATGACTCTGAAACTGACCAAGTTATCAATATTTCATACCATACTATAGATGATTAAAGAGCTTGTAGTGAACCCCAACATGAACCTGTCACATACGGTAGCCCATCATTAGTAGGAGCTGCATTCCCTACAGGAAGGTTGATCAAGTCTGAGTTAATATCCGTAAATTGGTCAATATGTACTAATATATAACAAGTCGTAGATTGTGACGCTTCATAGCCTACCGTACTCGATCCGCCACTCTGTAAAATATACAACCCATCCAAAGGATCACCACCACTTGGGTCATCCGAGCTATGTACACCATAAAAAAGATTAGGAGGTGAAGCTGCACCTGGTATATTGGCAACCCCCGCCCAGTTAGATGTTGCACTCCCCAAGCTATTATAAACAGTAAATTGTTCCCCACTACCGCCCACTACAGCGGTTAAGGTGCGACAAAAAATGGGTCTACGCACCCAATTATCATCGCCCGAATTTATGGTTATTACGGGAGGCGCTCCATTTCCTGCAAGAGCATTATCTCTTGGAACACAAACTTCAGAAGAGGCTACGGCAAAAGCAGCGCCACTTCTCAGTGTAAGAATTACAGGTGCAGAGACTGCAGCCCCCTTAACAAAGGCACGCCTTTTACCAGAGATTACTGGCTGTTCATTATCTTTAGTCATTTTTCTACCCTACATTGATCAATATTTTAATAAAGAAGCATAACGACAAGCTCCTATTAACCCAACTTTACCCACAATTTAAAAGTTAGATTACCATATAATTTTCTTAAAAAAAAGTTTTT
The DNA here is from genome assembly GCA_013138595.1 of Methyloprofundus sp. GTDB lineage: Bacteria > Pseudomonadota > Gammaproteobacteria > Methylococcales > Methylomonadaceae > Methyloprofundus. The sequence continues at coordinate 21,319 of WTCM01000053.1, read as the reverse complement.
CCTTAAGGAAAAATAACGAGTACCTTAAGATAGGGGCTTGAAGATTCAAACAGTCACTTTAGCAAGCACTAATATAAGCATAAAACCTTAATTATTTCGCAAAAAAGAATCAAACATGAGTAAGGACCAAATAGTGGTACTATGATCTATTGATCCCTGCTGGTGCTGCTTAACCACTTTAGCCAAAGTATCTGCATTAAAAAAGCCACTTCCCAACATTCTTTCACCCAATAAGGAGTCCTTAACCTGTTGCTTTAAGGGACCTCTAAACCAACTCGCTAAAGGGACACCAAAGCCCATCTTCGGACGGTATAAAATATCATTAGGTAAATAAGGTTCTAAGCTCTTTTTAAAGAGGTATTTACCTTCACTCTGATTTAACTTTAAAGCAGAAGGTAATTTAGCAATCCATTCAACAAGTTCATGATCCAATAAAGGGACACGCACTTCAAGCGAGTGCGCCATGCTTGCTCTATCAACCTTGGTTAAAATATCGCCTACCAAATAAGTTTTAAAATCTAAATACTGAATTAAGGACAAACTATCATCAGTAGGGGCATTTTTTAAATGTCGATGAAAAACCTCTATCGCTTGATACCCTTGTAACTCATTTTTCAATTTATCACTAAACAAAGCAGCACGCATCGCATCAGAATTAAATGAAATACTATGGTAATACCCTTCTATAGAGCTGCGCCCTATCGCTTGCAAGGTAGATTTTGCACGAAACATTTTAGGTGCCCATGGCACTCTAGGATATACCGCCCCTGCCAGACCAAATAATGGCTGACGTATTGAGTCAGGCAATAAAGAACGTATTTTTTCTTCATCCTGATGCCAACGATAACGCCGATACCCTGCTAAATTTTCATCGCCTCCATCGCCTGATAAAACAACCGTGGCTTGTTTTTTTGCCAGTTCACAGACACGATAAGTCGGTAATGCCGAACTATCGGCATACGGTTCATCGTAAATGCCTGCTAGTTGATCAATGAGACTAAAATCTTCAGGGTCAACTTGTTCTACACGGTGAGAAGTTTGATATTGCTCAGCCACTTGCGCGGCAAATTGAGACTCATTAAATTTAGGGTCACCAAAAGAAATAGAGCAGGTGTTAACAGGTTCTTCTGTTAAGCCCGCCATCATCGCCACAATCGCGCTAGAATCCACACCACCCGATAAAAAAGCAGCTAGAGGCACATCCGCAACAGTACGAATCTTAACCGCCTCACGCACTCGCTCAATCAGCTCTTCACGTAACTCTTGCTCAGTCCCTTGCAAACTTGTATCAAACTTAATATCCCAATATTGTCTGGGCTGATAGTCTTTATTTCCACGCTTAATACTAAGACAAAACCCTGGCTCTAGCTTATAAACACCTTTATAAATCGTCTTAGGGTCTGGTACATAACCAAATCCAAAATACTCTTCGACCGCAATAGGGTCTATTTCTTTCGTTAAATCTGGGTGTTCTTTTAAAGCTTTTAGTTCCGATGAAAAAATAAACTGATCATTATTGAGCTGGGCATAAAATAAAGGCTTAATTCCCAGCCTATCTCTCGCTAAAAATAAAGTTTGTTTTTCTCTATCCCAAATGGCAAAGGCAAACATACCGCGTAAACGCAAGACACAGTCTTCTCCCCAAGCTTGCCATGCATAAACAATCACTTCAGTATCACAGTGTGTTTTAAAGGTATAGCCCAGAAGTTCAAGCTCTTGTCGTAGCTCAGGGAAGTTATAAACTTCACCATTATAAGTCAGTACTACGTTACCATCTTGACTGTGCATAGGCTGCTGCCCACTAGAGAGATCTATAATAGATAGCCTTCTATGCCCTAAGCCTAATCCTGCTTCTATATGCAGACCACCTTCATCAGGTCCACGATGAAATTGGGTTTCATTCATACGCGATAATAAATCACGATTTATTTCACTCTTCCCTGTTAAATCAAAGATACCAACGATCCCGCACATATTTTTTACTTCCTTTTGACCTTAAGGAGCGAGAATTCAATAATACTCGCTCCTAAACGAGTGATAAATACTTAAGCTCTGTCACTTATTTATAATAACTTTGATACCAGTCCGTAAATTTAGCAATACCTTCTTCAATGGTGGTATCAGGCTTATAATCTACGTCATTCACTAAATCTTGAACATCTGCATAAGTATCGGGCACATCCCCTGGCTGTAGAGGCAATAATTCTTTTTCAGCGGTTTTACCTAAATGCTTTTCTAAAGTATTTATATAATCCATCAATTCTACAGGGCTTTGATTACCTATATTATAAACACGCCATGGTGCTTTACTGGTCCCTGAGTCAGGATTTGTACCACTCCAGTCAGGATTAGGCTGAGCCACATGATCCAGCGTTCTAATCACTCCTTCAACAATATCATCTATATAGGTAAAATCTCTACGATGCTTTCCGTAGTTAAACACTTGAATTTTTTTACCTTCCTGTATTGCTTTTGTGAATAAAAACAAAGCCATATCAGGACGTCCCCAAGGACCATAGACCGTAAAAAATCGCAAGCCTGTGGTCGGTAAATTATATAAATTACTGTAGGTGTGCGCCATTAATTCATTCGATTTCTTAGACGCTGCATATAAGCTTAATGGGTGATCTACATTATCATGCACAGAAAATGGCATACTTTCATTTGCACCATAAACAGAGCTACTAGATGCATACACCAAATGTTCTACATTATGATGCCGACAACCCTCTAAAATATTCAAAAAGCCAACGATATTACTTTCTATATAGGCATGTGGATTTTCGATTGAGTAGCGTACACCTGCTTGAGCCGCAAGGTTAACAACACGCTGAGGCTGGTGCTTTTTAAAAAGCTGTTCCATTGCTGCTCGATCAGAAATATCTGCTCTCACATCAGTGAAATTAGGATGATCTTTAATACGCTCTAAACGTGCTAATTTTAAATTAACATCGTAATAGTCATTTAAATTATCAATGCCAATTACTTCATCACCACGCTCTAATAATCTTAGTGCCAGATGATTACCAATAAAGCCAGCTGTGCCTGTTACCATTACTTTCATTTTATAAACGCTCGTCTGTTTGATCTGCTGGAAATAAATATTTTAGGTCATAAACAACCGCATTAGGTTTTCCTAGCGCTCTAATTTGTTTTATATCCATTTGTTTAAATTGCTCATGTGCAACCGCTAATAAAATAGCGTCATATAGCCCTTCTTCTAATGTTTTTACCGTGGTTATGCCATACTCTGCAAGTATTTCACCTGCATCTACCCAAGGATCATAAATGTGAATATTGACACCATAGGTTTCTAATTCTTTAATAATATCCACTACGCGTGTATTGCGTAAATCCGGGCAGTTTTCTTTAAAGGTAAAGCCCATAATTAATATATCAGAGGCTTGCACTTGAATACGATTACGCAGCATCAACTTAACCAGTCGTGACACGACATATTCACCCATTCCATCGTTAATACGTCGCCCAGATAAAATGATTTCTGGGTTATAACCAATAGACTGTGCTTTGTAAGTCAAATAATAAGGATCAACACCGATACAATGCCCGCCTACTAAACCTGGACGGAACGGTAAAAAATTCCATTTTGTGCCCGCTGCAAGTAAGACCTCTTCGGTATCAATACCTAAACGATTAAAAATCAAGGCTAGCTCATTAATTAAAGCGATATTCACATCTCGTTGTGTATTCTCGATCACCTTAGCCGCTTCAGCGACCTTAATACTACTTGCCTTATGCGTGCCTGCAGTAATGACACTTTGATAAAGCTGGTCTACTTTTTCAGCAATTTCTTCGGTAGATCCCGCTGTCACTTTTAAAATATTAGTGACTCGATGCTCTTTATCACCAGGATTAATACGCTCTGGGCTATAACCTACGAAAAAACCTTGATTAAACTTAAGCCCTGATACCTGCTCCAAGATAGGCACACAGACTTCTTCAGTCGCCCCCGGATAAACAGTTGATTCATAAATAACAATATCATCCTGCTTAATCACTTTACCCAATAAAGCACTCGCCTTTTCTAGTGGCGTTAAATCAGGCTGCTTATATTCATCAATAGGCGTTGGTACCGTGACAATAAAGATATTACATTGCTTAATATCGTCAACATTTGCAGTATAACTTAGGCTAGTCGCTTCTGCTAGCTCTTCATCACTGACTTCTAAAGTATGGTCATGCCCCGTTTGTAACTCAGCAATCCGCGCTTGATTAATATCAAAACCCACGGTGGTATATTTTTTACCAAACTCTACGGCTAAAGGTAAACCTACATAACCTAAACCAATCATGGCAATTTGCACTTTCTCTAACATGGGGTTGCTTCTCCTTCCAAATACCATGTACATTAAATAGTGACTTTTTATAGTCAATAAAAGTCACTAGAATATTAAAAAATTGTCTTAATTCTATTGAAGAAAAATAAACTATATTTTGACAAGGGCTATCGACTCAAGCGATTTAAACCTGTTAAATACTTTTAATTCTGCTTACTACTTATTTTATCACCTCTATTCAAGGCATGTTTTAAAAGTGAAGATTCATTCACCCACCTCTACTGCTAATCAGCCTCACAACAGAATATCAATCACTTTCAATAAACTGAATTAAACGCCTAATACTTGTTTCCCAAGCATAATGCTTGAGCACAAACTGACGATTAATATCTGAATAATAAGGTGCGTCTCCCTCATTTAAGGACTCAAGTACTAACTCAGCATAGCGAACAGGCTCATTAGCCTCATATACCTCTTGCTGAGCTAAACTAATCCCTTCTATTGCCTGAGAACTTGCTACGACTGCTTTTCCCATAGCCATTGCCTCTAATACTTTATTCTGAATACCACGCGCAATCAGCAAGGGAGCAACCACTACATGAGAAAACACTAAATAGGGGCGAATATCATCAACACGCCCGGTCACAAAAACACCCTCGGTATTCGCTAAATTAAGCACTTCTTTTGCTGGATTTGAACCCACAATATAAAACTGTATATTTTTATTCTGCTGCTTAACTAAAGGAAAGACCTTTTCTACAAACCAAAGCACCGCATCAACATTTGCCCAATAATCCATTGCTCCCGTAAAAACAATCACTTTCTCTTGTTGGTAGGGGCTTTCAAATGACTTATTATGCTGAAAATAATCCGTATCCACGCCATTATTAACAAAATCTATTTTGCCAGATGCTAATTTAAGCAATTGCGCAAACAAAGCGGCCTCATCCTGCGAAACAAAAAGACTTATTTTAGAGTTTTCAGCTGCATTATGGTCAAACTCTAAGAGTCGTTTCGCTTCTCTACGATACACCCAGCTCATTGGCCACTGTGCTTTTTGAGAGTACTGCAACCACTTATCAGAATCAACATCAACAAAATCAATAATAATATCTAAATTATTATATTTTTTCACATACTGATACATCACCGAAGAAAATACAAAAACCTTATCTATCTTAGATTCTGCAATCGTTTTATCAACCCATTGCTGCAAGATTTTAGAATGGTAATAAGGCACACTTAATGCTTGCTGCGTGACTAAGCCTGATACACTTTTTAATTTAGCGACAGTAGGTGAAAGCTTAATAAATTTAGAGCTAAGCACATAATTTTCAACTTTATCAACATACTGCCAGTCGTCTAAATCATCAATAAAGCTAGCCAAATGTACATTGTAATGATCGGCCAAGCCCTTAAGAAAATGATAAGAACGGATCTTATCGCCTTTATTAGGCGGATAAGGAATACGATGCACCAAAAATAATAGATTTTTCAAATGATAACTCTCGTTCCTAAGCTAAATCTTTTGCCAGCCATGGGCCTACGACTTGACTGACAGCTAAAGGTAATTTTTTCCAAGCAGCAATAAATAAACGATACTTGGGATTTAAAGGGTTAATATCTGGCATTTCTTTTGCTGTCACCAGTTCAAATTCGTAAAACAAAGGCGTTTCTACAAAGCCCCAGTGCTTTTTAAAACGATAAGACCCCGTGCCTATTTTACTACGCCCATAATCAAATACTTTAATACCTTTCTCTACTGCTCGACGCATCACTTCCCAGTACATAAAGTCATTACCATAAACGCTTCTGGCAAGTGTTGTTCCGCCACCATAATAAGGCAATACTTCATCCCTAAAATAAAAGTTCATCACACTTGCCACTAACTGCCCATTATGCTCAACGGACAATACCTCACACTGCTCAGCAAAGACTTGCTTTAAAATTTTAAAATATTTTTTAGGTAAAACGGGCGTGCCTAAATTTCTGACACTTTCTGAATAAGCTTGAAATAAACGCTCAACATCCTCATCAATCACACTGACTAAGCCCGCTTTAATGCCTTTTCTAACAACGGCACGCTGTTTTCTAGGGATTGCTTTTAAATTTTCATCCACATCAGCAAAAAGTTCTTTCCTGAAGGTCACGTATAAATCTTTTTTATACGGTCTATCGGGTGTTTTATGCTCTCTATTGCGAAACTCTATATGCTCAACCTTTAATCTTTTCGCTAAAGCACATGCCTCATCATCTAAAGCTTGGAAGGTATCCTGATTATCAGCAACAATTCCGCCATAAACACAAAAGGCATTAGACACTAAGGCATTGCCAAATAGCGAACTATTAACATGCACTAATGGCAATATACCTGTTATTTTCCCTTGCTCTTCAGCATATAAATAATATGTTGTATGCCCAAAAGCTCGCTCCACGACCTCTTTCCATCCAGACTGATGAAAAAAAGTAGCCTCAGCACTATTCTCTACATAAGTATCCCAAAGGGATATTTCTAAATCTGTTAAGGTTTTTATCATACGAATTCAGTAAAAGTAAGTATACTTAAATAAGGAGGGTTATTTATTTTCAGTCAAAAAAATTGCCTGCATAGTATCCCATTGAAAATCATTCAATAAGGCTTTTATTCTATTTTCCATTCTATTTAAATTTAAATAATGGCGAAACCTAGCTTTAAAAGATAAGTTCTTCTGCTTGGGTTGCTCGGGGTCTATTTCCCAAGGATGGAAATAAAAAATCCCTGACTGCTGTTCTTGCTGATTGATTTTATTAAAAGCCCAGCGCGACACTAAATAAGGATAAAGCCTAAAAAAACCACCGCCGCCACAAGGGTAATTTTTATTAGCAATATGCAGAGTCGTAATCGGTATTTCTTTAAAATCACTGCCCTTTATCGGCTGATAGACAAAGCGCGGGGCTTCTGGCATACCGTATAAATCATGTTTGACAGGGTAAATACTGGAACTATAGCGATAGCCTTCTTCTTCAAGAATATCTAAAGCCCATAAATTATCACGCCCAATGGAATAACTAGGCGCTCTATAACCAATGACTTCAATACCTGAAATATCTTCGAGAATCTTTTTTGCTTTACGAATATCAGCTCGAAATTGCTCAGGGGTTTGTGTGGTCACGCGCAAGTGTTCATAGCCGTGACTGGCAAGTTCATGCCCTTCACGTACGATTCTTTTTACCAACTCTGGGTAGCGTTCGGCAACCCAACCTAAAGTAAAAAATGTCGCTTTAATATTGTACTCTGCAAATATATCTAAGATATGCAGGGTATTTTTTTCAACACGATGCTCTAATTCATCCCATTGCGCTTTATCTATATACGGTTCAAATGCAGAAACTTGAAAATAGTCTTCAACATCCACAGTCATTGCATTTTTCATTTTATTATTCATATAGTCTAAAAGCTCATAAATATACTCGCCACTACGCGATTTTCTACATAACTATTAAGTTCTAAAGTCGAGTTTTGTTTTAAAAAACTATATTCTAAACTCAGGTTCACCACACTAGACCGCCCAATAGTTAAAGGCATTACATGCGTTAATCGAGTCGTAAACTGATAGCGGTCATCCTCAATATCTGCAAGGTCAAACCCTGTCGCAGTGATATTATTCCTCTTTATACGCTGCCATGAAGGGGAAAATAAAACACTAGAACGACGTATAAACTCCCAATTCCAAGACGCATTCACACCATAAACTGTTTCTTGGTTATTATCTGATTGATCATACGCACGCTTTTCATAAAAGCCTCCCATTTGAACATTACTCTTTCCCGTTCTATAAGACACTGAAAAATCAGCTGTTTGCCTCGTTAAAACATCATCCGTTAAAGTGGGCACACTGGCATTAAAGATAAGAGGATTGCCGTCATTTCCTAGAATAGGATTACCATCAATCCCTACAATACTGAACGGAGTGTCTTCTAATAAAATACTTTGCACACTTGTAGTATCTTCAGAGTAGCTAAAACGCCACGTTGACATTCTTGTATAATGATTTAGTGAGGCATTCCAAGCCCCCCCTGTATTTAAACCAATAGAGCGATCAAAATAGCCAATATTGAAACGCGTACGTTTCGATAAACTGATATTCGATGAAACATGCCAGTTACTACCATACCCTGCCTCAATATCAAAGTACCATGTCGGTCGCCATTGAGCCCCTACTGTATAATAAAAGCCATTACTATCATCATCCAAACTGTCAAAATCATTATTCGCATACCCCAGCGTGGTAAAAACATTAAAGGTTCTATCTAGCCAAGATCGCAGGGTTGCATTACCACTTTGGAACTGTACATCATCGTCATTTTGCCTATACTCAGTGCTATTTTCAAAAGCAATATTCCAAGTGACTCTTGAAAAAGCTAAACCACTGCGTATAAGAACAGACTCGCGTAAATTCATTGAGTTGGTTAAACGCTCAGCACTGTCATTACCGACATAATCAAAGTCAATATTGACGATAGCATCAGCAAAACTTCCAAAATGAGGAGTCCAAATAGCGGAGCTTCCCGCAGTCCATATATTCGTCCGAGTTTCAAGATTATTGATATTATCTCCCCCTCGTAAATTAGTGGTATCCTGCTGATTAAAGCTGCTACGAGCATTAACAAAAAGCTTATTACGACTCACTTCATAGCCTGAATTAAAATTTAATTGGTGAAAGATTTGGGTATCTCCCTCACCACCTGCATTAAATAAATTTTGCATCCTATAGTCAAAGTTTGCATTAACCCGTCCACCATTAAAACTTCTAATAGATAAGCCTGGGGTAATTTCAGTGACAAAAGCCCCTTGCTCATTACCTTTTGTTGCTAAACGGATATTATCTGAGTAGGTTTCTTGCACCGTTAAACTAGGAGCAAACTTAAAATCAATTGCTAATACAGGCTCTTGGGTAAAAAAAATACTCATAGAGACTAAACAAATAACTTTGCTTTTAGTGATAGCTAGCGCTCTATTCTTTGGCACCATACTGCCCATATCCATAATAATCCATACTCAGGCCGTATTTAGCTCTGTTTAACAAGGCTAAAACGATAGCATGATCTTCTACTTTCCTGAGCGCATCCATAACAATGCTTTGTGTCGTTGCTTCAGCTGCAACCACCATAACGACTTGACCGACTAAAGTCGCAAGAACTTCAGCTGGGGTGGCCGCTAAAATGGGCGGCGAATCAAAAATAACAAGGCGATCAGAATAGCGTTCACTTAACTCATTGGCAAATTCAACCATCCGATTACTGGATAATAATTCAGTCGACAAAGTATGCCATTTACCGGCAGGAATAATTTGCAAATTTGGAATATCTGTCGTTAAAGCAATATCTGCAAACGTTAAACTAGGATCTTCCAAGTACTCTATCAAGCCAGGTGATTCAGTAACACCTAACCTAGAGGCAATAGAAGGTTTTGCCACATCTGCATCAATCAATAAAATATGCTTATCTCTCTCGTTAGCAATACTGATAGCTAAATTAATCGCTGTAAATGTTTTTCCTTCCGAGGGAATACTACTGGTAATCAAAACTAAATTTGAACGCTCTATATCTTTAGAGGCAGGACCAAAAGCATTATGCAACAAAGGTCGCTTAATTACCCTATACTCTTCAGTTAAACAAGTTGTATCTCCTTGCTCAGTGGATAAATATCCTTGCTCAACAAGGCTTGCCCAATCCACACTTACAGCCCTATTAGTGTCAGGACCTTTAGTATTAAGTTTTTTTGGAATATCTTCTATTCCTTGAACTATCTCGACCGGCTTATCCTCAATTTGAGGAGCATTTCCCTCTTGACCCTGCCCTGATTTTTCTAATGCTTTCTCTAAAATATCCATTTCACTACCTTACTAAAGAGATAATTTTCATTAATTGCGCCCTAACTTCATCACTTGCAAAAATATTACTCATCATAAGACAATAAATTAAAAGCAACAATATAGAAAAGAAATAAAAGAAGCGTTTATTTTTCTTATCTAATTTATAAATTCCACCTTCATAAACCTGGGAGCCTATACTCCCTAATACAGGAATATTAGTCACAGCTCTTAATTGCCTCACAGTCATAAAAGTAGGTTTAATAAAATAAATTAAAAAGGCAAGAACAAAACCTATCATAGCCCCCATAATTAAACCCACCGTATTAAAAACTCTTCTCATCGGTCCCGTTGGTTCAATAGGCGCTGTAGGTGCCTCAACAATTTTAAACTTCAAAACACCTTGGCTTTGATCCGCCTTCTGAGTCAACGATGCTGTTTCTCTACTTTTAACTAAATTCATATAGTTACTTTGAATAACAGAGTAATCTCTATCTAAATTCTGCATTTCAGTTTCAATGCGTAATCTTGAGTTTAACCCTTCTTCAATATCCACTAACCTTTGAGTTAAAACCTCTACCCTTGAAACAATTGAAGCTTTATCTGTTTCAATCTGATTCAATGAAGCTTTTAAGGCCTGTGTATAGGGGCTAGACATTGCTGCTGTATTTAATTCATTATCAGTGCCAGGTAAACTTGCTAAACGCTCCGCTTTACTTTTTTGTAAAGTCCCAATAGTGACCTCAATACCCTTAACATCTGGGTGGTTTTCTGTATATTGGACTAATAATTGGGTTTTCATTTGCTTTAGAGCAGCAATTTGCACATCTTCTGGATCTGGCTCTTCAGTACTCTCAGCCATACCATCAACTGCCCAACCGACTTCATCAGTTAAAGCTTCTTCAATTTGCTTGTTTAAGACGGTTTCTTTTGAGCTTACTTCACTCAGAGCCATCTCTCCACGTTGCAATTCCTGTTTTATAGCACTTAACAGTTCTATCTGCCCTTTTCCTTGTGAAGGCAACAAACCTGAGTTAATACGCTTAAAATTTTCACGCGCCTTTTCTGCATTTTTTAAACGCGTTTCATATTCACGTATTTGTTCTGAAATAAATTGCTGAGCGCTTCCCGTATCAGCCGCGCCCCTTTGCTGAGTTTGCTCTGAAAAAACGGTTAAAACGGCGTGAACAATATTTTGTGCGACCTGTGAATTATCCCCATCATAACTAATTTGAAATAAATCATTCTTACCCCCATTAATTTTTATGCCTTGTTTTAGCTCTTCAATAAGCGCTACCTTTTGCACTTCAGTTTTTTCATTTATTCCTAAGTCGGCTAATTCCGCCACCCTTTCTAACTTAGGACGAGTAAACATCAATTGACGCATCACATGCACAAGCCCACGTGTATTCGATTGAATAGCCAAGCCACGCAATAAAGGGCGAAGCATGGTTGTACTATCAACATTAACGATCGCTTTCGATTGGAACTCATCCGGTAGGCTCGTTACAAAAATCCAGCTAGCACAAGCAATAAGCCAAGTCGTTGCTAAAATGAGCCATTTATATTTCAATGTCCCTTTGACATAGAACAGAAGTTCAGACAGTTGATCTTGCATTATTTACCTATTTTTAAAGTAGCAATAATAAATATAATTTACGATTTAAAAGAAAGCCTCAGGAATCACTAAAATATCCCCAGGCATCATTTTAACATTTTTAGACATATCAGCATTTTCAATCAAATCATCAATTTTGACACCAAAGTTTTGCTGTACCCCATTAACATTACGAATCACACTGGATCTATTGCCATCAGCAAACTCGCCAATACTACCAATAACGATAATAACATCCAATAAAGTCATGCCTCTTTTATAAGGGATCGACATTCCGCTATAGCGACTCCCATTGCCGCCAAAACCGCCGCCACCGCCAAAACTACCACCACCGCCAAAACTACCACCACTTCCACCACCACTATTGCCACCATTAATCTGTCCTACAATACGTATCTGTTGCTCGTCAATACCTTGAAAATCAGTGACCATCACCACAACTTTAGGATCCCTAATGTAAATACTGAGCTCCTTTTCCATGGTTCTTGCCATTTGATAGGGCGTTTTACCACTCGCTTGAACATCTTCAACTAATGGAATTGATATTTTCCCATCGGGTCGAACAGGCACTGTTTGCGAAACATCTTCATGCCCCCAAACAAAGATACTTAATGTATCACCTGGGCCAATAAGGTAAGTATAGTCGCCCGTTAATGTACTATCATCCTCTAATAGAGGGTATGAACACCCCATAAATAGCAAAGAATACAAGATTAAAACTAGCATTCTAAGGTTAATACATTTCATTTTATTTCCTTTATAATTTTAATTATTATAACGACTGTTAGGAGAACTTAAGAATATCTTTATCTTCCCTTTTTAATATCTGCCATTAACTTTTCTGCTTTCTTTTGCTCAGGAAAATCATTCCCTAATTTCCCAAGCTCAATGGCTTGGTCTAGCTCAACCATTGCTGTACTTATATTCCCATCTTGATACTCTGCTACCGCTAAGTGGTATCTAAAAACAGGCGTATTAGCGGCTTCGACAATCAACTGTTTAAAAAACCCTATAGATTCAGCTACTTTTCCCATTGATAATAATACCCACGCATAAGTATCTCTATAATAAGGCTGTTGAGAATCGCCAAAACTATCCACTAATTGAAAGGCACGCTGTATATTATCTTCTGTGGAAAACTGCTCAACTAGCAGTACGGCTAAATTATTATTGACAACCTGTAAGTCAGGATTCTCAATATGTAGTACTTCATAAACTTTTATCGCCTCAGTATATAATGCTTGCTTTTCATAAATAGCAGCAAGCGCAAGTGATAAGCGAATATTTCCTGGTACAAACTGCAAGCCTTGCTGATAAGTAGACGTCGCTTTTTTATTTTGCCCTAGAGCCGTATAAATCTTAGCTAATTTTTGCCTTAGTACGATGGATTCTGGCTGTGTCTCTAATAGGCTGTTTAATAATTTAATCGCCGTTTTATATTGCTTGCCTTTAACATAAAGATCACTCAGTACCACAGTAGCAGCAACATTACCTGAATATTTCTGCTTATGCTGCTTTAAAAAAGTGGTCATCTCAGCCACTTTATCTAAGCTTTCATAACACTCACTCATGCCTTGTAAAACACTTAATTGCTCAGGAAAATTACGAATCAATTGCTTATAAATACTAATGGCTTTTTCACATTCACCTTTTTTTTGAAAAATACCTGCTAAATAATAGGTCGCTAAACTACTATTTTTAGGTAGCTTTGCCAATTGTATTGCTGACTTAGTTGCTTCATCCCACTTCTCTTCTTGAATATTAAGAGCCACTAACCTTTTAACAAAAACAGCTTCTTGGGGTTTTAACCTCAAGGCTTTCTTTAAAATATCACGCGCATACTTCAGCCCCCCTTTTTTAATGACACTATCATAGACAGGAATAAAGGCTTCTATATTGGCCGGGTTTATCTCTAAAGCTGCTTTAAATTTTAATTGCGCGGCTGGCTCATCTCCCATCACCACATAATATTGTGCAAACAAGGCAAGTGTCTCATCTGATTTAGGGTGACTCCAAAGCATTTTATCTAAATAAGTTTTGGCTTCAGCATATTTTTCTTCAACTAATAACACTCGTGCTTGCAATAATTTAGCACCTAACTGATTCGCATCACGCTGAAGAAGTTCTGTTGTAATCTTATTAGATTTTGCATAATCTTGCTGATCAAAGGCTATTTTTGCCTGTAAAATTTGTGCTTTTTTCGCTATTTTTGATCCACTTTCTTCACTAATAATTTGTAGTAATATTTCATCAACTTTAGCGGTTTCACCTTGCGCGAGTGCCCATTTAGCAATGACCAATAACTGATTAGGTTCCTGCTGAGCAAATTGCTGCCTAAAAGCATCAATTTGAGGGTTCACTTTTTCCTCATCTGTAGTCATCAAAAAGTCCAATAAAAGAATTTTTGAATGTACAGCCTTAGGGTGATCAGAAATCAAGCTATGTAACATAGCCTCAGCTTCAGTATTCTTTTTTTCACGAGTGTATATTTTTGCTAAACTTATTTTGTATTGCGCATTCTTATCAGGAAATGAATCTATCAGCGTTAAATAATCTTGAATAACCGCCGCTGTATTTTTTTGCTTGCCATGAATATTAATTCTAAGCCCATGTAAAGAGGCTACACTCGCATCTAAAGCTATCGCTTTATTGACAATGACAATTGCCTCATCAAGTTGCTCATTTTGCATTAATACAACAGCTTGTAACGATAAACCTTCTATATTATTGGGATCTAGCTCTAAAACTCTAGCGATAAGAACATTTGCCTCAGCTTCTTGCTTTCCTCGAACCAAAACACTTGCTTTTAGAGCTAAAGCTTTTATATCGTCCGGATTCTTAGCAATGAGCAAATCAACTTGTTTATTGGCCTCATCAAATGCTCCCATCAGTAATTCTAATTTACCTAGCCTGATACGCGCTTCATAATGATCTGGATCTAACTCTAGTGTTTTTTGTAAATTATCCTGCATCGCTAAATAATGCTTTGCCTTTTCATCCAGTAAAGCAAGATAGTAATAACTTTCAGCTGTAGAGACACCTTTATTAGCAGATTTTAGTTCTAGTTGTGCGGCTGCATAATCTCCCTTTTCTAGTAACTCTTTACCTTTTAATAAATGGCTTTGCGCTGCTTCTTCTTCCGTTTCACACGCCGATAAGGCTAAGCTTAATAATAGAAAAACTAATCGTTTTCTTTTCTTAGCTAGCTGAATAATGCCTATCATTTTCTACACCCTCTAGTATAAAATCAAAAAAAACAAGCTTAAAAGTTAAGTACTTTTTAAGCACTTAATCTTTAAGGTTTTGTCTTCTTGTTTTCATTTATTTTTAATTTAAGCAAATGTACACACCGCCCATCAGCCCTTAAAACTTCAAACCTAAATCGTCCTTCCTTGACTTTTTCACCTTTTTTGGGCATATGCTCTAACCGACCCACAATAAAACCACCTACAGTATCAAACTCCTCGGTATCAAATTCCGCAGAAAAATAATCATTAAAATCCTCCAGTGGCGTTAACGCTTGAACAACAAATTCATCGTCTTTACGCTGAGTAATATACTCTTCACCTTCATAATCATGCTCATCCTCTATCTCGCCTACAATTTGTTCCAACACATCTTCTATCGTGACAATACCTGCAACAGCACCATATTCATCAACAACAATTGCCATATGACTGCGATTTTCTCTAAACTCTTTCAGTAATACATTAAGCCGCTTGCTTTCAGGTACCACTTTCACCATGCGCATTAGCTCTTCAACTTTGATATTATTTCCACTCAGCGCATAAGATAGTAAATCTTTAGCTAATAAAACACCGACTACTTCGCTCTTATCTTCACTAATGACTGGAAAGCGTGAGTGCCCATACTCTATAACAGTTGGGTAAATGTCTGCTAAGCTCGCATCCTTTTTTAACACAATCATTTTTTTACGCGGCACCATCACATCACGCGCGCGCTGCTCGGAAACTTGCAGCACCCCCTCTAACATTTTTAAAGCATATTTATCAAACAAATGCTTACCTTCTGCTTCCCTTAAAATTGCTAGTAAATCCTCTCTATCTTGAGGTTCATTTCCCATCATTTGCCCAATACGTTCAATCCAACCTTTTTGAGCAGGCTTGTGATTTTCTGAGACCTCATCAGTCATGAGCTTGTTTCTCCTGATAGGGATTAATAATATTCAACTGCTGTAAAATTAAAATTTCTTTTGCTTCCATTTCCATAGCGTCATCATTTACAACATGGTCATAGCCTAATAAATGTAAAATGCCGTGCACAATAATATGCGCCCAATGATCTTGTAGCATTTTTTCCTGCGTTACAGCCTCTTGTTCCATCACAGTAGCACAAATCACCAAATCCCCCAATAAAAACAAGTCTGTTATTAATTCAGGTACTTCAAAGGGAAAACTTAAAATATTAGTTGGCCCTTGCTTATTTCGGTACTGTGTATTCAAATCAATCATTTCTTGCTGATCAACAACCCGAATAAGTACTTCAGCATCTTGCTGATAATCATACAATGCTTGCTGCACCCACAAATTTAGCTCTGTATCACTAGGTATAGTAGCAGACTCACTAACACGTTGAATATCCACTTCACGCCTATACACTAGTGTTGCTCTCGTTCATAATTTTCATAAGCAATCACAATTCGCTGTACTAAAGGGTGGCGTACCACATCTTTTGCATTAAAAAAGGTAAAACTAATACCGTCCACTTCTTTTAATACCTTTAATACATGTTTCAGCCCTGACATTTTTTCATTAGGAAGATCAATTTGAGTGATATCTCCCGTTATCACAGCAGTGGAGCCAAAACCCACCCGCGTTAAAAACATTTTGATTTGTTCAGTGGTGGTATTTTGCGCTTCATCTAAAATAATAAAGGAATCATTTAAAGTACGTCCACGCATAAAAGCTAAAGGAGCCACTTCAATAATTTTACGCTCTATCATTTTTTCTGCGCGTTCAAAGCCTAACATTTCATACAAGGCATCATATAAAGGGCGTAAATAAGGATCTACTTTCTGCGCCATATCACCGGGTAAAAACCCTAACTTCTCACCCGCCTCCACTGCAGGTCTAACGAGTATGATACGTCGAACTTGTTCTGTCTGTAAAGCCTCAACAGCACAAGCAACGGCTAAATAAGTTTTCCCAGTTCCTGCAGGTCCCACACCAAAATTAATATCATGTGCTAGGATTTTTTTTAAGTAGGAGTTTTGATTTTCCCCACGCCCTTTTAGCACACCGCGCTTAGTTTTAATCAATACTTGTTCATCTAACTCTTGAGAGGGCTGAAGCAAAGCTTCAACACTGGACTCTTGCATCGATAAATGAATCTGTTCAGGGGTAATTTCTTCCTTTTCAGCCTCAATAAATACGCGTTGTAAAATAACTTCTGTTGCATGGGCTGCTGCTGCTAAGCCACTGACAGTAAACTGATTACCACGGTTAGCAATCTCTACTCCTAAGCGCTGTTCTATTTGCTGTAAATGCCGATTAAATTGTCCACAAACATTTGCTAGTCGCTGGTTATCAGCTGGCTCTAACGTAAACTCTACTATTTCTTTACTCACGGTCTAACCTATAATTTTATCAATAGAAGATTCTAACACTCGACCACGTAATGAATTAGGCAAAGCTTCGGTAATCAAAACATCGACAAACTGCCCTGCTAAACGAGGGTGACCGATAACATTAACCACTCGGTTATTTTCCGTTCGCCCTGTCACTTGTAACTGATTTTTCTTGGAAACACCTTCCACTAGGACTGTTTGTACAGTATTGACCATAGATTTTGAAATTTCTTGAGTCATTTCATCTAAGCGTTTTTGTAATGTTTTAAGCCGCTGTTTTTTAACTTCTTCAGGCGTATCATCAACTAGATCTGAGGCGGGTGTTCCTGGCCTGGCACTGTAAATAAAACTATAAGAAAAGTCGAAACCGACTTGCTCAATTAAATCCATCGTATCGGCAAAATCCTCATCGGTTTCACCCGGAAAGCCAATAATAAAATCGGATGACAAACTAATACCAGGACGCACTGCTTTGACTTTATCCATCGTTGCTAAATAGTCATCACGGGTATGTCCGCGTTTCATCATGGCAAGCACACTATTACTACCACTTTGCACAGGAAGATGTAAATGACTGACTAATTCAGGTATCGCTTCAAAAGCATCCACTAATTCATCGGTAAATTCAATCGGATGTGAGGTCGTAAAACGAATACGATCGATACCCTCTATCGCAGCAACAAAATGCAGTAATAAAGCAAAGTCGGCTATGTCACCGTCTTCCATTTCACCACGATAAGCATTAACATTTTGCCCTAATAGATTAACTTCGCGTACCCCTTGCTCCGCTAATGACGTAATTTCAGCCAACACGCCTTGTACAGGGCGACTAATTTCTTCTCCGCGCGTATAAGGAACCACACAAAATGTACAATATTTACTACAGCCTTCCATGACCGAAACAAAAGCTTTCGGTCCTTCAGCTCTAGGCTCAGGCAAAGCATCAAACTTTTCAATTTCAGGAAAAGAAATATCCACGACACGCTTAACGCCGCTACGTGATTTGTTTAATAGCTCAGGTAAGCGATGTAAGGTTTGCGGACCGAAAACGATATCCACATAAGGCGCGCGCTTTTGAATTGCTTTGCCTTCCTGACTCGCCACACAACCACCCACACCAATAATGATATCGGGACGTTTTTCTTTAATCTTGCGCCAACGGCCTAATAAGGAGAAGACTTTTTCTTGGGCTTTTTCTCGAATTGAACAGGTGTTTAACAGTAATACATCCGCTTCTTCGGGCGACTCTGTTAATTCCATAGCGTGAGAGGCTTTTAATACGTCAAACATTTTGTCTGAATCGTACTCGTTCATTTGACAACCAGTTGTCAAAATAAATAATTTCTGCGTCATAGACTGCGTGGGGTTACCTTAATATTACTAATAACTATCAGGAAATGTGACAGTAAAAGTGATCTATTATACTCTTACCGCCCTATTAGGTGAAATAATTAACACTAATTTAAAGTGGAATCCTTCTCTTTTATGATTTATTTATTTCGTCCCTAGCAAACAAATGATCCATTTTATGTGCTTTTGTTCTCAAATATGAAAAATTATCACAATTTGACTCGATTTCTATAGCAATGCGCTTATCAACATTCACCCCTAACAATTTCATTTGATCAATCTTATTAGGGTTATTAGTGATCAGTTCTATCGATTTAATCTGCAAATTTTCTAGCATTAATGCAGCAATACTATATTCTCGCTCATCCGCTAAATGCCCTAAATGAATATTCGCATCCACGGTATCCATTCCTTGGTCTTGTAGATTATAAGCTTGTAATTTTTTCAATAAGCCAATACCACGCCCTTCTTGACGTAGATAAATCAACACGCCAAAACCATGCTCACTGATTAACTGCAACGCTCTATCTAATTGTTCGCCACAGTCACAACGCCTAGAACCTAAGACATCCCCTGTAAAACACTCAGAGTGAATGCGCACAGGCACCTGAGCTTTATCAGTCACTGCACCAAAAACAAAAGCAATATGCTCTTTACTATCTAAGCTATTGCTAAAATAATGTAATACAAACTCACCATATTCAGTAGGAATGCGGGTTTGCACCAAATTGTTAATTTCAATTGCCAATGTATTTAAACCTAAAGTAAAAACAAAATAATAGTTTGAACCTTAAAGAGATAAGATTCAAACCTTAGCTAACCCACAACCAATAGCACCTCCAGATTGCACTGGATTTTTATTGTGAGTCACCTTACATTTTATAACTTAATTAAAACTTCGGCACGTCCTTTTTCTGCCATATCGCCACCAAACCGCTGTACACGGTTAAATGCTTCATTGCTATCGGCAAATTTAGAATCTAATTGCGCAAAAGATTTAAATAAAATTGGTAAGAAAGCCAAGGTATGTGAACCACAATCGTTAAAAGTAGCCGATAATGTCGCTGGCCTCCATAATAACAGCGTTCCACGTTGCATGGCATAACCTAGAAAACGCCCTGTTTCACCCATGACTGCAATTGTCCCAGCAACCATACGTGAACCACAATAATCTCCAGCATTGCCTTCAATCAGCATCGTGCCACGACGCATATGGTCGCCCGCACGCTGTCCGGCATTACCTTTAACTAAAACAGTCCCGCCTTTCATGCCTTGCTTATTACCCGGTAAAGCCGCGCCTAAAAAATCACCTGTATCGCCTTTAATGGTTAATAAGCCATTTTTCATTTCACAAGCAGCATATAAACCGACATTATTTTCCGCCGTCAAAGTACCCGACTGCATACTTATGCCAAAATAAGCCCCTGCATCACCTTGTACCGTCATGCAGCCATCCGCTAATTCTTTGCCAATAAAATCTAATTTAGCAAAGCTATTTTTGATAATGATATTTTGCGTATCATCACCTGTAATGTCAAATAACTCACTGACCGCCACTTTACGTTTACCATTTTGCAACTCAATCGCAGCAATATCAGCGACCGCTTTATCTTTTAGTAAATGACAGACCAAAGGCGACATATCCACCCGTTGTGCCGTTTCTTGTTTCAGCGTTAATGTTAAAGCACTCATGCCATAATCTCCTGTAAATGAAAATGGAACGGCCCGAGTTTACCGCCGTAGTTCCCTGCACTAATACGTTGAATACCGTTTTCCGCACCTAGGTCACAGACCGCTTGAATCCCTACACGCATTGCTTTATCTATATCTTCTTTAGTCAAACCATCAATCACGATTTCCATCACGGACTCAATATCAGGTGATAAATCGGTTTTCGTAATCCCTTTTAAGGTTGGACAAAAAGCATCATTAGTAGACGCGCCTAACGCAGGGTATTTAGAACCCACTTTAGAGCCTGAGCGCACCACGCCACCAGGAAATGGCATAATCACATTCCGCAATTTTTTCATTTCTACAATCGCGGCTTCACACGCTGTTAGAGCTTGTGGCTGTGATTCCGCTAATACTAAAAAGTTACCACCGCCGACAGCATCCACACGCCCTGTCGTCGCTTCGGTTAAAAATTCACCATCCATCACAGGCACGCGCCAATAACGCTTACCATTAATTTTTTTAGCGATTTGATAACCATCACCAAAATAACGTAGGTTTTTACCTAAAGGAATTTGCAGCCCTTCATCTATTCCCGCAAATAAAGCCGAAGTCGGCGAGGTTAAAACACACTGCCCTGCTCTAGTTTCTAGTTGTTTTGCTAAACTTTTTCCACCCATGGCAAAAATCAACACAGCAACACCCGGTCTACCATCAGGCGTTTCAGAAGGGTCAAGTATACGTTCAATTCCTGCTTCACAACCACAAGCAATCACCGAGGTCGCAAAACCTGTCATTGCCTGCGCAGAAATCATTGCCCATTTTTCATTTTGTGCGGTAATAATTGCACGGGTTGCTTTCATTGGAAACGCTTCCGCGAAGGTTTCATCAATGCTGACACCATTAATAATCATAATTTAAAACTCACTCTCAATAATGCCAC
>WTCM01000101.1 GCA_013138595.1 Methyloprofundus sp. | reverse complement strand
GTACCGACCCCATCACAGCTCTTATGAACTGGAGGGTTTTGTTATGTTTTTTCGTAAATTCAGCCATGTATCGCTCACGCCCATAAAAATGACCAGTAGCATCACAAAGGGAATCCCGGCGAGAGTTAAAAGCACGAGTAGGGTATAAAAAAAGGGTATTAAAAATCGCTTTGCGGCTGTTCTTGCTAATAGCGTATGCACAATGGCAATCCCTACAAAAACATAAGCCATTAATAAAACGATACTAATATTCCATGCTAACTCAGCAATAACACCACTAGCGACTGTGCCTATTAATATAGTCGCAATCGTAGCCGTCGCGAAAGGTTTTGACAGACGCAAAGCTAAATACTCAGCACCAAATCCCCCTTCGTTATATAAGCTAGACTGCCACCAACGACCGAGCAATAAGCCAAACAATGAGCCTAAAAAAGCCATCGCTGCAACCTGCCCTGTCATATACTTCGCCATATTTTCAAGTATTTCTTGAATTTTTTCAGCAGGTACATCTGCCGCTTGAGCTTGAGCATGTAACATAGGCTCTACTGTCGCACTCAACATTTCCCGCCAAAAATCGACAGGGCTTTGAGTCAACAAGTAAAAACCAATCACCATCACAATACCCAGTAGCGCGCCCACCTCTACCGCTAACGATAAATGTCGACCTTCACGCAAAACGGCAGAAACTAACCAAACTGGCATCCATAAGCCGAGTACATAAGCGAGGACAAATTGAAACTCCCCAAACACGACTAGCCCCAACGCAGTCACGGCTAGGCATGCGCCTAACAGAACTAATAACCCTTCATATACACCACGGCGCAAAGTAACCAATGCAATCGCGGCTGAACTTACAATATTGACAGGCAGTAAAATGATTGTGAGCGACAACAAGGCCAAAGAAGCAGCAACCATAATGGCCTGCATTCTTCCGCGCATAATAAAATTTGCAACTCTCATTAAACCCACCTTATTTAATTACTCGTGTGCGTCACAAAAAGGCATCAAAGCAATATAACGTGCGCGTTTAATCGCAGTGGTTATTTGTCTTTGGTTTTTTGCACTTGTGCCCGTAATACGGCTCGGTACAATTTTGCCTGTTTCAGTCACGAATTCACCTAGCAATTCGATATTTTTATAATCGATTGCATTTGCTTCACCTTCAGCACCAAAATTATAGTGCTTTTTGCGTCTCATTTGACGTGCCATTAGCTAACCTCTTTATTGTTAATTATTAAGAATCAGTCGCAGGGGCTGCTTCAGTTTTCACTGCTTCAGTTGCTGCTGGTTTTTCAGTTGCCGCTGGCTTCTCAGCTACTGCTGGCTTTTCAGTGGCTGCTGGTTTCTCAGCGACTGCTGGTTTTTCAGCTGCTTCAGCTGCAATAACCGTTGCGCCAGTCATAGCATTCTTCATCACTAATGTCATGCTACGTAAGACAGCATCGTTAAAACGGAAGCTACTTTCTAATTCTTCTAAAGTTGCTTGGTCACATTCAATATTCATCAACACATAATGTGCTTTTTGAAGTTTTCTAATTGGGTAGGCAAGGTGTCTACGACCCCAATCTTCCAAACGATGAATACTTCCTGATGCACCCTCAATAGAAGCACGGTAACGATCTATCATCGCAGGTACTTGAGAGCTTTGATCAGGATGAACTAAAAAGACAATTTCATAATGTCGCATAATTTTCCTTTCGGTTTAAAGTCTTCTATATATTTTATAGTAAGACAAGGAGGGTTCTAACACCCCATAAAAAAGCCCACCATTATATTTTATATTTACGTTTATTGCAAAATTGTTTAAATATCAATGGTATCTTTGAGGCTCGTTATAAGTTAAAGTTTAACCACAGCTCCTGAAACGCTATAGCGGTTAAACTTTATTCCTCATGATTGAAACAATCTACATAGAAGAAAATATCCAACAACACCCTCGCGTGTTAGATATTTTCGCTCGTTTTCCAAAAGCAAGAAAAATTAGCTGTGGACGTTATGGCGAAGTATTTAACCCTAAGGCACAAAATTTCCGCCTACAGAAACAGCAGCCTGCTTTAATTCTGGCTGAAAAATACCGTGGTTTTATGCTGCAAGCCCCACCGAATTATGGCATTGGCGCAAAACAAAATTACTATTTTTCGCACATGCTGAATTGCCTGTATGACTGTCGTTATTGTTTTTTACAAGGCATGTATCAATCTGCAAATTACGTTTTATTCGTCAATTACGAAGATTATTATGCCGATATACAAAGACTCTGCGCAGAAACGCCTGATGAGCCTGTGCATTTTTTCTCAGGTTATGACTGCGATAGTCTTGCTTTAGAGCCTGTGAGTAATTTTGCTAAAGAGTTTCTGCCTATTATCCGCGCCATCCCCAATGCTTGGATAGAGCTACGCACAAAAAGCACGCAAGTGCGCCATTTACTAGACATCACGCCCTTTGAGCGTTGTATTGTTGCTTTTAGCTTTACCCCTGATGAAATTGCTCAAGCCTTAGAGCATAAAGCCCCGTCTATTAATAAACGTTTAGATGCCTTGCTTAAGCTGCAACAACAAGGCTGGCCTATCGGCTTGCGTTTTGATCCAATTATTTATGAAGATGATTACCAAGCGCATTATCAACATTTATTTGCGACTGTGTTTGCGCAAATAGACCCCGCGCTATTACATTCAGTGAGTTTAGGCGTGTTTCGCTTACCTGATAAATATTTCAAAAAGCTGCAGAAGCTATACCCAGAAGAAAAACTCTTCGCCAGCCCCTTAGAGTCAAAACAAGGCATGATGTCTTATAAAACCGAATTAGAAGAGGCAATGATGGATTTTTGTCGTACTGAATTATTACGCTATATCCCAGAAGAGAAATTTTTCCCATGCAGCCTGTAGTCAGAACGATTCTTATCAGTGGTGCAAGTTCTGGAATAGGACGTGCTTGCGCTCAAGCTCTGCTGCAACAAGGGCATCATGTGATTGGTTTGTCTAGGAACTGTCAGAAATTTAGTACCACACACCCTAGGTTTCAGGCTTATGAAATTGACCTAAGTGACTTAGAGGCGCTCCCCGTCAAACTCAAACAACTGGCGAAACAATTTCCAGCAATAGATGGGATTATTTTTAGTGCGGGGCGAGGTCAATTTTCTAGTATCGAAGAGTTTTCATACCCTCAGATACAAGCACTGATCAACCTAAACTTTATTAGCCAAAGCTTTTTAGCGAAAGCTTTTTTACCCAGTTTAAAGCGCAAGGCATTGGCGGATTTAATCTTTATAGGTTCAGAGGCGGCTTTGCAAGGCAGTCGCAAAGGCTCTATCTATTGTGCCAGTAAGTTTGCGGTACGTGGCTTTTCTCAAGCACTGCGTGATGAATGTGCAAAAAGTAGTGTGCGCGTTGCTTTAATTAACCCAGGCATGGTCGATACTGATTTTTTTCAGGATTTAAGTTTTGCCCCTGGTGAGCATGAAAGCCATGCTTTAAATGCAAATGATGTCGCCGATGCGGTGAGTTATATTATTAATGCACGGCGTGGCATTATTATTGATGAAATTAATTTAAACCCTGCTAATAAAGTGATTAATTTTAAAAAGAATCAGTGAGCAGTAGCTTAAGTCGCGCCATGATTATCAAGTCTTTTATGTGATCAATATCACGTTTCCGAACATTAACTTAATTATCGTAAGCCATAGGATAGGCAAAGAGGTCCTATCTCCGGCACATCATTCATAGCAAAAAAATCGACACAAAAAGCCCTTTGCCCGCTCTACAAGCACTTTTTCTCACAATAACGATGGACAATAAAAAAGCTAAGGTTTTTCAATGTATAAGCATATAAAATTAAACTAATTTAGACTGCGACAATTTGCCACATTTTCATTTGCAATTCGTTTCGATATGATATAGGCAACTCTTAAATGCACTCCCAAATGAGATTAGAGTTTACCCTCCTCTTTAGATGCGACTTAACAATGAATCCAAACTCAGTTAAGGCGCATTTTTTTTGCCTATTGTTATTCGGCATAAACCTTTTCTTTAAACTCGCATAAATCCTCAATCACACAACTGGAACAACGCGGCTTTCTAGCAATACAGGTATAACGCCCGTGTAAAATCAATAAGTGATGCGCATCTAATTTATATTGCTTAGGCACATGCTTATCTAATTGCAACTCGACTTCTAATACATTTTTACCTTTAGCAATATGGGTACGATTAGAGACCCGAAAAATATGCGTATCCACCGCCATCACAGGCTGACCAAATGCCGTATTCAAAATAACATTCGCAGTTTTACGCCCGACTCCTGCTAAAGACTCTAGTTCTGCGCGCGTTTCTGGTACGATCCCTTGGAACTCATCTAACAGCCTACGGCACAGCTTAATAATATTAGCACCCTTGGTATTATATAAACCGATAGTTTTAATATAGTGCTTTAAACCTTCTTCACCTAAATCATAAATCACCTGTGGGGTATTCGCCACTGGAAATAAAATTGCAGTGGCTTTATTCACCCCTTTATCCGTGGCTTGTGCAGATAAAACCACCGAAATTAAGAGCTCAAAGGTGCTATCAAAATTAAGCTCCGTCTCAGGCTTTGGAATCGCTATCGCTAATTTGGAGAAAATTTCTAGGCGTTTGCCTTTATTCATAAAGCTCTAGCTTTTAAAAATGCTTGCTCTGATAAAGTGCTCCATTGCGAGACTTGGCTCCTAAACTGATCAAATGAAGTATAAATTTTCTTTGCCATCGGGTCACTGTTCGCTAACTCCAATACCACTTCTTCTGACAATTGCTTTAATTTACGTAATACCTCATCAGGCAAGGGCATTAATTTAACCCCATGCTTATTCACTAAGGTATCCAAAGCTTGGTTATTCTTCGCTGTATAATCTGAAAGCATATCGATATTAACGGCCTTACAAGCCGCCATCACAATGCTTTGTAAGTCTTCAGGCAATTCATTAAACGCTGTTTTATTAATCATCGCTTCCATGGTTGAACCTGGCTCATGCCAACCTGGGTAATAATAATATTTTGCCACTTTATAAAAACCAAAGGCTAAATCGTTATACGGGCCTACCCATTCTGTCGCATCTAAAGCGCCTGATTGCAGCGAGGTAAATAATTCTCCCCCAGGCATATTAACGGTCGTGCCGCCTGCACGGCGTAGCACTTCGCCGCCTAAGCCAGGAATACGCATTTTTAAACCTTTTAAATCTGCCACTGTTTTAATTTCACGATTAAACCAGCCTGCCATTTGTACGCCTGAATTTCCAGCCGCAGCAGGAATTAGGTTAAACGGCGCATATAACTCAGCCCATAACTCCATACCGCCCCCATAATACAACCACGCATTCATTTCTTGCGCGGTTAAACCAAAAGGCACGGAGGAAAAAAATTGTGTCGCAGCGGCTTTACCTTTCCAGTAATATGCCCCTGCATGACCTATTTGTGCAGTACCTCGTGACACCGCATCAAAAACTTCAAAAGCGGGCACTAATTCATTTGCACCATAAACCTTAACTTTAATACGCCCGCCGCTCATTTCATTAATCATTTTAGCGAGTAAGTTTGCACCTGTGCCTAGGCCGGGAAAGTTTTTAGGCCATGCAGTGACCATTTTCCATTTAAACTGCGCTTTAGCATGCACGACACTAGGGGCAATTAAAGTGCCGCCAGCCGCTATTGCACCCACACTTGCCTTATTAATAAAATCACGTCGTTTCATATTACATTACCTTTTTTTGAGTTGTGGTATTTTACCCGCGAACATAGATTCCTGCTAATGAGACGGTAAACACATGAGTAAACTGGAGCCCAAAACACGTTTTGGATAGCTTTGTATCTAGTATTGTCGCTTGAAGGAGCGTATAGATTTAAGTAATCAATGCCTTGTAAATATTGACTGAATAAAAATACGCCCACCCTAGCCCCACTGCAATTAAGGCTTACTTAACATAGCACCCGCTTCACCTGTTTTTAGGTCACTGGTCTGCCACAATAATAAATCTAAATAACTGCGTATATTATTTACATAAATAACAGGCTCACGCCCACGCGCATAGCCGTGTTTGGTTTTAGAGTACCATTTCTTTTTAGTCAATAAAGGTAGGGAGTGTTTAACATCCATCCATTTATCAGGGTTTTTACCCAAGCTTTGCGTAATAATCCGCGCATCTTCTAAATGACCAAAGCCTATATTATAAGAAGCAAGCGCAAACCAAGTTCGGTCTGGCTCTGAAATTCTGGCTGGAATGGTTTTGATGCGCTGTTTAAAATATAAAGCCCCGCCAAAAATACTTTCTTTAGGGTCTGTGCGTTTTTTCACACCCATTTGCTTTGCGGTTGCTCTGGTTAGCATCATCAAGCCTTTAACCCCTGTAGGAGAAACGGCTCTAGGGTTCCAGTGTGACTCTTGGTAACTGATCGCGGCTAACAAGCGCCAGTCCATATCGTACTTAAGTGCCGCTTGCTGGAAAAGTTCTTGATAGCGTGGTAGGCGACTTTGATAGTGCAATTGAAACGTACAATTCCCTACGTATTTGATATTTCTTGTATGCCCGTAATGCCGCTCAATCAATTGCGCTAAAGTTTTATCTTTTTTAATTTTTTTAAAAAAAGCAGTTGCCTCATGATAGAGACTCAAATCCTCTGACTTTTGAAAAGCCCATGCTAAATGGCGTGCAGGATTAATATTAAAACCGACATTGAGTTTTGGATAAAAACGGCGCATTAACTGCACTTGCGTTGAATCCGCTATAGTGTAATCAATAAGACGTTCATTGACTAAATAAAGCAAACCATCGGTATCTATATTTTCATTAGTTTGCCATTGCAAGTCTTTATGTTTTGCTTTGAGCGTTAGTAACGTTTGTTCGTGACTGGTGCCTTTGACAACTTCTAAAATACCCTTTTTTAAATCACTAATTTTTTTAGGCTGCTTAGTGCCTGAGCGGAAAATAAGCTGTTCAGAGATTTTTTGATAAGACGGCGCAAACAAAAGTGTTTTTTCTCGTTCCTTAGTAATGCTGATACCTGCGGCTGCAAAATCAACCTCACCTGCAGCTGTTTGCTGTAAAACATCAGCAAAGGTATCTGGCAGGATAAACTCTGCTTTAACACCCAGATGCTGTGCAAACAAAGTCACTAAATCATATTCTAAACCCGAAAAATCATCACTTCCTTCGTAATAAGTCGTTGAGTCATAACGAGTCAGAACACGAATAAACCCCGCTTTTTTAACGCGTTCAAGATGTGCTCCCTGCTTTGCTACTTGAGTAGGCTTAGGGGACTCTTGCTGCTGTAAATCGCAGCCACTCAGAAAACCGAGTAGGATCAGCGCGAAAAAAAAGCGAGGATAAAGCAAATTTAACGTAAAACTTTGTAGTAGTTAATTAAGCCATTGGTCGAACTATCGTGCGTATTCACTGGATCATCACCTTTAAGCTCAGGGGTAATCGCTTGCGCAAGGACTTTACCTAGCTCTACACCCATTTGGTCATAACTATTAATATCCCAAATTTTGCCTTGAACAAAGATTTTATGCTCATATAAGGCAACTAAACGACCTAGTGTATAAGGGCATAGCTTTTTGAAGATAAACGAGTTAGTCGGTCTATTACCTGAAAATACTTTAGCTGCAACCACTAAAGGGCTGGCATGCTCACCTAAATCTTTAACCACTTCTTCTTCTGTTTTTCCTTTCATTAAGGCTTCAGTTTGAGCCAAAAAGTTAGAAATTAAAATATCATGACAATCAGCATCGTCATGGTGACTTTGAGCTGCCGTAATAAAATCACAAGGAATGACTTTCGTGCCTTGGTGAATTAACTGGTAAAACGCATGCTGCCCGTTAGTTCCAGGCTGTCCCCAAATAATCGGACCTGTGCTGTAGTCAACCACATCACCTGACATATTGATGCTTTTACCATTACTTTCCATATCCCCTTGTTGAAAATAAGAAGAAAAGAATTCCATATTATGATCATACGGCAATAAAGCATGCGAATCTGAATGGTAGAAATTGTTATACCAAATCCCTAATAAGCCCATTAAAACAGGGATATTCGTCGCGAAATGCTCATTACGAAAATGTTTATCCGCTTCGTGCGCACCGTCTAATAATTGCTCAAAATTATCCATACCTAAATATAAGGCAATCGATAAACCGATAGAAGACCAAAGCGAGTAACGCCCCCCGACCCAATCCCAAAATTCAAACATATTGGCAGGATCTATACCAAATTCTACAACATTTTTTTGATTGGTAGATAATGCAACAAAATGCTTCGCAACAGCACTTTGGTCGTCAGCTTCGTCTAATAGCCAAGCGCGTGCTGCTTTAGCATTGACCATTGTTTCTTGGGTACTAAAGGTTTTTGAAGCAATCAGAAATAAAGTCGTTTCGGGTGATAAGCCATCCAATGCTTCATTTAAGTCAGTACGATCAATATTCGAGACATAATGGACACCCATGCCTTCAATGGCATAAGGCGTTAATGCTCTAGTGACCATTTTAGGGCCTAAATCTGAACCACCAATCCCAATATTGACAATATCAGTAATTTTTTTACCTGTATAACCTTGCCACTCGCCCGAATGTACGCGGTCACAAAAGGCGCGCATTTTATCTAAGGCGGCATTCACTTCTGGCATCACATCAGCGCCATCCACATACACTGGCTCATTACCACGGTTACGTAATGCGGTATGTAAAACAGCGCGATTTTCTGTTTTATTAATACGCTCACCTGTGAACATCGCTTCAATATGTTCTTTTAAATTACAAGATTTTGCTAGGTTAAGCAGTAACACAATCGTTTCATCGGTGATTCTATTTTTTGAATAATCAAATAATAGATCTTCAAATTTAATCGAGTAGTTATGAAAGCGATTCGGATTAGCTTCAAATAAGTCTCTAATATCAAGCTGGTCAATGCGCTTTTGATGGTCTATTAAAGTTAACCACTCGGGGGATTCAGTCAGTGTAGACATGTTTTAAGCCTTGCTATGTTGAAGTTAAATAGTTGTAAGGAGCGGGTATTATTGAATTCTCGCTCTTAAGAAGAGCCTTGCTAGGCGAAAATTTTACGTAATCATAGCAGGGATAGCAATAGCAATATAAGAAAATGATGATATAATCGCGGATAATTATTAATCAATAGAGTGTAATTCTTTCTTTGTCTAGTTCACTATGATAAAGTTTGTGGTTGTTTTTGCTGACTCTTATTGTATTAATAATGAGAGAAAACAGACTTTAGGTGGCTTCTGTTTGTATGAAGATCACCTTAAAATAATTATAAAAAATTTTAAGAGGAAGGAATGATGTCGAAGAATATAATGAGAACAAGTTTTATCGCTCTGTTAAGTATGCTATTTTCTGCCAGCCTTTGGGCACATGGTGGAGCCGCAGGTACAGATACCGATCAGTGTAAATTTGAGTTAGAACCAGAGCATTGGATTCATTACACGGCTTACCAGCCTACGGCTTATCCTGCCGAAGATTTTTGTGGAAATATTCCAAAGACTGGCGTTTTGACTCAACTAGTATTTGACTACCAAGATGTTAGATACCGTAACAGATCGGTTGAATTTGAAGTCACTAAAGAGCCAGAAGGCAAGCGCGTATTCTTCCAAGAAGCTAAAAAACATAAATCAGGTACCGTTGTTTTAAAATTACCAAATGGTGTTTCTGAGCCAGGAAAATACCTTATTCATATTACTTTGAAAGGTAGAACTGAAGGCGAAAACTTAGATGCACACATGAGTTTTGTCGCGGGTCAAGGGATGTCAACAAGTTCAACTAACCTATTTATCTACTTCCTATTCTTATTAGCAGGTTTATATGTTGTTTATCTTTCTCACGCGGGCTTCAAAGCAAAAGTAGATTCACTTTTAAGCAAAGCGAAAGACGTTTAAATAAAACCTAACTACGAGAGTTAATAATGCAGAAAAATCCTTTAGGAATACTATTGGGTGCTGCTGTCATGTTGATGCCGTTTACGGCATCAGCTGTGGTGGGCTTACCTAAAACAGTTGAAGTAGATCGCGGCAAAATGGAGTCGATTTGCAATCAAAATAACCCAGAGTGGCGTGAGGCACAAACGATTGAAGGCGTAAGCATGCAGGAATCACTGCGCTGTAGCCCTGATAATCCTTATGCGATTGCTGCAGAAGTCAAAGGAACGAATAATTTATCAATGGAATCATTGATGAATACTCATTATGCAGTGGATGCTATTATTAAAAAGAATGATATGGATGGCGATGGCGATCCTGATTTAATTATCATTAAACTAGAAGTAGCCGAGTTAAATGGACACTCCCCAGATTTCAAAGGCTTTGTACCTACCTTCGATATAGCACCTGGCATTCAACCTGCAATGTGGGTTTTTGCCCCTAAATCTCGTGGCATGGCGACTAATAGCTTTGTCGGTACCGATGCTAATCCACTTTTAAGAGCGCCTTCTCCTGTGATTCGTGTGGAGCAAGGGGATACGATTTGGATACAGCTCGAAAATACCCATTATTTTCCGCATACCATTCATTTACATGGGGTAGATCACCCTTTTGTTGATAGCAGTGGTGAAGGGAATGACGGTGTTCCACAAACCAGTGATAAATTTGTCTTACCAGGACAAAGCAAAACTTACGAAATTCGTCCTAGAGCGGCTGGTAGTTTTGTTTACCATTGTCATGTACAAACACATGTACATTTAGCAATGGGTTTAGTCGGTATGTTTATCGTTGAAGAAAACCGCCCGAACAACTGGGTACAGACATTTAATGTCGGTGCTGGGCAGGTTAGACACCCTTCTAAAGCTGTTTTAGAAGAGTATGACTCTGAATATGACTTACATTATCATGCGATGGATAAAGAGATGCATAGTATTGTTCAACAATACAATGATCCTCGTTTAATCGCTAAAAAAATGAATCGTGAATATGATATGACCGATTCAACTGAAGATTATCACACGCTTAATGGGCGGTCATTCCCTTACACACTAAGAGAATCGATTATTGTGGCCGAGCCTGATAAAAACATTAAACTACGTATGTTTAATAGCACAGGTGAGCAGCTTGCCGTACATACGCATGGTCATAAAGCAACGATTACGCATTATGATGGTGTTGAGCACAATCCTATCGCACAAATTACTCGTGATATTTACGATATAGCCCCTGCACAGCGTAATGATTTAAGAATTAATACCACAGACGATGGCTTTCATAGTTATGGTGAAGGGATCTGGATTTTTCACGATCACCGTGAAAAAGGTATTACCACAGACGGCATGAACCCCGGTGGTAATGTGAGTGCGCTAGTGTACAAAAAATACTTAAACGAAGTCGGTTTGCCTAAAACCATCGGTGAAAGTATGGAACCTTTATTTACAGAAAAGTTTCATGCACGTAAATTACCTGTTTGGCAAAATATTGATGACTGGAATAGCCTAGGTGAAGTGGATGCAACAGGTTATGTTGCACCACCTGCTAGTATTATTGCCGCGCCCGATGTCACACCAGGTTCAGCCGATATTGAAACACCTGCCGATAACTCGGTTAGAAATCTAATATTTGGTTTATTGCTAGGGCTAGCTGTTTACTTACTTTTTGTGAATAGAGCTAAATTTTCTGGCAAAGAAAAGGGAGGAATCTGATAATGATTAAACAATTATCAATTGCAACGCTCGCGTTAGCCTTATCCGCGCCTGTTCTTGCTGAAAAAGAGTTTGAAAATCATAATAATATGATGGATCACGGCGATGGTCATTTAATGGACATGACCGGTGGTATGGTCATGGGGCAAAACACAGACACCTTACCAGGTGGTTGTGATAGCATTGCTGCTGTTAAAGAAATTACCGTGCATGCAGGGCATAAATATTCAGAGAAATTTCCTGGGCGTATGTTTGCCTTTGATGTACAAGAATATCAATTTGAGCCTTGTACTAAATTAACCATTAATTTTATTAATGATGACAGCGTACGTCACCAATGGATGATGCACGGTCTACCTAAGTACCTTTACCCTAAAGGCATGTTTCATTTAGAAGTCACAGGTCCAGGTAAAATATCAGGGACCTTGATCTTTCCACCTGCCGATAAAACCTACCTAGTGCATTGTGATATTGCACAGCACATGGAAAAAGGTATGAAAGCCCAACTAAAAATTGGTAAAGGTGATGGTGATTTACCCAGTATTCCAGGGTTAACCGCTTATGTTATTCAAGATGACTACTCGGGTAGTAATCCTGAGGAGTCTTTAGCGGATACCGTGGTTGAAGAAATTACCCAAATGAAAAATAAAGTGGTCGGTAATGACTCTTTCTTTTCAGGTTTAACCGTGATTGGTCTGGCCATTGGTTTATTGCTTGCCCCTTTATTAGCACGTAAATTTAAAGGTATGGCAATAGGCGAAGTAATTGCTTATATTTTCAGCCTGCTTAAAATCAGCGTTGAAATGATCGTTAAAGTCATTAGCTGGTTGATTGGTTTAGTTAAAAAGTAAAAACCAAACGCTCAATCAATTAAAAGCCTCTAAAGAGTTTTCTTTAGGGGCTTTTTTTATGCGGTGCATACTCTACAGACTACTTGTGACATCTTAAATATATAGCCAAGTAAGCCATATCATTTTTTTTAAAAGTGGGTAAGAACTTATGAAACTCGATAAAATTACTGTTAAAGGTTATAAATCCATTAAAAATTTGGAAAATTTTAATTTTTCTAATTTGAATATACTTATTGGTGCAAATGGCGCGGGAAAAAGTAATTTAATTAGTTTATTTAAAATGCTATCAGCTTTAGCAGAAGGGAACTTACAACTATATATACAAGATAATGCAGGTCCAGATACTATCTTACATGGCGGTCGAAAACGCACTAAAGAAATAGGAGCAGAATTTTATTTTGGTAATAATGGCTACCGTATCGCCTTATCAGCAACGCAGGATAACCGCCTGATTTTTCGTAAAGAAGAGACCTTTTATAAAAGCCATTCTGGTCAGTACACACAACCATTAGGCAATGCACACGAAGAAACAAAATTAACCTGCCTGTCATCGCCAGTAAGCCAATACGTATTACCCGCGATTAAAAGCTGGCAGGTCTATCACTTTCACGACACCAGTGCAGAAGCTAACGTTAAACAACTTCAAGCGAGTAATCAAAATATAACATTAAAGCCCGACGCAGGAAATCTGGCGGCTTATATTGCTCGCCTATATTCTGAGTTCCCTAGTTCTTATCAAAGTATTGTTGAAACAATACGCTTAGTTGCTCCCTTTTTTAATAATTTTGTTATTCGCGATCCTTTACCACTAACAATAGAGTTAGAGTGGGCTGAGCAAGGCGCTCCAGACAACCCATATCGTGCTCATGCATTGTCTGATGGAACATTACGCTTTATCTGCCTTACAGTACTCTTATTGCAACCCACTCATTTATTAGCTGATACTATTATTATTGATGAGCCTGAACTGGGGCTGCACCCTTATGCAATCAGCTTATTAGCAGATATGATTCAAGAAGTGTCTGAAACTAAGCAAGTGATTATTTCTACCCAGTCGGTTGAGTTATTAAATCATTTTTCAGCGCAAGATGTAGTCGTTGTACAGCGCGATCACGGAGCTTCTGTTTTTGAGCGTCTGGACGCAGAAGACTTATCTGAATGGCTAGATGAATTTAGTTTAGGCGATTTATGGAAGCGTAATATTTTAGGTGGGAGACCCTCTCAATGAAGCGTGTTTGTGTGATTTGTGAAGGGCAAACGGAAGAAACCTTTGTACGTGAAGTGCTAGCACCGAATTTTTATCACTTAAATTTATCTTTGCTAGGACAAACGGTGGAAACTTCAGTTGGTCATAAAGGCGGAGCTTTAAATTATGCACGCATTAAGCGTGCTATTGAGCATACTTTAAAACAAAAAGACCAGCCTTTTGTGACGACCTTTATTGACCTATACAAATTAAGCTCAGATTTTCCTGCTTTCAATACCATCTCTGAATTACAGTTAGCAGGGAAATTACACCGCTTAACCCAAGAGTGGCATAAGGATATTATCAATAATACGGGCTGCCGCCCTGAACGTTTTTTGCCCTATATTCAAGCACATGAATTTGAAGCTTTATTATTTAGTGATATTGGGGGAATCACTTGCGTTAATCAAAGTTGGGAAAGTGCCACAGAAGAATTAAAGCTCATTAAAAGTCAGGCGAAGTCACCTGAGTATATTAATGACTTGCCCGAAACAAAACCCGAAGCTCATTTTAAGCGCTTATTGCACTCACCCTCCTATAGAAAAATTCGTCACGGGAGCATTGCCATGAAAAATGTTGGTTTAAGTGCAATGGAGCGTGATTGTGCATTTTTTTCTGAGTGGGTAAATAATATTCGTAAATTTTCTGAATACTAAAGGTACCACCACTCCAAAAACTAATGAGATACACTCCTAATTCATATGTAATACTTTGTAAATTTGCATTTACTAGGTTTCATTTAATGCCACTCTGACCCCGATTTTACATTGATACACCCACTATTAAAAACCTAAAGGTTCCCTGATGACTTACCGTAAAGATATTGATGGATTAAGAGCCATAGCTGTGCTTGCCGTGATTCTCTATCATTTAGATTTTACTTTTACCCCCGGGGGATTTATAGGCGTAGATATTTTTTTTGTGATTTCTGGTTTTCTAATTACTCAAACCATACAAAAAGATATTCAAGAAAATAAGTTTACAATTTCACATTTTTACGTAAAACGTATAAGAAGAATAATACCTGCACTTTTTGTAACAACACTTGTCACAATATTTTTCTCATTATTAATATTGCCAATAAATGAACTTACAGAGTTCGCATTAAGTGTTGTTAGTGTCGCAACGTTTACTTCAAATATATTCTTTTGGAAGCATGTAGACTACTTTTCTGTAGCAGCTGAGTTAAAACCTTTACTACACACTTGGTCACTTGGAATTGAAGAACAGTTTTATATATTATTTCCAATCTTTATGTGGTTAACAAAAAAAATAAGCCATAAAAAGATTATATTGTTGATACTGCTATTCTTGTTAATTTCATTTACCTTAAGTGCGTCATTACTAGCGAGTGGTTATATCACAGAAAATTTTTTCCTACCTATTACAAGGTTTTGGGAGATTTTTATGGGGTCAGCTCTTGCACTTAGTATAAAATATATTAGCCATAATAATAAAGTGATCAATAATTTCACTGCCTTTATTGGCTTATTGTTGATATTATTTCCAATGCTAGTACTCAACCAGAATAATATTTTTTCTGGTATGAATGGGCTATATTCTGTCCTTGGCGCTACTTTAATAATTTATACAGGCGCTCAGAATAGAACCTATGTATCCTCTTTTTTATCAAATAAGTACCTTCAGTACATTGGCTTAATTTCTTTTTCTCTTTACCTCTGGCATTGGCCTATTATTGCATTATCAAAAAATATAATTTTTGGTGAGTTTAGTCTACTAATTCAGCTATCTATACTTGTTTTAACCTTTGTTTTATCTGCCATTAGCTATCAGTTTGTTGAGCAGCCGTTTAGACAAAATGAAAAATTGAAAAATTTTCTTAGCATTAAAACAGGTTTATTAGCTTTATTATTACTTGCGATAATATCTAGTCTTATATACATTGTGGTAAAAATAAATTTTCCAGAAAAACAAATTTCCTATATAGAGCATTATTGCTTTAAGACTGAGGAGACACTGGAAAGTACCTATAACTGTAGTTTTGGCGCGAAAGACTCTGACTCAATATTCTTCCTGTATGCTGATTCACACGCTTCTACGGTGCGCCCTGCATTTGAAAAACTGGCCTTAGAAAACCGCTGGAGAGTTATCGTAGCTGAATTTGGTGGTTGCCCACCATTATTTGATGTGTTTAGACTTGATAACATCGGTAGTGCATCAAATTGTACCGGTGAATATTCTAAAAACGTCGAACATTTTTTGGAAAATAATAAAGAAAAGATAGAGTTAGTCTTTTTAGCTTCACGCTGGTCCTTATTTGAAAAAGGGCTGATCATAAATGGTCGCCTTAATGCAGCTACTCACTTTATATCAGACAAAGAGATAAAAAGTAAAGACTCTATAGATAGCTCAAAAGTATTACAAAAAGCGATCATTCGTACTGTTGATAAGATTACTCATAAGTTAAATATACAAACCATACTTTTAGCGCCTGTACCTGTGCTCTATGGTGACATTACAAAACAGCTGGAGCTTAAAAATGTAACAAAAGAAGATTATAAAAATCAAAGGCAACTTGTAGATCATATATTTAACAGTTTTGAGACCAATTCATTAGTCAAAATAATGGACCCTATCGATGTATTTTGTCCAACAGATATATGTAGGATGTATGATGATAATAATGATGCACTGTATTTAGATGATAACCATTTAAGTTATGAAGGTTCCTTGTTGCTATATCCTTTACTGAAATCTACCTTGGAAAAAAAGAATTGGCGTACCATGCTATTTCAGGGAACTCAGGAACTCCTGTCACCTGATTTTTTTCGCTCACGCAGTGAATAGGGGTTGCAGCCATTTAATTCAGCTCAGCTTAAGCCTTAATTCCCGATAAAAAATATCGGGAATTAAGGCTCCCATAACCGACTGATTTTTTATATTTATTGAGCGAGACGGGATATTTAGCCCCGCCTTTGTCGTTTGAGCTGTAGCCTACAAGGCTTGCTTAAGCTTATATAAAAAGTCCAAAGCCTCACGCGGGCTTAAGTCATCAGGAGATAAATCTTCAATCAGTTCAATTGCTGGGTGCGCGCCTCCCATACTAAATAAATCTAATTGATTTGTGCCTGTTTGAGCTTGTTGCTCTTGATAGCTATTGTCTTCTAAGTGCTTTAATTTATGCTTTGCTTGCTCTACGACAGACCGTGGAATCCCTGCTAAAGCGGCGACTTGTAAGCCATAACTTTGACTCGCCGCGCCCTCTTTGACCGTATGCAAAAAAATAATTTTATCACCGTGCTCCATCGCATCTAAATGCACATTATGAATATTACTTTGCTCATCCGCTAACGTGGTTAATTCAAAGTAATGCGTGGCAAATAAGGTAAACGCGCGTATTTCTTTTGCTAAATAATCTGCACAAGCCCAGGCTAAGGATAAGCCATCAAAGGTACTGGTTCCACGCCCAATTTCATCCATTAAAATTAAGCTGTTTGCGGTGGCGTTATGCAGAATATTAGCGGTTTCAGACATTTCCACCATAAAGGTAGAGCGTCCACTGGTTAAATCATCCGATGCACCGATACGGGTGAAAATTTTATCAATTGGTCCGCATTCCAGCTTTGTGGCGGGGACAAAGCAGCCAATATGTGCAATCAGTACAATTAAAGCGGCTTGACGCATATAGGTTGATTTACCCCCCATATTCGGCCCTGTCACCACAAGCATCTGACGCGCTGCGTTAAACTTTAAGTCATTCGCGACAAAGGGAATATCGGACACCTGCTCAACCACTAAATGTCGCCCGCCTTGTATATCAATACCACATTCTGTGTGTAAAGTAGGACGGCTAAGATTTAAACTTTCACTACGTTCTGCAAAATTAGCTAAAACATCTAGTTCAGCTAAAGCCAAGGCACAAATTTGAATCGGCACTAATATCGTGGCAATCGCCGCAAGCAGTTCATCATAAAGTCGTTTTTCGCAAGCGAGAGCCTGCTCTTTCGCATTTAAAACGGTATCCTCAAAGTCTTTTAGTTCTTCTGTGAAAAAACGCTCGGCATTTTTTAAGGTCTGTTTACGCGTGTAAGTATCAGGCACATCATCGGATTGTGAACGGGGAATTTCAATATAATAGCCGTGTACACGATTGTACTTAATTCTTAAAGTGGCTATGCCCGTATTGGCTTTTTCACGCGTTTCCATATCCAATAAGAGCTGATTGGCATTTTGGCTAAGATTGCGTAAATCATCTAATTCAGTATTATAGCCAGTGGCTATCACGCCACCATCGCGAATCAAAACAGGCGGATTATCAATAATAGCGCGCTGTAATAAGACTAAAAAGTCAGGTTGTTCGCCTATTTTACTAGCTAGGTCACTCAGTTCAGTACAGTCTATTTGACTGATGTGAGCTTGTATTTCGGGTAATATCGCGAAACTATCACGTAGCACCAATAAATCACGCGGGCGTGCTGAGGCAAGAGCAATACGTGCGCTGACTCGTTCAATATCTCCCACGGAACGCAAACTCTCGCGTAATGTTTTATATAGATCATTGGCTAATAGCGCATCAATCGCATCATAACGTCTGGTTAATAAAGCTTGGTCACGTAAAGGGCGGTTTAACCAACGACGCAGGCAACGCCCGCCCATTGCCGTAATCGATTTATCCAGCACACCTAAAAGCGTATAGCGCAATTGCCCTGAAGGATGATAATCAAGTTCTAAATTACGCCGACTAGACGCATCTAATAAAATACTTTCATCATTACTCTCAACACGAATACCTTGTATATGCGGTAAAGCGCTTTGCTGGGTATCTTTAATATATTGCAGCAAACAACCTGCCGCTGAAATGGCGGCACTTAAATGTTCGCAACCGAAGCCTTTTAAATCATGTATTTTAAATTGCTTAAGAATGAGTTTTTCTGCACTCCCTTGTTCAAAATGCCACGGTGGGCGGCGCGTTAAGCCTTTACGCTCTTTGAGTGCGGCGGGTAAAGCCCAATCTTCATTAAATAATAATTCAGCGGGATTTAAGCGTTCAATTTCACTGAATAATTCATCAATACTGCTGACTTGCTGTAAAACGAAGCGACCGCTGGTAATATCTAAACAGGCAATGCCATACACCTTATTAGCAAAATGTAGTGCCACTAATAAATTATCTTGTCGCTCTTCCAGTAAAGCTTCTTCGGTGACGGTTCCTGGTGTCACCACACGGACAACCTGACGTTCAACAGGGCCTTTTGAGGTGGCAGGATTACCAATTTGCTCACAAATAGCGACCGATTCACCGATACGCATGAGCTTGGCAATATAACCTTCTGCCGCATGATAAGGCAAACCGCACATAGGAATAGGCGAACCTGCTGAATTGCCGCGTGCGGTTAAAGTAATACTTAAGAGTTCTGCCGCTTTTTTAGCATCATCAAAAAATAGCTCATAAAAATCACCCATACGATAAAACACTAAGGTGTCTTGGTAATCTGCTTTAATACGCAAATATTGCTGCATCATAGGAGTCTGTTTGGTGCTGCTATCGCTGGAACTCATGTCTTTAATTATCCTGAACTACGGGGGCTAGTGGCTGGTATTGCATTCTACTAGCTGTTATTTTTGGAGGGTTTTGATATAGAATGTGTTGACGAGAGGAAATGCATCACGTGCCTAAAAGATGCGTTTCGTGCCTCAACACATCCTATATTTTTCCTTAACTTAATGATGGCGGGTTAGGCAGCACGCTACGTTTACCAATATCATTCAAGCGACGAAACTGGGCAAAAATTCACCCAAAACGCGTTTTGGACTCCCGTTTGAAAATACTTTCACGGTTTCTTTAGCGTCCCATGCGGCGATTATAAGAATTTGTAATACCTTGCATCATCATCGGTGCTTGTTGACTATTGCCCGTTTTATTAAACTGCACGCGTACGCTACCATTTGCTTGGCGGCTAAGGCTAGCTGAGACATTAACCCCATTCGCCGTGCCTTGAATCACGCCAGTATTGTAATCTTGATAGGTAATTTTCACGCCTTGATCTGCAAATGCGCCATTAACGGCAGACCAAGAACGGTCGAACTTGCTAGGGCTAGCTTGTGCAACCGTGTAAGCAGGTGGATAGTACGCTGCTTGGCAGCCTGTGAGGAGTATTGCCGTCACAGCAATCATTAGAATTTTCATGGTAATCGTTTTTTAGTAAAAGATTGCAATATAAACAGAAAATAAACCCATTGGGCTGCTGATTCAGCAACCCAATAAATATTCCAGCCTATTAATGAGTAATCACCCGTGGTAATTCTTTTGCGGATGCAACCCAGTCAGCGACTTGGCTAGTCGTAGGAATTTTACGCACTAGACTTTTTTCTTCATTCAAATCAGCCATCGCTTTTTGTAAATTCTCCGCATTACGCTGTGCAAGCTCGGGCACTGTGTCTACGCCTGCAAATTTTAATAAATCAGCATACTGTGTACTAATACCTTTAACACGCGCTAAATCTGCACGATTAACCCAGTTCAGAATTTGTTTTTCGGTTAACGCTGATTTTTCAGCAATATCCTTACGTCCTTTCTTATCACTACCGAGTTCTAATAAGTTTTCTAACGATGTCACGCCAGCAGCTTCTAGTTTAGCGGCATAAGTCTCGCCAATGCCTTCAATTTCAGATAGTTTTGCCATTTTTTTTCCTTATGATATGGGGTTAATAAAAATAATGATTGCTCGGTTAAATCATCGCTTAAGCCTTATTTTAAAGCGCTGCACTGAGAGGGTAAAGCTCCTTTTTACAAAAAGACTCATTTTATACGCGGGCATTTGCCAACAGTTCCTAAGTTCTATTTATTTCAGTGTCGCTAGCCGCCTGCGTAATAAGCTGACAATAAACCTGATGCATATTTTCAGCAATACTACGCCATGAATAATCTTTTTCTAAAACAGCGGCTTCTGGTGGCGTAATAAAATCTCCCTGCCGTAACAAATCAACAAAATCAGTTAGCTCACCCACTAGCACATAATCCTGCAAACCTTCATAACCACGCAAACCAAAGGGGGTTGATAAAGTAGGCATGCCATAACTGAGGTAATTAATCACTTTCAAATTAGTACCACTACCCTGATTAACCGGGTTTAAAGCAAGTGTTCCATCAACCGCATAATCAGAGAAATTAGCATCATCAAAATCAAAAAACACATTACTAGCGGATGAAGTCGCGGCAAACGGCTTGCCACACGTGCCATGAATAATAAACGCATACTCACTTAACTGAGGTGCAAGTTGTTCCAATATAAAACGCACAGACACATGGTTATGTACCACATCACTACCACTATAAATAGCCCGTTGAGAAAATTGCTTTAGCTCAGGGAAGCGTCTTGCCATTTGTTTACCATCACCACGACTGAGCTCTGCTAATGATTTCATGCCATTAGGGGAGATAGAAAAATTATCGCCTAGTGAATATAAAGCTTGTAAACGAGTGGCATCCGTTTCAGACATCGCAAAAGTATGTGCCGCGCCATCAACGAGTTGCTTTTCTAAACGATGAAGACGCTTGCCTGCGATGTTTTTCACCCATGCTTGAGCACACTCTGAACGTGCATAATCATACTCAACATTATGTGCATCATAAGTAATAATATGTGACTTATCAAAGCAATCAAGCATTTGAGCAAATTGTACATGCTCAAATTGATACACATCAAAATCACTAAAAAAACCTTTCAATAATGTTGCTAAACCAAG
The DNA here is from genome assembly GCA_013138595.1 of Methyloprofundus sp. Lineage (GTDB taxonomy): Bacteria > Pseudomonadota > Gammaproteobacteria > Methylococcales > Methylomonadaceae > Methyloprofundus. The sequence goes on along the minus strand of WTCM01000101.1, from coordinate 7,111 downwards.
GTGAAATGAGGAAAGGTAGGTATAGGGGAAAGGTTTATCCGTCAACAGAAAGGGCAGTACAAAAGGGTAGTAAACTTGATGCAAAGTAAACTTTTCATGCTGATATAACTCACGCTTCTGGGTGAAGTGGAAAGGCGTGACAATAGTCACTTCTACCCCTAAGTCACACAAATGCCGAGCAATCTTAACAATACGAATTTTGCCGCCATATTGAGTGGGAAATAAGGGGTAAGGGCTGATAATTAATAGCTTCATTTTATTTTTGATTGACATCATTTCTCATATTTAATCCTCTTGAAGATTGGTCTGTCATGCGACCTCAAGAGAATCCTGGCAGCTTATCAATCAGGGTTTAAAAACATCATGTTGTAAGCTTCGTTTGCCTGATTTTTAGCATATGGCATACTGCAACTATTATGCACAAAAACCGCCGAGGCATTGCTAGCCCTCTACCTCATTAATAATATCTATTAATTTACAACTGGCTTTATCCCAATTAAAGTTATCAATGATATGCTTTTTTGCTGCATTGTATTTATTCTTTCTACCTTCTTTGACTATCGTCCAAATATAATCACCAGCAACCGACTCATCTGGTTTCCACCAGTTTGCGTTAGCATATAATTTATGCAACCCATGTGCCCAAAAAAATTTAGCGGGCACAGGCTGCGCTGTCATCATATCTGCAATATTTGAATTTAAATACGTTGGGTAAGCAGAGTGACTAGGAGCAATTAAATGTAAGCCGGCCGCGCCTGCCTCCATCATACATAAATCCCAACCCTCTCCAAACGACATACTCCAATAGTGAGTACTTGCGGCATAAAGCATACGCATTTGTGAGTCAGAAAATTTTTGGTTAATTAAAAATAATATGGGCGCCGCTTGTTTGCGAGATTTTCCAAGCGTTTTTTCCATCCATTTTATGTCTAGGAAGAATTTATATATCCAGCGCTGCCAAGGGTAATTAATTTTGAGAATTAAAATAGCACCATCGTTTTTGTCAGTACTTTTGATCCACACTCGCAACATACTAATAAGGTTCTTACGCGGCGTTAAATCTGAGATATTTAAAATTCGTACTGCATAGTCACTGACTGAACGTCCTTCATCATCTTTTAATAATAAAGCATTCGTTTCACCTTGGAATAACTCATGATTAATGCCTAGCGGGCATAAGCGGATTCGCTCCTCTGGATACCCACTTGTTATCCAACTTTCCTTTGAAGAAAGCGTAGGTAGTATTACTAAATCATGCTGTAAATTATGCTCTAACCATGTGCTTGGAATACGATCAGCCTCAAACATAGTGAAATTGAGGTTCAATTTATCTTTCGCTATTTCTACTTGAGCTGGCATGACAAAATGAATAATACTTTTTGCATTCACTGAATGATTAACTAACCCACTCCAATAGGCATGTTGATAATCAGGGTGTTTTTGAGAGCTCCACTCTGGAAAATCAAACAACTGAACATTTGCACCTTGATTTACTAAGCCTTTAGTAAATTCTCTGACATAATGATCATATCCAGTAATGCCTTGATAAGGGCCCTTAATCAATAATGATGGAGCTTGAAGAGTCATTTTAGGTTTTGACATAAAGTACCTTTAGTTACAATCATATTTCAGGAGCTAATTTTTTTCTGAGCACGACTAAGCACTTGCACTTTACCCTACGACACTAAATTTTATTTTAATATGTTTGGATTTTTTAGAACGATGCTCGCATTGTGGGTTATGATTTTTCATTTAGTTCAAGTTCCTATAATAGGCACTTATGCTGTTTTTTCATTTTTTATACTAAGTGGATTTTTAATGACAACCATTATGCATAACACATATGGATATAATAAAAATGGAATTAAACGATATGCACTTAATCGCCTGTTAAGATTATATCCAATGTACTGGGCTGTTGCACTATTCTCAATAATTTCAATTACTATTGTTTCTAGTGAATATTCGATAAACTACAAAAATATTTTATATCTTCCAGAAAACATTAGTCAAGTTATATACAATGTATCAATGATATTTCCTGCATTAATTCCTTTCCATATTGAGCCCAGACTTTCTCCTCCAACATGGGCCTTAACAGTTGAAATATTTTTTTATATTTGTATTGCTTTGGGCATTTCAAAAACAAAAAAAATAACATTACTTTGGGTAACACTTAGTATTAGCTACTTTATTTTTAGTTATGCTATAAGTTTAAATTGGGTTCATAGGTACGCCTCAATTTTTGGGGCTTCATTACCATTTTCATTGGGAGCATTACTTTTTTTCTATAAAAGTGATATTTTTTATATTATAAATAAATTAAAAATATCATCCCCAATTATTATTTTAATTATTTATGTACTTAATATGGCACTATTCACATTCAATGCACAATATCACCCCTTTGTATCCTCAAATTACATTATGGAGTTTGGAATATACTTAAATATTTTATTTTCATTGTTTGTCATTACCTCTTTATTTTATAGAGGCGATAAAGTATTTACAAAAAAGTTTGACAAAATGATCGGTGATTATAGTTACCCAGTATATCTTAGTCATTGGCAGTGTGGATTAATAGCCTCATTTATTCTATATGACTCACCTGCAAAAGGAATGAATATAGAGGGAATTAAAGTATTTTTATTAGCATTACTTTTAGTTATCGTTTTTTCATTTGCTTTAATTCATTTGGTAGATAAAAATATATCATCTATTAGGAATAGAATAAAAGCCAAGTCAGCCAAGGGCTAAATGCCTCCTAGACAGCCTTGTACAAGCACCCTCAAGATACTCACAAAATCCAATAATAACTTACCCACAACCGTATCTTTATTCGTTTATACACAGCCAAAACGTGCCTCTTATCATTTACTAGCTTAGTAAAAACACTTATTTGCCTTAAGTATGCCGCCGCACTAAGCTATAGTATTCTTTTTTTAAGTCAAATAACTGTTGAGCAGTCCCTTTTTCTGCTAGCTTCCCTTCCTTAAGTACAATCACTTGATCTGCATTTTCTATCGTAGAAAGTCTATGCGCAATAATGATAACGGTACGGTTCTGGCTCAAGTCAGCGATTGAATCATGAATCATCTTTTCTGTTAGCGTATCGAGCGCACTCGTTGCTTCATCTAAAATAAGAATATCAGGGGACTTTAAAATAGCTCTAGCAATAGAAATTCTCTGTCTCTGTCCCCCTGACATATTCACCCCACCATCCCCCAAAACAGTATCATAACCATCCGGAAGCTTAATAATAAAGTCATGTGCCGCTGCTTTTTTTGCAGCATTAATAATATCTTCCTTTGAGGCTTCAGGCTCACAACCAAAAGCAATATTATTCATTATTGTGTCATGAAAAATAAACGTACTTTGGCTGACCACCCCTATTTTTTTACGATAGGTATCTAACTGAAAATCTGTTAAAGAAACACCGTCAATCACTATATCCCCCTGTTGGGGGTCATAGCAACGCAGTAATAAACTAACAATTGTAGACTTTCCTGAGCCTGATTTACCTACAATAGCTGTTGTCTTTCCCACCGGTATAGAAAAGCTCATCTCTTGTAGTACATATTTAGTATCATTACTATAAGAAAAACAGACTTTTTGAAAAGAAATTTCCTGCTTTAGCTTATTAAATTTTTTATCCCCCTCACTAAGAAAGGGCTTATCTGTCTTATCCGCTAGCTTATAAACTAGCTTTAAATAAGGCCAGCGTGCTTTGAGTACTCCACGAGTATCATTTAATACTTTAAGCGTCGTGACAATACGAATCAAGATATAAAGGTATGGGATTACAATAGCAAAAGACAACTCACCTAAAGGCAAAAAAAAGAAAGCAATACCAAATAAAGCCCCTATTGATAGCATGCCTAATGCTTCTGTCATTGGCTGTAACCAAAAATTATGCACATCAATATTGTAGTTTGCTTGCAAACTATGCTGGATATTTTTTTTTAATTTATTAATTTGTTGTTGCTCTTGACTACATAATTGAATTAACTCTACTGCACTATAGTTTTCCTGTACAGCTGCCGTAAAAGCAGCACTCGATTTAGCCGCTCTCTCTGAAAGATGTGCTATTTTTTTCATGTATTTAGACATGACCAGCATGCACACTAGACCTAAAAAAAATACCAGCACAGTGAGTTGCCAAGAAATGACCATTAATAGGGATAGCAAAACAAACAACATGAGTAAAAAAACAAGAAAAGTCACCCCACCAATAATCAGCTCTTTAAGTACCTGAGTATAGGCGGTAGTTTTTTCAATTAACTCTCCTCTTTTTGATTTATGGTGAAAATCGATACCGACAGTCAATAGAGTTTTAACAATATCCAACCTCATATCAGAGGTCACTCCATTGGATAAGGAAGCGCCTTGTTGATATGTCAAACCTAATAATATATTTTTAATTAATACTGATAGAACAATAAGCCCAATGACAAAAATAAATTGATTTTCTTGTGGGAACATCATAAATATATCTGACAACCATTGCAAGCCTTCTGGAGAGTGACTATTAGGAGTGTTAGAGCCCTGCAAATAACCCAATGCGGGTATCAACATACCGATAGAAATTCCATCAAAAATAGAGACTAATAGGGAGCCTCCTAAAAATAATGCTACTTTTGCCTTATAGGGCTGTAAATAGCTATAAAGAAAGCTCTGTTCTTTTGAAAATTGATTTTGCATGACGCTCTATATTAAATGCTAGGAAGACAAATGTTTGTAATTATGCTGCAAATCTTGCGATATTGCTTGCCAAGAATACCTTTCTAAGATGCTTGGAATATTGGGGCTAAACGGCTGTTTTCTCCTTAGCTGCTCAAGAAACTCTTCAGGCTGCTCTGCTAAACTCACATAGGGTATCAAGTCGTCAAAACCACGCATTCCAAATTTTGTCGAAATAATAGGTAAGCCATGAGCTAGATAATCGAGTACCTTTAAGTTTGTTCCAGAACCTTGCGTAATTGTGTGCAGTGCAGCTGTACATATATCAGCATAAGGTCCCACATTATCAGGCTGAGCATCAAAAAACAAATTGTCTTGTTGAAGAGACTTGAAGCTTTTACCACACTGCCCTTTAATAATAAACGCACATTCTTGTCGCAAAAAAGGAGCTAAGCTGTTAATAATAAATGCCACAGCAACTTGATTATGCACAACATCACTACCACTAAAAATCACTCTCTGTGGGAAACTCATCAAATTAGGAAATACCTCATTTATCTCACTAGAGGACAATCTAGGCGTTTGTTTATGCGGATCAATGCCATTCGGAACCAACTGGCACTTTTCAAGTTTAATACCATAAAGTTCAACGAGACGATTAGCATCTCGGGTTGAACATGTAAGAACCTGACTTGCCATACGAGTCAATTTTTTTTCTAAATCAAACATTCTCTTAATGACAATTTTTTTGACCCACTGAGACTTCGCTTCTGAAGCGGCATAATCATATTCTACATTTTGTGCATCATAAATAATTTTCTTATCCGTAGGAATATAGTGAGTTAAATTAGCAAAACTGACACATTCAAATTGAATAATATCATGAGACTGAAAAAGCTCTTTAAAAAACACTTGAAAAGCAGGGTGAAATGACATTAAGTACATATAAGGAAAAGGCTTTTCAGTCAATAGCAAGGGAAGAATAAAAGGGTAAGGAATAGCCTTCAGAGTTAAATTTTTATTAATCGATATAGGAAAAATATGCCCAGGAGCCATTGGTGATACAACGGTTACCTGAAGTCCTTGCTCTGCCAGACCTTTTGCTAATTCAAAAACTCTTATTCTTCCTCCAGCATTCGCAGGAAAAACCTGATAAGGCGCAATAATAAGTAACTTTAAAGAAGCAGCCTCATTTGTAGAGTAACTTTCCATATTGTTATATCCTTTTAGTTATAAATTTCAATCTAGGTTAAAAGTCATCATTTTTCTCTAAATCTAACAGTGAAGCCCAATATCAGAACCTATATCATTCATCACTTGCAGTGTTCTTTTTTTTACGCCGACACTATTCAAATGATCAGCTGAATTAAAATAATATTTTTTTTCATACATATACACCAATGGAGTGCCCAAAAACTTCACACTTTTACTAGCGTAATAATCCTTTATATTCACAAAAAAATGAGTATATTTTTCTTCTTTATAACTGCTAAACATCGTATAAGTAGGAGGCATTACAACAATACAAATACCACTAGCCTTTGCCCAGGCAATATATTCATTCATGGTATTCATAAAGTAATCGCTAAGCTCTGAATTATCTATTATAGTCTCAGATAAGCGGCTAATGATTAAAACCTGTTCTTTTGTCATTTTACTTGGCTCAGTATTAATCTGATCTCCATGACTATTCATATTTTGAGCTCCATACAGCCCAGTCACTAACCATAATTTTTTATTGAAGAAAAACTTCATTCCATTAAACAGCCTGTTAATGCTTATTCTTGAAATAATGGTTAATTGCTCAAATAATGCTAACTCTCGAAAATAATCACTATCACGTGATAAAACATAATCAGAATATGCTTCTCTTGGCTTTCCATCTTCCCGATAAAGGGCATACTCAATAGGAAGAATAGCAATATCTCCTCTAGCTAAAATTTTTTTACTTTTATGTAATATATAAGCTAAGCCTAAATCAACATTAACTGCATCATTAACAACCGGTCTCTTCCAATAGCTTTCTAATGCTATTGAATTAAACCCAAACAAAGAATTAGACCCAGAAACAATCACTACTTTATTTTCTTTAATTGTTTGAGCAAATGTTTCTTTTAACTCATATGCTTCATATACCCATTTAGAACTTTGGGTCAAATTTCCTATTTGAGAATAAGCAAAGATAATCCATAAAAAAAAACAGATGAAAAATGATATTAACAAGCGGAATAGGTACAATATAGTCTCTCGCCTAAAAATTAAAATAGAGAAATTCACTATCAGAAATAGATAGTATAATTTTTATGGATATAAAAAGCATCAACCCTAAAGTAGCAGACATAAAAAAACATAAGCTGACTGAAGGTATAGACCGACAATTTCCCTCAATCATATATCTATATTTGTTTACCAACTCTTGAGTATTTGGAAA
>WTCM01000049.1 GCA_013138595.1 Methyloprofundus sp. | reverse complement strand
AATGTTGAGGTAGTGTAGTAAATCTGCTGGTTTATTAAAGGCATTCGCGAGTTCGCTTTGCCAGCTAGATAAGCATGTACTCATAAAGTTGAAAATGTATAGAAAATAGTTGATGCAAGGTATAATAACAAACTTTTGAATTATACAATTAATCGAGGCATTAATGGCAAGTTATAGTACCAGTGAGTTTAAAGCAGGAATGAAATTTATGTTGGACTCTGACCCTTGCTCAATTATTGAGAATGAATTTGTTAAACCTGGTAAAGGACAAGCATTTAACCGCGTTAAAATCAGAAATTTGAAAAATGGTCGTGTGATTGAGCGGACTTTTAAGTCAGGTGAATCGGTTGAAGCGGCTGATGTAGTCGAATTAGATATGCAGTATTTATACACTGATGGTGAGTTTTTTCATTTTATGGAGCCTGAGTCTTTCGAGCAATATCAAGCCGATGAAACAGCGGTTGCCGATGCAAAGCAGTGGTTAAAAGATCAAGCAAGTTGTATTGTGACTTTATGGAATAGTGCGCCGATCAGTGTGACACCGCCTAATTTTGTGGAATTAGAAGTCACGGATACAGATCCAGGTTTGAAAGGCGACACTTCAGGTGGTGGCGGTAAGCCTGCTACCATGGAAACAGGTGCGGTAGTACGTGTCCCTTTATTCATTCAAATGGGTGAGATACTTAAAATAGATACGCGCTCAGGTGAATATGTATCACGCGCTAAAGGCTAATCTTTAATAGCCTAATGAGTGATGATTGGAAGCCAAACTGTTCAACAGAGCTTATTTATGTAAGAGCTAAGCTATTGCATGATATTAGAGCGTATTTTTATGCGCAAAATGTGTTGGAAGTTGAAACACCTGTATTATGTCATGGGGCAGGGACGGATCCTTATTTAGAGCACTTTCATACTGATTATGCCTTGACTAAAAATAAACGCTTATATTTGCAAACATCACCTGAGTTTGCCATGAAGCGTTTATTGTCAGCTAATCCGCAGTCTATTTATCAAATTTGTAAAGCGTTTAGGCAAGGAGAAGCAGGGCGCTTCCACAACCCTGAATTTAGTTTATTAGAATGGTATCGAGTCGGATTTAATTTACAGCAGTTAATGGATGATGTAGAACGCTTATTAAACCCTTTTATCACGCCCGTGGGTTATGCTGATAAAGCGGAACGGATCAGTTATCGTGCTGTTTTTGCAAAGTATACAGGTTTAGATGCCTTGCGATTTGATGGTGATTTATATATGGCTGCTGCGGAGAAACAAGGTTTTCCTGAAGCTAAGGATTTATGTGCCACAGACCATGCGGCTTGGCTAGATTTTTTATTTAGTCACTGTGTACAAGCACAGCTAGGAAAGTCGGCCTTATGTATGGTGTATGATTATCCTGCTTGTCTGCCTTCACTGGCGCGTGTTAAACAAGGTGAACCCTTACTCGTTGAACGAGTTGAGCTATTTTTACAAGGCATAGAGCTAGGCAATGGTTACTATGAATTAAGCGATGCTCTAGAGCAAAAAAGGCGATTTGAACAGGATATTTTGCTTAGGGAAAAAAATAGTGCTGTTAAAATTGCGATGGATAAGCGTTTGCTAGCAGCCTTACAAAGTGGTTTGCCTGATTGTTCAGGGATTGCCATCGGATTAGATCGTTTATTAATGGTCATCAGTCAAACAGGCTCGATTGATCAAGTCTTAGCATTTTCGATTGAAAATGCTTAGTTATCATTTTTTATTGTTTTTTCTGCTATTTACGTCTCAATGAAATTTAAAATTTTTCTCCCCTTTTTTCTACTGCTACTTTCTTTTTCTTCACTTGTCTATAGTGAAGAATCAGGTTTTGTCGTGCAAAGTATTCGTGTGACTGGCTTACAGCGTATTTCAGATGGAACCGTGTTTAACTATTTACCTGTTAATATAGGTGAAACACTGCTAGATAAAAATATAGCACCCGCGATACGTGCCTTATTTAAAACAGGTTTTTTCAAAGATATTGCGATGAGTCGTGACGGTAATATATTGATTATTGCAGTACGTGAACGCCCATCAATCGCTGATATAACATTTGAAGGCAATGAAGATTTAAGTACCGATGATTTATTAAAAGCCTTAACATCCATTGGTTTAGCAAAAGGAAAAGTCTTTAATCAGCAAGTATTGGATAAGGTAGAGCAGGAATTAATGCGCCAATATTTTAGTAATGGTAAATACAGTTTAAAAATTGAGACAGAAGTTCAAGCGCTAGAAAGAAACCGAGTCAATATTACGGTCAATATATCAGAAGGTGCGGTGGCTAAAATTAAGTCCGTCAGTATTATTGGTAATAAGGTGTTTCCTGAAGACGATTTAATTGATAAATTTGAGCTAAGCAGCACAGGTTGGCTGTCTTTTTATACCAAAGATGACCAATATTCAAAACAAAAATTAGGCGCTGATTTAGAGCGTTTACGTTCGCATTATTTAGATAGAGGTTATATTAACTTTAATATTAACTCTACCCAAGTTTCCATTACGCCTGATAAAAAAGATATTTATATCACCGTTAATATTGATGAAGGGGAGCAATTTACATTAGGTAAAGTGAAGCTAAGTGGGAATTTAATCGTAGACCCAGAAGAGCTAATTTATTTAATGTCATTGGGGCCAGGTGAAGTCTTTTCACGTCGAAATGCAACCATGACCTCTAAAGCTATTTCTGACCGCTTAGGTGAAGAAGGCTATGCATTTGCCAATGTGAATATGGTGCCAGATATTCATAATGATGAAAAAATTGTGGATATTACTTTTTTTGTTGATCCCGCAGGGCGTGCCTATGTACGGCGTATTAATTTCCAAGGGAATACTAAAACACGGGATCAAGTCTTACGTAGAGAAATGCGCCAAATGGAAGGCTCTTGGGCATCCTCGGTTAATATTGAACGCTCTAAAGAACGTTTAAATCGTTTGGGTTATTTTGACAATGTTGGTATAGAAACACCTATGGTACCGGGTACGCGGGATCAATTAGACCTAAACTTTTCAGTCGAAGAAAAATCCTCAGGTAATGTCATGGCGGGTATCGGTTATTCGCAAACACAGGGGATTATTTATAATGCCAGTATTACCCAAGATAACGTTTTTGGCTCAGGTAAGCGAGTGAGTCTTAATTTTAATAAAAGTGATGTTTCAACGCTGTACAGTGTCGGTTTTACCAATCCATATTTTACTCGTGATGGTGTTAGTATTGGCTATAACTTTCTGTACAGAACGACCGATGCAGAAGAAGCGAACATTTCAAATTACTTAACCGATGTGGTTAGTGGAGGTATTAATTTAGGTTTTCCTATTAATGAAAATCAGCGTTTTAATTTTGGTGTCAATATTAAACATACGACATTGAAAGCAGGAGAGTTTGCACCGCCTGAGTTGCCCGTTTGGATGGCAGAAAATGGCGATAAGTTCTTAAACTTTCCATTATCACTGAGTTGGGTACGTGATACTTTAGATACGCCTATCTTTCCGACGCGCGGAAGTCAGCAGCGCTTAACGGGGCTAGTGACAATTCCTGGTAGTGATTTAACTTATTATAAAATTGGTGTCAAAGATCAGCATTATTTTAGTATTGCTAAAGATTTGGTGCTTAAGGTCATGCTTTCAGGGGCTTATGGGGATGGTTATGGCGATACCGAGAATTTACCTTTCTTTGAAAATTACTTTGGTGGCGGAACCAACTCAGTACGAGGCTTTCAAGATAATACCCTAGGCCCACGAGATAACTGTAATGGAACCTGTGTGGTGAATGGCTTAGAGCCGCGCCCTTATGGGGGGAATATTAAAGTAATGGGGAATATGGAATTTATTATTCCTGTGCCTTTCTTTTCAGAAGTTGAGTCTATACGTTTAATGGGCTTCTTTGATATAGGGACGATTGCTGGAAACTATATTGAGTACAATGAAGATAACGATGGCTGTAGTAATAGACAAGACCCAGATTGTTATACGAGCAGAAATTCAGGTTTTTCTTTTAATGACTTTAGGTACTCAACAGGGATTGCGGCTAAATGGTTGTCACCGTTTGGCGCGCTACAAGTCAGTTATGCGATTCCTTTGAATGATAAGGATGGGGATGAATTACAAGCCTTTCAATTTAGCTTTGGTTCGCAGTTTTAGAGTTTTGAATGCTTTAATACCAATCCCACCAAGTAAATACCCTTAAATTATCACCCCGTCATTCCCGCAGTGTTTTAGCGGGAATCCATGCGCACACTAGATTCCTGCTAACAGCATGCAGGAATGACGACTTATTGAGTTCGGGTATAAATATATTGGGATTGGTATAACTTAAGGTGGGAACTGTAACTGCTCGCTTTACACAACACTTTTATCAGGAATAAAATTATGCAAACAGTTTTAATTACAGGGGCTAATCGTGGCTTAGGTTTAGAGTTTTGTCGCCAATATGCAGAGGCAGACTGGCTAGTAATTGCCGCTTGTCGTGAGCCAGAAAATGCGGCTTCTTTAACACAGTTAGCCACCCAATATAGTAAGCTTAAAATCATCACTTTAGACGTGCAAAATCATCAACAAATTGATGCTTACGCGGCTGAGTTGCAAGACACTGCAATTGATGTGTTTATTTCTAATGCAGGTGTGTATGGTGATCGTCATGCTTTGGGTGAACTGGATTATGCCGTGTGGCGCGATACGCTGGAAACGAATGTACTCAGCGCGATGAAATTAGCGGAAGCCTTTGCACCCCATCTAGCGGCGAGCAAGCAAGGCTTATTTGCTGCTATCAGTAGTTTAATGGGCAGTATGGCAGATAATGGCAGTGGTGGTAGTTATTTGTACCGTTCTAGTAAAGCTGCACTGAATGCGGTAATGAAAAGCCTTTCTTATGATTTTGCAAGACAAGGCACAGGGGTATTAATTTTTCACCCTGGCTGGGTAAGAACGGATATGGGTGGGCCGAACGGCTTGATTGAAGCCGATGAAAGTGTGGCAGGCATGTGCCATGTGATTGAGAACTTTGACTTAGCTCAAACAGGTCGTTTTATTAAATATGATGGTTCTGCTATGCCTTGGTAGTGGTGTTTTTAGAGCCTGTTAAAATATCAGCTGGTGACGTACATCTGTCTAATAAGTTGTTATGTCAAAGCAAAGGAAATTTTAGCTATTAATGAGTTCACTTATAAGTTAACATTTCTCGTATGAGAGAAATATTATTTTATAAAACAGAATCTGGTGAATGCCCAGTTGAAGAATTTATTGATACTTTAGATAGTAAGCAAGCCCAAAAAGTAACATGGGTCATGCGATTAGTTGAGGAACTAGATAAAGTTCCTTCAACATACCTCAAAAAGTTGTCTAATACTCAAGATATATGGGAAATTAGAGTTCAGGTTGGAAGTAATATTTTCAGGTTTCTAGGCTTTTTCAAGAATGGTAACTTTATTGTTTTAACAAATGGTTTTCAAAAGAAAACCCAAAAAACTCCAAAAGCTGAAATCATTCTCTCAGAGAAACGAAAACAAGAGTACCTTGGGAGAAAAGAAAAATGAGTGATGTACAAAAATATATAGATAAAAGAAAAAAACAAGATAAGAATTTTTCTTTAAATTTTGAAGAAGGTTATCAAGCATTTAAAATTGGCGTAATGCTAAAAGAAGCCAGAGAAAATGCAGGGATAACCCAAGAGGAATTAGCAACACGACTAAGTACAAAAAAATCGGCTATTTCAAGAATCGAAAATCATGCAGAAGATGTAAAACTTTCAACGCTAGAAAAGTTTGCAAGTTCTTTGGGTAAAAGCCTTGAAGTTCGTATATTTTAAAATTAAAAACACCGAGGGCGGGGTACGGTAATTAAGTTAAGAGATATAATCATAATATGATAAACCGCATCCATTTTGAAACACGTAGTTTTTTATTGATGAAAAAAACAGCTACCATTTCAACACGGAACAGGACATATTAAGGTAATGTGCAATAGACAGCGAACTCATAGTTCCTCACGCT
>WTCM01000266.1 GCA_013138595.1 Methyloprofundus sp. | reverse complement strand
TGATCTGCATTGATTTGCCAAGTGCGCCGTACTTCGGTGTCGATTAAGGTGGCATAACCTTTACCATAAGGAGCACGTTCAGCCACTTCGATAAGTTGCTCTGCTTGCGTAGCAAGTAAGGGTAAAGAAATTCTGCCGACTTGATCAACTTCCAAGCAAGGCGGAAATAGCTCCAGCGTACCACGGGTATAAAAATTACCTGGAGATTGCAGGTTTTGTAAAATATGAGCAAGTTGTTTTGTGAGCATAATATTTTTTATCTGTGATGCTATATTAATAGCAGGGAATTTAAGCATAATTTGCCAAAAACTGATAATTTTCAGGTCTAAAAAGTCCTTCGTTAAGAGCCACAACTTTCTCTTTCTTTATAGGGTTTTCATTTTATGGCAGTATCAGCTTGACTGGGTAAACTTCGGCAATGACGTATCTTACCTAAACTACGCTACGCTTTTAACAACAATTCCAACATCGGCACTTCCCATTGATCCACTTTACAACGCGCTTGATAAGCTTCCTTATTATCTGTTTTATAACGAGTAATCATGGCTATCACGGTTGCAGACTGGATTTTAGTTAATTTAGCTTGCCAAACTTGTTGCGCTGTTTTAGATAAAACAGCGATACTTATACCGCCTTTCTGCACTAAAATCTTAGTCTGCACTTGTTTTAAACTGACTTGATCGCCTACGGTTAAATCAGCTAACACTTGATGAATAGACGGCACTGCGCTAATACTAGCGGCATAACTTAAATCCAAATCGTGTAAACCTAAGATTAAATACTCTTGCTGGCTGATTGCTGCCTCTTCTGGCTGCACTTCTGCTTTACGCGCTAAGATAAAATCACCTGCTAATGATTGTAAATAAGGATTAGCTGAATGCTCAGCTTGCATTAAACACAAGGTTTCTTTAGCACGAGTCATAGCCACATAAAATAAACGTCTTTGCTCCTCAGATGCGGGAGTTCTCCAGCCGCCATCCAGAATAAATACGTGGCTAAACTCCATGCCTTTAACAGAATGTATGGTACTTAAATATACCCCAGAACCTAAACGACTTTCCCTACGTTGCTCGGCTAAAGCTTCATATAAATATTCTAAAAATTGCTGTTTGCTAGTTTCTACATTATTGGTTTCTATTTGCCATTGCTGTAATAGGCTTTGTAAGTGTTGCTGCCAAATATTCGGTTTGCCACTGATGCTTTGCTGTAAATAAGTTATCCAAGTGCTTGCTGTGGATAATTTTTCAGGGCTGTTTTTAATTGCCTTCAATAAATTCAAATTTTCTCGAATACGAAACACAGGTGGCTGGCTTTCTTTGGGTAGGACTAAACTTAAAGGTATTTCTGCATTTTCTAATAAGGCTCGAATAGGATTAAGCAATCGCCATTCTGTACTTAATATGGCGCAATGTGACCAATCCAAACTATTATCCAATTGCTTTAAACGTTGCAATTCCTGCACTAAACTATGCGCTTGCTGGCTTGCATTCTGACTGCGTAATAATTGGACACGTCCCTTTGCTAATGGATCTAGCTTTTCCCAACGTCCGCCTGCCGCTAAATTTTTACGCCCTTTATTAATCCGAATAGGCTGCTGTTGTTTCATGCGCTCAGAATTGCTCGCAATGAGTTGATTACTCGCGGCAATAATATGCGCACTGGAACGGTAATTTTCGACTAAAAAATGCTGCGTAGCTTGGTAGTCTTTTTCAAATTGATGGATAAACCGCGTGCTTGCACCACGAAACTGATAAATATTTTGGTCATCATCACCGACTGCTAACAGGCTTAAACGACTGTCTTCATCCAGTGTACGCCCCGCTAAAGCAGAGATAAGCTGATATTGTAAATCATCTATATCTTGGTATTCATCCACTAAAATATAGCGATAGCCTGCTAAAAGTTGCTCGCGCATCTCATCACTATCTAACTGTAAATTGCTTTGCTTGCCTGTTAATAAATCAATCGCTGCTTGTAACATAGCCTCAAATTCTAACCCTGAATCATTGCCACCCATACCGTTTAATGCGTGTCCTGATAAGCGTAAACTTAAGCCATGATAAGTTTGAATCGTCACCGCTTTGGCATCAGGGCCGACTAAGTCAAATAAGCGTTGGCGTAGTTCTGTAGCAGCGTTGCGATTAAAGCATAAAACTAAAATACTGCGTGCTGGCACTTGTTTAACACGTAATAAATAAGCGCAGCGATGAATCACTACCCGCGTTTTTCCTGAACCTGGCCCTGCGAGAATCAATAAATTATCATCTTCATGGCTAGCCACTAAAGCTTGTTGTTCAGGATTGTGTAAATCACTAACGATTTTTTGAAACGATTGCTGACTGGTGGCGCGTTGTAAAATTTCTTTACGCCCTTTAAAGTATTGCTGCACAAAATCACTTTTATCCAGCTCAAAATAAGCCACCACAAAATTCAGCGCGTGACCTATTTTCTCTAGCCCTTTTAAAGCGTATTCATTCATCACATGCACTTGAAAAGTACGCTCGCCATAATGTAAGGATAAAGGCGCGTAATCGCCCTTCGTATAACGCCGCCTTCTTGCCTCGGGCAACACTTGTATAGTCATGGCACTGCGAAAAACGGCTAGCCCTTTTTGTAGGCTAATAATTTTTTGCTCGTGCAGAAAGGTTAGACCACGCTCTACCGCCGCTAAGGGATCTTTTAAAGCAGAATACATTTCTATATCTTGCTTAACCGCGTCTAGCAAATCTTCAATAGCAAAGTCCACTAATATATCCACACCTCCTTTAGTCTCAGTGGGAATTTTTGCCAGAATGGTATCCAATACAATTTTAGCCACTTTTTGGCGAAGGTCGACTGTCTTTTCTAAATCTCTCCAGCTTCGATTTAATTTAACTCTATATTGATCTAAGCCATTATGTCTAAGAAAAAAACTACCTTTATGCCCCGCTAAACCTTGCCCATCTTTGCTGATAGACAGTAATAATAACTGCAATACACTAGGGCTGCATTCACTATGCCCTGAGTCTAGTAAATGCTGATTAATATGCCGTAAAGATAACACTTGCCATTCTTCGGTATCTGCATCGGGTGCTTGTTCTTGTAGGATTTTTACTAGCGCATCCTCTAAAAGGCAAATTGTAGCTAGTAGTTTATCGGAAGCATTTATGGTTTTATAGCGCACAAAAGCGGTTAATAATAAGCTTTTTTGAATAATTCCCGCTTGTGACATATCAAACAAGGTTCTGATCACTAACTGACTTGCTGTTGCAAGCTGTTTATTGGCTAGTTCTGGTTCAGAAAATTCGGCTAATAAGGCTAACTCATCAGCACTAAAGCCTTCATCAACTTGCGCATTAAATAAAGTATCTAAAATAGCTAGCCAGCGTTTTTGTTGCCGTGAGGATAAATTAAGCTGGGCTATTTTGGTTTCTGCTTCTTGTCTATCCTTGACTAAAGGTCGCCCCTGAAAGACTTGGGTGTTATTTTCATTACGCTCGATAAACCCCGCACGTTCTAGCCAAGAAATAGCCGTAATCACTTTGGTATCGGCATTGTAATCACCTGCGGCAAACGAGGTTTCAACCGCATCATTTTGTAATAGTTCACCTGTCGTCACCACGATACTATCATCGTCTTGTTTATTTTTACGGGTACGGCGTAAGCCTCTTAATATTTGCGTAATATCACGCTTATCAATTTGCGAAGAAGCAGAGAGCTTGAACTGGGTATCTATATCATTTTCATCAAATAATAAAATACAGTCTGCTTGTAATTGATCACGCCCCGCCCTACCCGCTTCTTGTAAGTAATTTTCCAGCGAACCTGGTATATCGGCATGAATCACAAGGCGCACATCTTCCTTATCGATTCCCATACCAAACGCATTAGTCGCTGTAATCACACGGGTATCACCACTGATAAAACTCTCTTGAATCTGTTTTTTCTCAGCTACTGCTTTACCTGCATGAAAAGCCGATGCTTGCCAATCTTGATTATTTAAAAACTCTGCAATCTCTTCAGTCTGTGTGCGTTTTGCACAATAAACAATGGCACTCCCTGATTCTTTTACCCCTAAACGCTCATGCAATAAAGTATTAATCCGCGCATATTTATCGACACTATTCACTGTTTGTACTTCAAACTGCAGGTTATTCCGCTCTACTCCCCCCTCAAAAACAATCAATTCCTGTGCTAAATTCGCCTTAAAATAATCAATAATTTCTTGTTTAACATCTTGCTTAGCGGTTGCCGTAAAGCATTGAATAGCAGGCATCACGGCTTTTTGTTGTGCCGCAAACTCTTTAATAAACCGCGCAACATATAAATAATCAGGACGGAAATCATGCCCCCACTTAGATAAACAATGCGCTTCATCAAACACCCAACAAGCAATTTCACGCTGTTCAATCGCTTTACGAAAGCCAATATTGCGTAATTGCTCAGGGGAAACATACAGCAAAGCAATATCGCCCATTTGCACTGCTTTAATCACCGCCCCCCGTTCAGGTCCAGTCAACATCCCGTATAAAGCCGCTGCACTGGTCGCACCTGTTTTACTGCGTAAATTATCCACCTGATCTTTCATTAAGGCTTGCAAGGGAGAAATAACAATCGTTAATGCACCACGGCGTTGGTAACGCACTAAAGCAGGTAATTGAAAGCACAGGGATTTACCACCACCTGTAGGCAACACAGCAAATAATGATGAGTCACGCATTGCTGCTTGTACAATACTTTGTTGCAAGCTATCGCCTTGCGCATTTTCAGGTAAGGCACGAAAAGCAGGAAAACCAAAGTAACGCTCTAATTGCGTGACGGGGCTATGCATCGTTTGGCAATAATGACAATGAGCCGACTGGCAAGCTGTATCCCGCAATTGGCGTAGCACAGGGACTACATGCTCAAATTGTTGGCGTACCCACGGAGGCAAAACCGAATTACCGCCAGCAACACGCAACCAAGCTAAACAATAAGCGAGCGTAGGGCGTATGCTAGGGTCAGGTAAATAAGCGAGAATCACCTTGCTAAATGCGGTATTACACACCCGATCTTTGCTGAGTGATTTAAACAAGTTAAAAGCCGCCCCTGCTTGTATCGCTTCTGCCCCCATTTCCAGTAAACACAACTGCAAGCCTAGGAATTTCTTATTATCAGAAAAAGCATAATAATAAAAAGAGAGTAAAGC
The DNA here is from genome assembly GCA_013138595.1 of Methyloprofundus sp. Taxonomy (GTDB): domain Bacteria; phylum Pseudomonadota; class Gammaproteobacteria; order Methylococcales; family Methylomonadaceae; genus Methyloprofundus. The sequence continues at coordinate 22,118 of WTCM01000266.1, read as the reverse complement.
CGATTCCGCTTGTTGCTCTTGTAAAGCGGTGTATTGATCTTGAAATAAGGACAGGGCTAATTTTGCATCCGCCAACGGGTCACTAAGACTATCACGCAGTAATTTGTAATTTTTAACTAAGCGATGATAAGGATTTTCAGGAAAGGCGAGTGGTGATAAAAACAGGCTATCAATCGCAGGTTTATTAAACAGCGTGAGTTCAGAATTAAGCGCGAGACATAGCGGAATATCATGTTCGATAATATTATGCCCTAAGAGATAGTCTGCTTCTTGAGCAAATTGATCTAAGTCTTTTAGCACTTGTTGAATATCAAAAGGGGCTTTACGCTGAAAGCTTTGTTGCCGAAAGATAGCCCCGACAGCAAAGATTTTACCGTGTTCGTCGGATTCTAAATCAAAGCTACAAATTTTGTTTTCTAGTGTTTGCCAATCCATTGGGGAATTTTTGTCCTTTTATTAATTGCCTACAAAAATAGCAAAGCTTGCTTTATAGAGTATTAACCTACACTTGATGTGTCAACTCTATTCAATAAATCACTAACCACTTTACCTAAAGCATGCCCAAGTAGCGGGGGTACTGCATTTCCAACTTGAGTATATTGTGGAACTTCAAATGCACGCATTTTTCCTCCAGTGGTAATTTTTGACCTAAAAACAAAATCATCAGGAAATGATTGAATTCTAGCCATTTCTCTTACCGTTAATGTCCTCAACTCATGGTCATCATAATGACAGGCATCATCGGGTATTGATAATGCTGCAGGTGCTGGAGAATCTGCAATCAAGGCTTTTTGAGTTTGCTTCTTTGTGGGATGACGCTTTAAATATTCTATGAAATCAGGCTTATCCAGAAAAGTCACATAATCATTATTCTCACCAAGATATTTAAACTTTTTGAAGACGATCCAGGCGCTATCACTAAGTAACTCACTTTCACCTTTCAATATCTCTCTTAACTCTTTGCAAAACCTTGTATCACATTGCAATAATACTTGATAAATACGGAACCTACGTTGAACTAAAGCTCCATTATTACGACGATCATGATTTTTTAATTCTTTGGTCTTATCTAATGTATTAGAAAAAAAGCTATTTAATTTTTTAACAAAGGAGGACTTAGGGGATTTTTTTTCAAATCGTAAGTCACCTATGGCTTCTTTTACCGTTACCTCTAGGTTTCCTACTAATGGCTTTAGGACGCTATTTTGATAAAGAACTAAATCATCGGTACGTGAAACATCAAAATATTTTAATTCATTGGGGCTTAGCTCTTGCCCTGAATTAACGCGATTAAAAAAGTGATGTGAAATGGAAAAAAGCTGATGCTCATATTCATTAAATGAACTCTCTATCTCCTGATAAATATCATGTCTAATAGAAATCATAACAAACCTAGGTCTATTTTGAGGTACTCCTGCGAGTCTAGCGTTAATATGTAAACATAGAGGAATATAGCCTTTCAAAGCAAAAGCTTTAGCTATTTCAAACCATGCATAATAACTGACCCCATTTTCCTTAAATGGGCGAAGTATTCCCGTCACATTTTCTAATAGTGCAATTTTAGGCTGTATTAATTCAACAAAATTAGCAAATTCCCACGGTAAGGCATTTTTCTGACAGTCTTTTTGTCTCATTCCAGCCATACTAAAACTTTGGCAAGGAGGGCCGCCAGAAATTAAATCTACCCCCCCTTGACCAAATCCACTTTTCAATTGACCAAGCAACACTGAGTGTTTATGTAAGAGTTGGTTTAACTGAACAATATTACCAACAATAATTTTTCCATTTAATTTTCTAATGTCTTCTGGAAGAGCTGGTACTCCGTCATTATTTTCAGGAAACTGGAAAGGATTCTCCCTTAATCTACTCGTCAAATCCTCAAACTGACTACTTAACCAAAATACTTTTTTTGATGATTTGCCTAACTTAGCTAAAGCTTCAAGGTCTTCTTTTAAGAAGTTATATGCAAATGTTTCGGCTGCCATAGGTGATAACTCATTAGCTAAAACCAACTCAAAACCTGCTTTTTCTAAGCCTAAAGAAAGTCCTCCGCAGCCTGCAAATAATTCTATATGATTCAAAAGATGCCCATTTATTATTTATAATAAATATACATTTTAAAATAGATAATAGAGTAAGTCCAGGTATTTATATAAAAACATATCTTGACAAAAAAATAGGCTACTGTATCTTTATTTTAGGCTTAAAGAGCAGCCATCAGCCCACAGCAGTAAAGACCCTTTGCGTCCTCTTTGTAATACAAAATTTAATTAGCACTATAGCTTATTTGTGGGTAGTAAGTTTTGGTGTGTATTAGAACTTGTTGTCATTACAAAGAAAACACATGCCCAAACACAATCAAAGTAACACTCTAAATCTAAGCACCCATAAAATTAACCGCTTCAAACAAGAAGCTAAAAAACTAAGAAAAGAGCTTAATTGTCAGCATTCAGACGCATTAAATATTGTCGCTAAAAGGAACGGCTTTTCAAACTGGACAGCACTTCAAAAAGAGGCTGATAAATTTAGTAAGATTACGCCATCTATACCTAAGCCATCATTAAGTTTTATAGGGTCTGATGACCTTAAGCTTTCAAAGAGTGATGTCAGTAATCTAAAAAATGAACGAAAAACTGAGATTGCAAGCTCTTTAAAGCTAAATATTGCGATAAACAGAGCATATCTTGCTAGAAATGCTATCGAATACTCTATTTTTGAGCCTACGTTAACAGGGTTAAAAAAATCAATTATTGATGCGACTCAATCAGTCCGTACTCACTTTAAATTATTAACATTTCATGATTACTTTTGTCAAAAACAAGGGCCTACTTATAAAATAATAAAAACAGCTTATTTTGTGACGAAAAGTGGCCTCATAAAAACAAAAATGAGTCTATATCGCCCTATTACGAAAAATGGGGATCCAAGGATGTGGTTTACAGGGCTTGGTGGGTTTTCCAAACCTGAAGATCAAATAGCAATCATCCTTATGGACGATGTAGCTTACCTTCTTAACCTATCTGAATTAGTTCTTTCTCAAAATATTTCTGACGGTGATTCAATAGGTGATTTTATCACCCAATATTGTAAGCACAATAATGAGATTAGTCAGGAACTGTTAAATAAATTAAAACAAATTGCAAAGCAGCCATTAGCCGCTATAGGACATGGAGATACCTCAATAGGAATGTCTATAGAATCTGCTCTAGGAATCCCGCCTAATTCCAGTAAAAAACCTGATTATAAAGGCATTGAACTCAAATCTGGTCGAGGAGGTAAAAACCGTACGACCTTATTTGCTCAAGTACCTAATTGGAGCCTTAGTACCTGTAAAAGCAGTGCTGAAATTTTAGATAAATATGGTTACTCTCGTGAAGAGGATTTTAGACTCTATTGCACTATTAGTGCAAAAAAACATAATTCTCAAGGACTTATTTTTAAATACGATCCAAGCACAGATGAGTTAAATGAATATCACAGTAATGGAGACCATGTTGCTACATGGTCAGGTGATTTATTAAGAATACGTTTAAAAGAAAAGCATGAAGAAACATTTTGGATTAATGCCACTAGTGAAATGATTGAAGGGCAAGAGTTTTTTCACCTTAAGTCGGTTATTCATACCAAAAGCCCACTTCTAAATCAACTCATTCCATTAATTGAAAGTAGTGTCATAACGATGGATCACTTAATCAAAAGGACAGGGGGAAATAAGCCAAAAGTAAGTGAAAAAGGTCCGTTATTCAAAATAGATAAACGTAATCTGGAGCTTCTGTTCCCTACTCCCAAAAAATACTCCTTAATAGAGACTGCAAGTAAAGTGACTACAAAAAAATAACCGTTCAATTTAATTGTATTCAAGAGAGGGGCTATAGCGCCTCCCTTTCTTGTCTAGCACCACTCAAAAATGATAACTCAGCTCAAATCTAAAGTGACTATCCTTACGGAACGCATACATAATTTCATCAGGCTTTGCGCCATTAAAAAAGCGTGCTTCTACTTCTAATTTAAAATTATCAAAAAAACGTCGGCTGGCTTCTATATTGTAAAACTGCGATAAGGTACGGCTATCGACCATCACCCCTGCTAAGATTTGTGTATCTTGTACATCATTTAAGGCAAAACGTATGCCTGTAAAAAAGTCATTTTCAAAACTGCTGGGTGCTCGTTCATCGCGACTATCATAAAGATATTCCGCTAGTAAGCCTATATCTAGCCCTGTTTCAGACACGTTAAAAAAAGTATATTCAAAACCTGCGACAGTGGCAAAAGAGGTTTCCTGTTCACTGGCGCGTACCGTAGCTTCCCATTTTAATAACCAGTTTTCAATAGTTGCTTGTACATCTAAACCGGTTTGATTGATATTTTGATAATAAGGAATAAAACTGATTTTCCCTTGCCCGTCTTGTTCGACAATAAAAACAGGATCTCGACTCGTGCCGTAAAAATGCGATAAGCCTATATCCCAGTCGCCAACTGAATGTGCCCAACGAATCGCGTAGGCAACTTGGCGTTCAAAGCCATTTTTATCGTATTGTGCATGATGATTATTAATCGTGGGTTGCGCTCTAGGTCTGCCTTCTTCGCCTGTAAAGGGCATTTCTCTAAAGCCTGGTAAGATGAATAAATCGACCGTGCCCCAATCTTGGATCCATGCAAAATTAATCATCGGTTGCCCTAGCTTATCTTCACCATCGCTATTTTCTACCATATCGCGTTGATTCACGATGTCAACGAGATGCCTAGACTCAGTCACTCCCCAGAATTCCTTGCGTATGCCTAGGCGTAACTCCCATTCTTCTGCAGATTTAACCCACGTTAATTCACGTATGTCAAAGTGTGTGCGCTGGCTATCATGCTGTGAACCCCGAAAATAAGGCACAAAAGCAAAGATCTGGCTGCCATTATCCCATTCGTGATATAGCTCTGCTTCGATCACGCCTGAGACATAGTTATTATGCTGTTGGGAGTCTACTGGCTTTTCTATAAAGGCGAGGTCTTCAATCCCTACATAGCCTGACAGTTCCCATGCGGCGACGGGCGGCAAATAAGCTAGGGAGAGTATTAGCAAGTAGTGAAGTTTTTTTTGCACGCGTGCTCTTTACTCTTAACGCGAACGTTTTAGGGTGTTTTTATCGAAATTACGTGCTGTTAAACCCGTACGAAATTGATAGTTTTCCCAGATCAGTGTGGTACTTTTCCCCGTTAAAAAATTGTCCATCACGGTATTGCCTGCACGCCAGTATTGATCTAAATACTGTTGATAAACGTTAAATTTCTGCGATTTTAAGAGCGCATTTTTACGGTCATAATAATCAATTCTTAGAGGGATATAGCGTTGCTTATCGATCCATACCATAGTACGCGTATAGCCTGAGTGCTTATATTGCGGAACTGATTCAACCACGAAACAATCTACGCCTGCTTCTGCTTCGTCCTTTACATAGTTATATTGATATTTTTTTAATTCAAAGGAGGTTAAATCTTCAAAAGCGAATTCACTGCCTAGGAAAGGCCCTGATTTATTGCTGGATGAAATACGTTTAACACGTTTTAAAGCAGGTAAATATAGCCATTGCTCATCTGCATCTAAGGCATGTGTAAAACTGAGAAAAGCGGTACCTTTAATATCTCTAGGAGAATCAAAAATACTCAGGCTTTTATCGCCATCATCTTTCATTTCTAAGGTTTTCATACGCAAACTACGTATATGTTCATCGCCATTTCTATTTTTTAAAATCATTTTTAAATCGGCGTGCATATCTTGCCAGTCTAAATCACGCTTTTCTACTTCTTGCATGATTTCTAGCCCTTTTTGCGCATCGGCAAAACTGACTGCTGGCAATAGGCACAACAACAATGGGATGATAATTTTTTTCATTTTTTTCTCCTAATTTTTTAATAGTAGGGTATCGCACTGCGTACCTTTCGACAGCATAGGGTACGCAGTGCGATACCCTACAACGGCTTGTCCCGTGTTAAATGTGTCACCATTCATTAGGTAAAAGGCTGCCCAAAACACGTTTTGAACTCCTGTTATATTAACGATGTCATGTATCGCTAAGCAACTCCGTTTTAACCCCGTTTTTTATCTAAAGCCATTAATATCGGTGGTAAAAATAAAAAGTCCATCATCAGTGCAACGGCAATCGTAATCGCGGTCATTAAACCCATGCCACTGTTCATTAAAAAGGAGGACGTTGCTAACACGCTAAAGCCACAAATTAAGACTAAGGACGTAATCCATAAAGCCACACCGACCGTTGAGAAGGCATAACGTACAGCTTCTTCTGAAGAAAGCCCTTTTTCCACTTTGGCACGGCGATATTTGCTAATAAAATGCACGGTATCATCGACGACAATCCCAATGGTCATGCCTGTGACGACGGATAAGCCTAAACCCACCTGCCCGTCGACTAAACCCCAAATACCAAACGCCATACCTGCAGGAATAAGATTAGGAATCAAACTAATCAGCCCTAATTTTACCGAGCGGAAAGCAAACATTAAGATCAGTGAAATAAGTACTAATGCGGCAAAAGAGCCTATTAACATGCGGATAATATTGCGCTGTCCGATATGTGAGAACATCAATACAGGGCTTGCGGCATTAATCTCATATTCGCTAAAATTCACATCCATCCATGCTTGAAAGCGCTGTTCTATATCAAGCATTTGCGTAGTGGATAAATTCACTAAGCTAATCACCATGCGTATACCTGATTTATCAATATTAATACGGTCATTTAAATCCAAACCATAAGGCAGCGACATTTCGTAAAGTAATAAATACTGTGCGGCTAAGTCTCGGTTATCAGGGAGTTTATACCATTCCTCTTGATCGCCATGCATATTTTTATTAAGGCTTTTAAAGGTGTCACTGATACTACTGACATGCACCACTTCGGGTTGCTGCTCTAGCCACTGCTTATATTGGTCAATTTTGACTAAAAAGCTAGGCTCATTAATGCCCCCTGCGCTCTTTGAATCAATAGAGACTTCTATATTATAAGTACCGCTTAAGTTTTCGCTTAAAAAATCGGCAGCTCGCCTAAACTCTAAACTTTCATCAAAATATTTGACAAATTCATCATTAATTTCATTGCGTGGAATAAAGCTCATTAAGCTAATGGCCAGTATCGTATTGACGATAAGCAATGCTTTACGATGATTAATCACAAACCTTGCTAGAACTTGCATGCCTGAATTATCTAAGTCATCCTTTGGTTTTACGCGTACGGGTAGTATCGTCATTAAGGCGGGCAAGAGCGTTAAGGATAATAATAAGGCAAGCATCACACCTAATGCGACAATATTACCTAAATCTCTAAACGGCGGCGCATCACTAAAATTTAAACTTAAAAAACCAATCGCTGTAGTCACACTGGTTAATAAGATAGGCTGAAAATTGATGCGTATACTTTCTTGCATCGCACGTTTTTTCTCATGTCCTAAGCGCATATTATGCAAATAAGTCACCAGTAAATGCACACAATCAGCCACAGCCATGGTTAAAATAATGGTGGGAGCCATTGCTGAGGTCGGCGTTAACTTAATGCCTCCCAAAATAGCCAAACCTAATGCGGCGATAATTGAAAAAACAATCAATAAGATGACGCTAAAGGTCGCTGTAAAAGAACGCAGACACAGTAAGAGAATAATTAGGACGATGGCATACATCAAAGGCACTAAAAAGGCATTATCTTTCATCGCCGCTTCGCCAAAGGCATTATTCATCATCACCATACCCCCTAAATGCAGGGTTAAATCAGGGTATTGAAGGTTAAACTTAGCCGCCATGACACGCACAACTTTAGCCACTTCCATCGCTTCCATTGGCCCTTTTCCAGGCAGCTGCATGGTCACATTAACCCCTGTGACATGCCCTGTTTTAGAGACTAAACGATCTCTGAGCAAAGGTTCACTCAAGGCGACTTGCTTAACATATTGTAGTTGCTGATCACTCATATTCAGCGGGTCAATAATTAAATCAGCAACGAGTAAATCATCTTCTTCTGCAATGGTATGCTGAAAATTACTGATGGAATCCACACGGCTGGAGTGCGGCAACTGCCAACTACGTTCAGTTAACTCAATAATCGCTTGTAGATTCTCTCGGGTAAATACATCGCCATTTTTAGGCTCTACCGCTAGCATGACATTATCACTTTTGCTATAGGTATTCTGTAGTGCATCGAAGGCTAATAATTGTGGATTATCTTCGCCAAAAAAGACGCGATAATTATTCACTAACTCTATGCTTTTTAAACCGATTCCACTTGCTGTCACAAAGATTAAACTGATTAACAACACCCACCACGGGTGTTGGGTAACAAATACACCTAATCCAGTCGATAGCCTATTTTTTTTCATCATCCTTTTGCCTTATTCCATATATTAATAATTGCATCACTTGCTGGGAAATATAGTCTTGCGTCTCATACTCTGCCCGCCAACCAGGGAAATATCGGTTCAATGGCTGCATTTGAATAATATTACACACTAGGGCAAGCACACTTAAAGCTGAAAAATGCGCTTGCTGCTGCCTACCATTCAGCTGCTCCATCACACTCATTAAATAGCTGAACTGCTCTTGAAAAACATCTTTAGCTAAGATTTGCATACGCTCATCATCCGCATCTAACAGCTCTCTTTGTATCAAACGTCTGAAATCAACATCAGCCATCAACACAGTGACTAAGCGACTAACAAAATAACTCAGTTTCTCTTCGGCTGCAAGCTCTGTTTGCCATATTTCATCAAAAGAGCTGGCTTGTTTAGCAAAGGCAAACTGCACCGCGGCTAAATATAAGGCTTGCTTATTAGGGTAATAATGATAAACAGCTGAGGTACTCATCTTGACTGACTTGGCAAGATCACGCATAGAGACGCTGGCAAAACCTTGTTTGGAAAATAGGCTAACCGCTGTTTGTAAAATATGTTCTTTAGAGTTCATTTTTCCCTACCTAACGTTCGTTCTGCAAGAAGAGTAAAGCACTCTTCTGCGTTTAACAAGTTTAAATTATTGGGGTAATAGCCCAGCTAAGATTAGATTTACGGCTTGCTTGGCAATATATTCAGGTGTTTCATGTTCTTTTTTCCAACCCAGTAAGTGTCGATTTAAAGGATTCATTTGAATAAGGTTACACACCAAGGCAATCACACTTAAAGCCGAAAAATGTGCAGACCGTTGATTATCTAAAGCCTCTATCACGGCAACTAAGTGATTAAATTGTTCGCTTAATACTTCATTCGCTAATAGCTGTAAACGCTCTTCATTTGCATCTAGTAATTCACGTTGCATCAAACGCCTAAAAAAAGAGTCAGACGTGAATGTTTGGGCTAAACAGAGAATATATTCACTCAGCTTCTTTTCATTACTTAACCCTGAGTCCCACACAGCATTAAAAGAGCTTGCCTGTTTAGCAAAAGCAAAGCGCATGACACCAAGGTACAAACTCTGTTTATTAGGAAAAAATCGATAGGTGGCAAAAGTACCCACTTTTGCCGATTTAGCAACGTCACGCAGTGAAACATTATCAAAACCATTCCTAGAAAACAGCCTTAAGCCTGCTTGCAAAACCTGTTCTTTTGAATCCATATGACCTGTATCTACCCGTTGTTAAGCGATGCTATGTGGCAAGGGCAGCCACATATACCTTATTATTTTATACCTTAGCACTCATATATAAATGCTAGCTAACGTTTAACGCTATGATGATAAGATATTACCATATTATTAACAAGTGAAATATCAATATAATGATACTTTAGCAGCAAAGCTATGATTGAATTCTCGCTTCTTAATGCTAAAATATAATTTTCCATCAAACATCCAATCATTGTGCCCACAACTCTTCCACGTATTGCACTGACCGCCGGTGAGCCATCAGGTATCGGTCCTGACCTATGTATACAGCTTGCACAAAAAAGTTTCGCATGTCAATTAGTCGTTATCGCAGATCCAGAACTACTCAAACAACGTGCTAAACAGCTTAATTTACCTCTAAAAATTGAACGTTTTAATGCAGAAGCACCTATTGTTTCCAGCTCAAAAGGTACTTTAAGTGTTCTGGCACATCAATTAAAAACGCCTGCAAAATGCGCTCAACTAGATCAAAAAAATAGCGACTATGTGGTGAAAACAATCACAATAGCAACCGAGGGCTGTTTGTCGGGTTTATTTTCGGCAATGGTCACAGCGCCTGTCCATAAGGGAATTATTAATGACGCTCATATTCCTTTTACAGGACATACTGAATATATTGCTGATATAACCGGCGGCCACCCTGTTATGATGCTTGCCACAGAAGGTTTGCGCGTTGCCTTAGTGACCACTCATTTGCCTTTAGCAGATGTGAGCAAGGCAATTACCCCAGAAACATTAAGCACAGTGATTCATTTATTAGAATCTGATTTACGCCAGCGCTTTGGCATACCACAGCCACGCATTTTGGTTTGTGGGCTTAACCCACACGCGGGAGAAGGCGGTCACCTTGGACGCGAAGAAATTGAAATTATTGAACCTGTCTTAGCACGCTATCGGAAGCAAGGTCTCGACCTACAAGGCCCTCTACCTGCCGATACCTTATTTAATAAAAAATACCTTGATAAAGCCGATGCGGTATTGGCGATGTACCATGACCAAGGCTTACCTGTTCTAAAATACAAAGGCTTTGGTAAAGCCGTGAATATTACCTTAGGCTTACCGATTATTCGCACCTCCGTGGATCATGGCACAGCTCTTGACCTAGCAGGGACAGGGCTGGCAAATGTAGGCAGTTTAATTCACGCCGTACAAACTGCGATACAGATGTCGAATGACAGCGCGGATAATATCCATTCCACCACATAACACAGCAATACCACTATGGCACATAAAGCACGTAAACGTTTTGGGCAGAATTTTTTACATGACCATCATATTATTAGTAATATATTAGGCTCCCTTTTTTACCAAAAAGAGCAGCACTGGGTAGAAATTGGTCCAGGACAAGGTGCGCTGACAGAGTCTTTATTAAAAAGCGGCGTACAACTTGATGTGGTAGAGCTAGATAGAGACCTCGTTAAATATCTAGGCTCAAGGTTTGCAGACTATCAGAACCTAACGATTCATAGCTCTGATGCACTCCGATTTGATTTTTCCGCTTTAGCGGCAGAGGGTGAAAAATTACATATCTTAGGTAACTTACCTTACAATATTTCCACACCGCTGATGTTTCATTTACTGGAAAACACACCCAGCATTGCGGATATGACCTTTATGCTACAAAAAGAAGTGGTCGATAGAATATGCGCAGGTCCTGGTAGTAAAAAATATGGGCGATTAAGTGTGATGATGCAGTACTACTGCGAGACAGAGCATTTATTTGATGTGCCTCCTGAAAGCTTTACCCCTCAGCCTAAAGTGATGTCCTCTATTGTGCGCTTAGTGCCGCATGAACAGCCTCCCGTGTTAATTGACTCGGTTGAAATGCTCAATACCGTGGTGATCTCGGCTTTTTCACAACGTCGTAAGACTTTGCGCAATTCTTTGAAAAAGTTGATTACGGAAGAGAATATTACGGCACTGGATATAAATCCAACATTACGTGCTGAAACAATCTCTTTACAAGATTTTGCTAAATTAAGTCAATTTATTCAGCAGAACCCACTTGAAGAAATAGATGAGTCCTAGCCTAGAAATTTAAGATTGAGCGCATAGTAAAAGGGGCTCCTTATAGAAAGGACTTATACCCAAATTACTTGAAGATACAGGAACTCCACCTCTCGTCACTCCCGCATGCTTTTAGCGGGAGTCTAGTGTATTTGCCCGCTAAAAACATGCGGGGATGACGAGATATCGACCAAAACTAATATTTTTACCGTTTCTTTAGGCTATTTTGTAAGTCAATGGCTTGCGCCCGATAGTGAAAATCCTGTGGAGCAGCCAGCGCTGCAACTAAATGTCGCTTTGCCTGCTTAATATCACCTTGCTTCACTAATAACTCTGCTAAATGAAAATGAGCACTAGGCAAATTTTTCATCTCAATAGCTTGATTAAAAGCAGCGCTCGCCTCAATCACATTACCTAAACGACTATATATTTCACCCAGTGTATCTGCCAGATGTGCATCTAAGGCTTGAAATTGTTGGGCTTTTAATGCGACAGCGAGTGCTTTTTCTAGCTGGTTATCCTGTAAATAAAGCCATGCTAAATAAGCCGCTATTTTATAAAATGTGTGGCTAATATAAAGTTGCTTTGAAGGAAACATCCCCAAACTAATCGCTTCTTCCTGTTTAATGCTTAAAGCTTGCTCAAAAATGACACGAGCTTCTGTATTCTGCCGTAGCCCTACTAAGATAGCCCCTAAATTTAAGTAACTCTCTATAAAAACAGGATTAACCTCTATGCTTTGTCTTAAAATAAGCGCGGCATGTTGATTATTTCCATCCAACTGATTGAGTTGTGCAAGATGTAAATAAGCGCCCATCATGCCCTTATTAAGCGTTATGCTTTGATTAAAAGCGGTTCTTGCATCAGCATTCAAATTAGCTTCTTGTAACAAAACACCTAGCATTTCATAACTTTTAGCCGCTAAATGCTGTTGTTTTAAGTGTGGTAAATTATTCCTCACCACTGATATTGCGGATTGCAAATCACCTAAAGCACGATAAATAAGCACCACCTCACCGACAGCATCAATGCGTTGTGCATCTAAATTTAAAGTGTGTGTAAAGGCTAGCAAAGAGTGCTGATATTTCGTTTGCATCAACTGAGGATTGCCCAAACTACTTGCGGTATCACCTTGATGCTTAAGCGCTCTACCTAACTGGAAATACCCTTGTATAAGCTGATCTTTCTGTTTGTTCTTAGTTGCGACTTGAATCAGAAAATTAAGGTTTTTTACCGCTTCTGCTAACACATCTAAACGTTCAGGCTTTAAGCGTTGCAAGGCAATTTGCTGTGTTGCTAGCTGATAAAGAAGCTCCATCCATTCAGGGTTCTTAACTAACAATAACTGATAGTCCTGTACTTGACGCGTACGAATAACCGCTTCTTCTGCCATATTAGTCGCTGCATAAGCCGTTTGCTCATAAGCTGCACTTAAAACCTTAAGTGCCTGCAAGTTTTGTGCAGAACTTGTTAACTTCTCAAGCTCGCCTAAGCGCATTTTCTCGAAACCCTGCTGCTTTAATAAATGACTTAAAGGTAATTCTGCCGCTCTAAACCCTGATATAGAACCACAGTAGACTCCAACAGCAAGAATTACCCTAAAAATAATCACGCGGCGATTTAAGCGCATGCAATAAGCCCCACGTAAACTTTAAACATTAGACAAAACGCTCCCGTCTTGATACGCGATAAAACATCGCTGACATAAGTAACATAATAGCAGAGGGCGCTGGTATTGGCTCTGTATTGGGGATAGCCTCAAAAATATTATCTTCAGGATTGAGAAAAGCAGCAGTAATGCTTGCTCCAATTTCTCCCGCAAATAATGCACCTGGTACTTTACCGTCAGGAATATCAAAAACACCTTTAGCAAAAAGAGCTAAGTTTTGATTAAACCCAGTATTCCCCACAAGAAGCCCGCCAGGTAAAGGGTCATTAACTCCTAACCTCACTAAATTTAAAACCCCAAAACCAAATGCATTTCCCCTTTGGGATGTTCCAATTGAATTCCCATCTAGGTCAGCTAAAAACCAATTAAGTGAAATAGCTTCCCCCACATCCCAGTCCGCTATGGTTAATGTAAAACCATCTAACACATTACCACTGCCATCTGGGTTTGGCTGTCCTCCTCCAAGTGGTGCAGTATAAGGGGGTGGACCGCCATCAATAGCGCTATCACCTAGCGCATCCAGTCCTAAGCCTGGCACTAAAGCAATCGCATCAGCTTCAGTTAAAGCTCCAATAAGGTCTCGATTAGGCACTTGAGTCCCCGCTCCGCCCATTCCCCAATTCGCAGACGCTGCATTAAAAGCTGTTGCATTCCAATCGTTAAGCTTCCCAGGCAAATCTCCACGCCCACGCCCACTATGAATAGCAATAGGATCAGAGATTCCCGCACCTTGAGTAAGCCCAAAACCTGATGCATCTATATCGTTACCGCCTAGAGCACCACCGCGCCCATCTCTATCAATACCTGCTCCCACAATCGTTGGGGCTGCACCAAGAACAGTCGTTGTACCTATATTGCCGGACATAAATAACTTGCTTGCCGCCTTATTTGACCAGTTAAGCATTTCAAATTGCACCACAAAATCATTACCGGGTGAGCCATCAGCAATTGTAGACCGTTCCATATCAGTAATACGCATACAGAAAACGGAAGGTACATTTTGTACCGGGGGGTCAGCCAAAACAGCTGAGGACATAAAAATAGCTCCCAAACTCACAAGAGCACGCTTATTAAAAATTTTCATAATCTACCTCTGACAAATAAAATTATACAAAATTGTTTATTTAGCGAAACAACACCCCTATTTTTATTCCCTATCTCCATTAACGATGTTCTAGTTTCGCTAGCAGTACTCTTTCCATTGGTTCTCACTGAATTAAAGGAGCACTTCCCAATAATTCAAGCATAATTTATGCCAGCACCCTAGCTTAACCGACAATACAACAGCATCATAGATAATTGATATATATAGATATTTTAATACTGTAAAAAAACATGACACCCTTTTATGCAGTCATAACGCTCAATTCATAGCTACACACCAAGAAAATCAATACCTAACATATTAAAAATCAAAACACAATAAAACGTCAGATTTTCTTACACTATAAAAACATCAAAAACAGTGGTACAACCCTCATTTTTTTAAAAAAATATAAAAACAGTCTAAATTCATGTAAGCTTACTCTTTACTTACCCTCTTAAAAAATACTTAATTATTATGAGCTTAACAATAACTCTCAATAAATTACTATTGACCAGCGCCACTGCATTCATGCTTAGTACCGCCCAAGCAAACGAAGTGCAAATAATCGCTGCCGACTTCAGTCGTGCTAATGATAATAATTGGACCGTTAAAGTAAGCCTAAAGCACAAGGACACAGGCTGGGAACACTATGCCGATGCTTGGAAAATTGTTGATGCAGAGGGGAATGAATTAGGCAGCCGCATATTGCAGCACCCGCATGTTAATGAACAGCCATTCACGCGTAATTTAGCAGGTGTAGTGATTCCTGACACAGCTCGCACAGTTTATATTGAAGCGCACGATAAAGTGCACGGTTGGACAAAAAATAGATTGGCAATAGACCTTAGTAAGGCAATTAAGGGGCAGTTATACGTAGAGAGCGCACCTAAACCCCATCCAGATAGAAACTCGTCATTCCCAAAGTGTGTTGATCGGGAATCCATGTTGAGCATAGATTCCTGCTAACAGCATGCAGGAATGACATTTTTTTTCATAATCCTAACTGGAATATCCCGTTTTTACTGAAAATTAGGATGTTTTTGAAATGACAACTTCCAAAGTGGTTGGGGTTTAGTACAGTTGCTGCACCAGACTAAACTCGCTATCTTTGATTCTCTACAACACAAATCCTTGCTCTGCATCATATTGACACCACTGCTCGTCAACAAAGCCCTGCAAAGGCTGATACTTGGTTTTATAAGACATTTTCTGGCAGTCAGCGATCCAGTAACCTAAATAATTCCATTTTAAGCCTAAGGATTTTGCATACTCTACTCCCCACAAAACGGCATAAACACCTAAGCTACGTTGTGCAAACTTAGGGTCAAAAAAAGTATAAACAGCTGATAAGGCATCCTCTAAGCGGTCAATAACAGCAACACCCGCAAGCTCCCCTGCACAGCTAAATTCCACAAATAAAGTATCTGACCATGCACTGCTTAAAAAACTAATATAATCATCTTCTGTTGCCTCTGCCATATTTCCGCCTTCATGCCGGTCTTTTTGGTATTCAACATAGAGATCATAATGCGCTTGCTCAAACACAGCAGGCTTTACAATTACCTCTATATCGCCATTTTTTTTCCATACTCGCCGTTGTTGGCGCGACGCTTGAAAATCATTCACGGCTAAGCGTACAGCGACACATTTCTGGCAGTTATGACAACTGGTTTGATAAACATAAGCACCACTGCGCCGAAACCCTCGCTCAAGTAACTGAGAATATAGAGCTGTCTCTAACGGAACGCTCGGGTGTATATAGCTAAAGCGCGATTGATGTTCATCTAAATAACTGCAAGCATGCGGTTTGTCTACATATAAAGGGATAGAAATCATAACTGCCACGCACTCGGCAAAGGGCTACAAGGATGATAGCGCTGCAAGGCTGCTGCAAATTGTGTGCGCGGAATCTCTTCGGCACCTAGGCTCACTAAATGAGGCGAGTGGACTTGGCAATCTATTAGCTGATAACCCCAGTCAAATAATTGCTCGGCAAAAGTAATAAAAGCGACTTTTGAGGCATCGGTTTTACGGTGAAACATAGATTCTCCAAAAAACACCTGCCCAATGGCAATGCCATATAGACCACCGACCAATTCGCCATCACACCACGCCTCTACCGAATGCGCATGACCTTCCTTATGTAAGCGCACATAAGCTTGTTGCATTTCATCGAGTAACCACGTGCCTAGCTCATCTTCACGCGGTTCTGCACATGCTTGAATCACCTCAGCAAAAGCCGTATCAAAAGTAATTTGAAAAACTTGTTTGCGCAAGGTTTTTTTTAAACTTTTAGAAATATGCACTTTATCAGGCATGACCACGAGTCGTGGATCGGGAGACCACCATAAAATATGTTGCCCTTCGCTATACCAAGGAAAAATACCTTGTGTATAGGCATTTATTAATCGTGTGCTTGATAAGCAGCCGCCTACTGCCAATAAGCCATCAGGATCTGTTTCAGCGAGTGCAATAGGCGGAAAATCTTCGTCGGCTTGGTTTGGATCAAGGAATGTCAGCATAAAAGTGTAAGCCTTAAGAATTAGATGAGGAATTTTAACTACACATTTAAGACGGAATAAGCAGTATGTAGGGTATCGCATCGCGTACCTTATGCAAACGAAAGGTACGCGGTGCGATACCCTACTATAGTCCCCTTGTTAAGTAGATAGCTGAAAATTTAAGCTGGAAGTGCGACGTTAGCCGTGCCTAAAACCTAAGCAGAACGATGATTTTTCAAGTCTCACTACTAAGCCTCACTCCATTGCCCTAGTAAACCCTGCAGCTGGCCTTTATCTAATAATACATTATCCACTTTTAAATAAACCACTTGCTCACTTTCTTGTAAGGTCACATGTACGATACCTTTAACTTTGCTTATCTCCGCTAAAAAAGCATCCAGCTTATCTTCTGCAATCGCTTCTGTGGAGATGAGTAAATTAGCTAAATACTCAGGAGGGCTCATAAAAAAAGCAACTAATAGCCAACTTGCTGCAGCAAAGGCACAAAATAAAAACACATAAGCTGCTCCCCATTCGCCATAAATCCAGCCACCTGTGGTTCCTCCGATAAAGGCCCCCATAAATTGTGAGCTAGAATAAGCGCCCATCGCTGTACCTTTTAAATCTCCAGGTGCAGTTTTAGAGACTAATGAAGGCAATGTGGCTTCTAATAAATTAAAGCCGCAAAAGAAGACCCATAAACCCGCAATCAACCCATATAAGCTTAGGTTGAAAAAAAACAACATGATATTCGCCACAACTATGGTTGCAACCGCTCCGATAAAGACTTGTTTCATCTTACGGTATTTTTCGGCCATAATCACAAAGGGAATAATCACCGCCATTGACGTAACTAAAACAGGCAGATAGACCATCCAATGATCTGCGGCAAGCATGCCCGCATCGCGTAATAATAAAGGAATAATAATAAAGCTAGCAGTCAGCGTTAAATGCAGAATAAAAATACCGTAATCTAAGCGTAAGAGATCTTTATTTTTTAAAACCGTCGCAAATTGCGAGGGCACAAGTTCGGCATCACGGTGGACTTTGGTATGTTCTGGGTTAGGCACAACAAACAAAACCACAAAGATCGCAAAAAACGATAAAATTGCGGTTAGCCAAAAGATACCTTGAATTCCTGCAAAGCCTGCAATAATAGGTCCGATGGTCATTGCGACACCAAATGAAATACCGATGCTCGCGCCTATCATGGCCATCGCTTTAGTACGATGTACTTCCTTGGTTAAATCAGCCACCATCGCCATAATAGCCGCTGCAATTGCGCCACTTCCTTGTAAGGCTCTGCCAATTAAGACACCATAAATACTGGTCGATAAGGCAGCAACAACACTACCTGCAATAAACAGTAGTAAGCCAATGATAATGATTTTTTTGCGCCCGAAACGATCTGATAATAAGCCAAAAGGAATCTGTAATAACGCTTGGGTGAGACCATATATACTAATCGCTAAACCAATCAATAAAGGTGTTGCACCGTCTAATGTCTCAGCAAATAAAGATAAAACAGGTAAAATCATAAACAAGCCCAGCATACGTAGTACGTAGATACTGGACAATGATAAAGTGGCACGTCGTTCCATTGACGACATAGGGCTCGTTATATCCTGAACTTCTGTCAAAACGATAAACTCCTGTAAATTAAAGCGGTATAAATATAACACCCTACAAAAATACTCTAGGCGTAATGGTCGGGCATCACTATCAATACAATTGAGTCTTACTGAACCAATTGTAAAAACCCACCATTTTAACACTGGAATCAAAAAAATAACCGCCCGAACTCAATTTAAATTTTAGTGCTAGTAAAAAAGGAGTGCTAAGCCAATAAATATTAACTGAATCATTAGCCTAAGAGGGCTAACTATAGTATAAACAGCTAAGGAATCAGCCATCACAATAATAAGAATAAATGAGGATAATATGCGCGTCTTAAAAAATTTAACAATGGTATCAAGTTCAGCTCTGATTGCACTTAATAGCGGAGTGGCGATTGCTGCTGAAGACAGTTTGACAGATTATGTGCCCGCTATCTGGCCTTTTTTTGTGCTAATAGGGCTAATCTTTGTTTTTAAAGATTTTTTAAATTGTGTGCCGCCTATCGACTTATCTGAATCTGAGCCGGAGCCGGAACCTAAACTTGAGACCAAGACTAAAACTCAGCCAGAGCCTTCCGATAAACCTAAGCAAGAAGAAGTCGTTGCTGAAAGCCCTGCCGCAACGGAAGATGATTTGATAGATTTAAGAGATAATAGCGGGCAATGCCAAGCGAGCACAGCAAAAGGCACAAGATGTAAACGGAAAAACACTTTAAGCGATGCAACGCTAACGATCAATAATAAAGAATACCTAATAACCGCCTGTGCACAACACCATAATGATGCTTTAAAGCCTTATCCAGGTTTGCTTGAATAAGATATTTCCTATGCTTATGGAGCTTCAGGAAGCCTTGATGAACGTAGCACCCTCCTCCGTCAATTTTGCACACAAACAATGGTTCTATGTCAAACACTAAAGCTAAGCTCTTAATCGTAGAAGATGAACAAGCGATCTTGCATGGATTGATCGATGTGTTTGTGTTTCATGGCTATGAAGTCGATGCGGCTGAGGATGGCAAAATAGGTTTGGAAAAAGCGTTAACACTGACTTATGATTTAATTTTATTAGACGTGATGCTGCCGTTTATTGATGGCTTTTCTATCTGTAATCAAATTCGTGAAAAAGACTTGCAACAGCCTATTATTATGCTGACCGCAAAATCCTCTGAACAAGATATTATTACAGGGCTGAGCTTAGGCGCGGATGATTATATTAGTAAACCTTTTTCAGTGCGCGAGCTGGTCTTACGCGTGGAATGCGTGTTAAAACGCACGCAAAAAAACAGCCCACAAAATGCTATTTTAAGTATAGGGTCTTTGCGTATTGATACCGCTAATTTACAAACGATAGAAACAGTCAATCCACAGAAATTTACGCGCCGTGAAATTGAAATATTAGCATATTTACAACAGCAGCATCACCGCCCCGTACCACGTGAAGAACTCTTAGAAAAAGTATGGGGCTATCGCCGTGCAGAAAACATAGAAACCCGTACAGTCGATATTCACATTGCTAAATTACGTCGTAAAATTGAGACTGACCCGAAACAGCCACAATTACTCCTCACCATACGCGGCGAAGGTTATCGCCTAATGACCGATGCAAGCGCGTAAAGTTACATTAGACCGCCCTAAGAACGCTAAAAAGCGTTTGTTCTTTTGGCTATTGCTCTTTTGTTTAGGCATTTCTGTGCCGATTTATTTTCTACTGACTAAAGTTTACTCACAACTGCAAGATGAAACGTGGTATCGACAACGTAATCAAGCTGAATTATTAGTACAGCGCATTGAGCGCAATTTATTAAATAAATTACAGCCTGAGCAAGAAAGAGCGATTGCCCAATATAGCTTTTTTAATCTCTTAGAAAACCAACTCTTACAATCCACGGCATTGAGTTTTTCGCCCTTATCACAGCTACCACCGCCCAGTGATATTCCTGGCTTAATCGGTTATTTTCAAATTGATCCAGAGGGTGTGTTTCATATTCCCGCCTTACCCGAATTAAAATCCGATTTACAGTCAGGCCTAAGCCGTGAAGAATTTATGCTACGCACGGCATTAAAAACTAAATTACATGGCTTACTTGCTTTAAATGAGCCTAGCCCAGCCTTGACGACTAGCAATGCACCTATGGTTATGGGGCAGTTGCAAGGCAGAGATAATGCGACTAAATCCACAGTCCCCACCAAGCAGTTTAAAAAGGATTATCAAGACATAGAAATGCGCCAAGTGGAGCACAAACTCGCCAGTAAAAATAAAGCACTCAAAAAAATCGCACCCAGCGCGCAAGCACCGCAGGAACTCAGTGAAAATGAATTGCAAGAGCTGAATATCACCACAGATTTATGGCATAAAAAAAGCCAAGATGAAGCAGTCGCAGACTACCGTTCTTTAGGTCGCTCTGTGTCGAGAAAACCAGATTATCGCTTACAATCAAGAAAAGAAACGGTCACTCTGCCTGATCAATCACTGGCGAGTGAAATTTATAAGCGTAATCAAGCCATACAAATAGCAAAGCAGAGAGAATTAAAAAAAGTAGAACGCACAAAAGCACAAAAATCAAAACCTAAGTTTAAACAAGAAAGCATGCGTCTTGCTAAAGAAAAGGCAATCAATGAAGAAATAGATAAGGTACAAACAGTACGGATACTCAGCTTTGAAAGTGAGCTAAGCCCCTTACAACTGATTAGCTTAGGCACACAGCATTGGTGTTTTTACCGTAATGCTTGGCAAGGTAAAACGCGTTATATTCAAGGTTTTATTGTGGATACGCAATTTTTACAGCAGATTATTCAGCCGCTGTTTAATAATAGTCAGCGTTTAGGCATCAGCAGTTTGATTGCTGCCGATAACGGACAGATACGTCAACAATTTAAAACACCCGCCACAAGTACTGAAGTATTAATCTTCCGTCGTACATTACTTGCGCCCTTTCAAGCTTTAGAGCTGATTGTCAATGTCAGTCATTTAAGTGCGAATTCAGGTAAGCGCGTGTTAGATTTAATCAGCATCGCTTTAGCTTTAATTATCAGTACAGGGGTTATCTTGTTTTATCGCTTAGGCGCAAGACAGATTGATCTTGCCAAACAGCAGCGTAACTTTATTTCTTCAGTCAGTCATGAGTTAAAAACCCCACTTACCTCAATCCGCATGTATTCTGAAATGTTACGCTCTGACTGGGTGCCTGATGAAAGCCGTAAACGCGGCTATTATGATTATATTTATTTTGAAAGTGAGCGTTTATCACGCTTAATCAGCAATGTCTTACAATTAGCAAAGTTGGATCATCAGCAACAAGAAATGCAATTAGTAGAGCTAAGTGCCGCGCAATTATTACAAGGCATCAAAGCCAAAACGGCAGCACAAATTGAAGCCAGTGAGTATCAATTAAATTTAATACCCGCTGAAGGTTCCGCCATTGTGCTGTTAGATGAGGATGCTTTTTACCAAATTATTATTAATCTGGTGGATAATGCCTTAAAATTTTCCAAACTAGCCGATCATAAACGTATTGATATAGGTTATAAAACCACTAACAAAGGTCAGCAATTGGTTTTTTATGTACGTGATTATGGCGCGGGGGTAGAA